>CAZXHG010000020.1:0-59211 GCA_964639985.1 uncultured Rickettsiales bacterium
CCCCCCCCCCCCCCCCCCCCCCCCCTTCGGGGGCCGGGGGGGCGTGGTTTCGGGGCTGGTGGGTGGGCATTTGTGCTATACCCGCCTCGATCGGCCGATTGGAGAGGGTCCGCCGTTGAAGTATGCCGGCCAGACGATCCGGGTGGTGGCCGCGGAGATCGCCCGGGGAGGACGTTACCTGATCACCCAGCGCCCACCCAAGGCGGTGCTGCCGTTGCTGTGGGAGTTCCCTGGCGGGCGGGTCGAGGACGGGGAGTCCGACGAGCGGGCCGTTGTGAGGGAGATCCACGAGAAGTTCGGGGTGGAACCGCAGGTGGGAGAGATGACCCTCGAGGTGACGCACACCTATCCACACTACACCGTGAACCTGCGGGTGTTCCGCTGCACGGTGGACCGGGACGATTTCCCGGAGGCCGACGTGCACGCCTGGCGCTGGGTCGCCCCGGACGAGTTCGGGGAGTACGATTTCCCGGGGGCGGACCAGGAGACCATCGACCAGCTCGTGCGAGCGCTGTAGGAGAACCCGTGTCCCGCAAGGTCATCATCCTGCTGATCGTGGCGCCGATCTTCACGATCCTCGATCAGCTGACCAAGATCCTGGTGCGATCGCAGATCCCCAAGGGTGATCGAATCGACGTCATCCCCGACCTGTTCCGCCTGATCCACGTGGAGAACCCGGGCGCGGCCTGGGGCCTGATGGGCGGCTTCGAGCACCGGCTGCTGGTGTTCCTGGTCGTGGCCGTGGTGGCATTCGTCGTGATCGGCCTGTACTACCGGGCCCTGCCCGCGGACGAGGGCTGGCTGGCGGCTGCGCTGGCCATGATCCTGTCCGGCGCGGTGGGCAACTTCATCGACCGCGCCCTGTTCGGCAAGGTCACGGACTTCCTGGACTTCTACGTGGGCTGGGACGGCGCGCTGCGGGAGTTCGTGTTGCGCCACTCCCACACCACCCACTACCCCACGTTCAACGTGGCGGACATGGCCATCGTCGTGGGGGTGTTCATGTTCCTGATCCACGTGCTGTTCATCGAACCCCGTCAGATGAAGAAGAAGAAGGAAGCCGAGGCGGCGGACAAGACGTCCGCCTGAGCCGCCTCCCCCCATGCGACCCTGGCTGTTCGAGGGCCAGCTGCCGCTGATCGGCGCGGTGGCCGTGCCCGCCTACTACTTCTGGCTGGCGATGGCTTTCATCGTGGGGGTCCCCCTCGTCGTTCGCGAGGCGAAGCGATCGAGCGAGTCCGTGCCACGCATCCTCGACCTGGCGCTGATCGCCCTGGTCGGCTCCCTGGTCGGTGCACGCCTGGGCCACGTGGTGTTCGTCGAGCCCGGGAACTACCTGGCCGACCCGATGAAGCTGCTGCGGGTGTGGCAGGGCGGGTACGTGTTCTATGGCGGGCTGCTGTTCTGCGTGGCGACCATGGGGCTGTACGTGAAGCTGCGCGGGATGAGCTTCTGGCGGGTCTGTGACGTGTACGCCCCGGTGCTGGCCATGGCCATCGGCCTGGGCCGGCTGGGGTGCCTGTCCGCGGGCTGCTGCTATGGCAAGCCCGTGGACTGGCCCCTGGGGGTGCCCATGCCCTGGGGTGTGGTGTTGCACTCGTCGCAGGTGCCCGACGCGTTGCAGGGCGTGCCCCTGCACCCCACCCAGGCGTGGACGAGCCTGCTGGGGCTGGCGATCTTCGTCTACCTGGGCCGGATCCGTCGCGCTCCGGCCTACGACGGCCAGGCCTTCCTGCACCTGATCGCGCTGTACGCGGTGGGGCGATCGGTGATCGAGCTGTTCCGCGCCGACGAGGTGCGCGGCGTGTACTGGGAACTGCTGTCCACCTCGCAGCTGGTGAGCGTGCCGTTGCTGGTGGGCGCCGTGCTCGGCATGCACGTGCTGGCGCGTCGGGCTGGGGGCTGAGAGGTGTTCCCGGTCGCGCTGCGCCTCGGGGACCTGGTCATCACCTGGTACGGCGTGGCCGTGGCCGTCGGGTTCGTGGCCGCCGTGCGCTGGTCCGTGGTGCGCGCGCGGGACAACGGCCTGTCCGGGGCGATGGTCGAGCGGCTGTGCTTCTGGCTCATCGTGTCGGCGGTGGTCGGCTCGCGCGTGCTGTACGTGCTGACCGACCTGGGCACCTACCTGGCGTCCCCGCTGCAGGTGTTCAACCCCCGCGAGGGCGGGCTGGTGTTCCTCGGCGGGCTGCTCGGCGCGATCGCCTGCGGTGTGTACTTCGTGCGTCGCTGGGAGCTGTCCCTGCCCCGGTACGCGGACATCCTGCTACCGGCCGTGGCCCTCGGACACGGCATCGGCCGGCTGGGATGCTTCGCGGTGGGCTGCTGCTACGGCCGCCCCGCGCCGGACCTGCCCTGGGCCGTGACCTTCCCGGTGAGCGGATGGGAGCAGATCGCCCCGCCGGGAGTGCCGCTGCATCCGGTCCAGCTCTATGCGGCCGTGGCCAACCTGGCCCTGTTCGCGGCCCTGGCGTGGTGGTACCCCCGGCGACGGTTCGACGGGGAGCCGGCGCTGCTGTACCTGGCGCTGTACTCCGTGGATCGCATCGTCCTGGAGCTGTTCCGTGGTGACGAGGCGCGTGGGTTCGTGTTGCCGGAGCTGCTCGGATCGGCGATCAGCACGAGCCAGTTCACGTCGGTGCTGGTGCTGACCGGCGCGGTGGCCGGCTACCTCATTCTCCGTCGAGGGTCTCGCCGTCCACGCTGATCTCGTCGGGGTGCAGCAGGATCTCCAGGGGGTTGCCGCAGCGCGGACAGGGGGGGCCGTGCTCTCCCATGGCGTGCTCCACGTTGAACCGGCCCCCGCAGCTCGGGCACGCGCCGATGCGCAATCCCTGCAGGCCGAGCAGCTCGATGCTCGTCTCCAGGGTGAGGAAATTCTGCTCGATCAGGATCTGCCCCAGCGCCACGTTCATGCCGCCGTCGCGGAGCATGGCCTGCACGCGCAGGCCCTCGTTGAGCTGCTCCTCGGTGAGGTGGCCGCGCTTGACCGCGAGGCGTCCCAGCAGGGCTTCACCGCGGTTGTGGGTGGTCAGGCGAGGGTGGGGCCGGGAGAAGCTGTCCTGCTGGCTCCGCAGGATCTCGCCCACCTGGGCGTCGGTCAGGTCGCCGTGCTCCACCAGGATCTCGCCCATGCGCCGCTTGGGGAGCCCGGTCTTGCCCTGCTCCTGCAGCGCCTCGGCGAGCTGTTCCTCCGTGAGGAAGCCCATGAGCACGGCGATGCGGCCGAACAGGATCTCGTCCTGGGCCTCGGCCGTGGGCAGCGTGAAGCGGAAGGTGGTCCCCTCGCCGAGCCGCGAGTCCACGCCGATGGTGCCGCCCATCTTGTCCACCAGCGCCTTGCACACGCTCAGCCCGATGCCGGAGCCACGGTACCCCGGGCCGGACTTGCGGCCCGACTGGAAGAAGCGCTCGAAGATCCGGGCCAGCGCCTCCTCGGGGATGCCCGGACCGTCGTCGGTGACCCGGACCTCCACGTAGTGGTCACCGCGTTGCTCCGCCGAGATGACCATGGTCGTGCCCTCGGGGCAGTGGGCGACCACGTTGTTGGCGAAGTTGGTGACCACCTGGGCGACCGCGTCGGCGTCGGCGTACACCTGCAGCGCCGTGGCCTGGGTGGGGTCGTAGTACAGGCGGATGTCCTTCTCCGCCGCCTTGGACTCGATGAGCTGCAGGGGCGGCGTGAGGATCGCCTCGAGGTTCTGCTCGGACGGGTGCAGCGGGTACTTGTTGGAGTCCAGTCGCGACAGGGACAGCACGTCGGTGGAGAACCGGGCGAGCCGCTCGATGTTGCGCTCGATCATCTCCAGGAACTGGCGCTGCTTGCCCTCCAGGTCGCCGAGGGTGCCATCGAGCAGCAGCCCCACGGCCGAGCGGATGGCGGTCATGGGGGTGCGTAGCTCGTGCGTGACCACGTCGATGAACTGCCGCTGCATCTCGGTCAGCTCGGTCATCTGCTCGAGCACCATCTGCTTGGCACGCAGCGTACGCCGGACCTGTTCGGCCTCCTTGAGATCCAGCAGCATGCGCTGGCGTTCCACCGCGTGGGTGATGGTGCGCGACAGCAGGTCGGCGTTGACGTTGGCCTTGGGCAGGTAGTCCAGGGCGCCCTGTCGGATCGCCAGCGCTCCCAGCTTGCGGTCCTCCAGACCGGTGAGCACGACCACCGCGGTGTCCGGCCAGGTCGAATGCACCGACGACAGCGTCTCCAGTCCTGCGGAGTCGGGGAGGTTCAGGTCGAGGAGCACGACGTCGGTGGCATGCTGGCCGAGGTGTTGCAGCCCGGGCGCGAGGCGGTCCACGTGGGTGACCACGAAGCGGCTCTCCCGCCCACTCTTGAGGCGGTGTTCGATGAGCACGGCGTCGCCGGGATTGTCCTCGATCAGCAGGATGTGGATCGAACTGGACTCCACGTCCACGCTCCAACGATCGGACTCGGTCATCGTCCCCCCCGGGTCGATCAAGCCGGATCGCCGAACTGGCGACCCGCGCCAGGCAACCAGCGTCTACAGGTGGCGCTCCAGGTTGCGTCGCTGTTCCGCGGTCAGGTCACCGATCAGGTACCGGGCGATGTTCAGGACCGTCGCGTTCTCGTAGGGCTTGGTCACGTAGTAGGTCGCGCCGAGGTTGTAGCCCTTGAGGATGTCGTCGTCCTGGTTCTTGGCCGTCAGCACGATGATCGGCATGTCCGCGCGCGTCCGGGGCGCCATCTGCTCGAGCACCCCGTAGCCGTCGACGTTGGGCATCATCATGTCGAGGACCATCAGGTCGTAGTCGGCGCTGTTGAGCTTGTCGAGCGCCGCCTGGCCGTCCTCGGCCTCCTCGGTCTCGTATCCGTGCGCCTCGAGCAGCGTGGTCAGGCTGAGCCGGATGTCGGGCTCGTCGTCGACCACCAGGATTCGTTTCGCAGCTTTCGTGTCGTTCACTGGAAACCCCCTTCCGGAGCCAGAGTATGCAGCCGTGTGCCGCGAGTCAATCGCCTGTGCGTTGTGCGGATCGCCCGCCGGTCGCCATGGGCTCCATCCGCAGGGCAGGCGGAAGGTGCGGTGACGGAGCCGGTCCCCGTCCGTGCTGACCTGGATCGTGCCGTCGCGGGCGGTGCTGAGCCAGCCGATCCCATGGTCCCGGTAGCGACGGGTCACCGAGGGGCGAGGGAGGTGGTGACGGGAACGCACGTCGAGGGAGGCCACGGCGAGGACCGGGTCGACCGTCCGCAGGAAGCGATCGGTGGACGAGGTGTCGCTGCCGTGGTGCGGTACCTTGAGCACGTCCGCTGCCAGCGGCTGGCCGGAGGCCAGCAACCGCTGCTCCCCGGCGAGCTCGATGTCCCCGGTGAGCAGGAACGCGCGGCGGCCGTGGGGGACGCGCAGCACCACCGATCGGTCGTTGGTCCCTCCCGAACTCGCCGGGAGGGCATGGGGCAGGATGCGGACCGGGACGGCGTGTGCGATGGCGGCCTCCACCGCGTACATCACGGGGTGATCCGGCGGGGGAGGTTCGCCGAGCAGCAGCAGGTCGACGTCCAGCGCGTCGAGCACGGCCGTCACACCGCCGTAGTGGTCGATGTGGAGGTGGGTGATCAGCACCGCGTCGAGGTGCTCGACGCCGAGCCTGCGTAGCGCCGGGACCACGATCCGCTCGCCGGGATCGACGCCACGGTACGCCCCGCCGCCGTCCACGAGCAGCTGTCGGCCCCGGGGTGTGCTCAGCAGGAGTGCGTCGCCGTGGCCCACGTCCAGCGTGGTCAGGCACAGTTCCCCGCGCGGTGGTGCCCCCGGGTGCACGGGGAGCAGGGCGAGGCATGCCCCGAGGAGCGCGCCTGTCCAGCGTGCACGTCGTCCCGGGAGACATAGCGAGGCCGCGATGGCGGTCATCGCGATGGCCACCAGGCCCGGCGGCGGCGAGGCCGTGACCTGGGGTCCGGCGGCGGCGATCTCGAGGGCGCAGCAGCCGGATCGAGCGATCGAATCGGCCACCGCCAGCAGCGCGGTCCCGGCCGTGGGCCACGCGATCCCCAGCAGCGACGAGCCCAGCAGCAGGGGGACCAGGGCCGATCCCAGCACCGGGATGGCCAGCAGGTTCGCGGCCACGCCGAGCAGGGGGAGGTGGCCGAACAGACCGAGCTGCAGCGGCGCCGTGCCCACGGTGGCCGCGGCCGTGGCTCCGGCGAGCGTGCGCCCCACCCTGTCGCGCTGGAGCGGGGCGAGCCGGACCAGCGCGACCACGCTGCCAAAGCTCAGCTGGGTGGCCGGTTGCCACAGGCTCGCCGGATCACCGAGCATCAGGCCGCACCATGCCGCCGCGCAGATCTGCAGCGGGTCGGGCCTCCGACGCGCGAGCAGCGCGAGCAGGACCGCACACGTCATGGCCGCGGCGCGACGGGTGGACACGGCCCAGCCGGTCAGGCTCCCGTACAGCATCGCCGCCAACAGCGCCCCGAGCGCGCCGGCCATGCGTGGCGCCAGGCGCACGCGCAGCCAGGGCAGGCGGGCGACCAGCGCCGTGATCAGCCAGGCCACGACCAGGGCGACGATGCCGACGTGCAGGCCGGAGATGGCCAGCAGGTGGGCCGTGCCGCTGCGGGCGAAGACCTCCCGGGTGGACGGGAGCAGTCGTGAGCGGTCGCCCAGGACCAGGGCCAGGGCCAGCCCGTCCACCGGGGGATCGAGCCTCGCGACGAGGAACCTGCGGATGCTCCTGCGTGTGCGCACCTTCATCGTGGGAGCGGCTCGCCTCAAGGTCGGATCGGGGGCGATCCAGGCGCTGCTTCCGCGCCCCGATCTGCGTTCACGGCTCGCTCGATCCGGTTGACCCGGGCTGCTCACGGTGCGCGGGGTGTACAGCCTGGCGTCCCCGCGCAGGACCGCGCCAGGGGGGGGCGGTGGGACGCCAGCAGCGTCTGCGCGGCCCCGCAGCACCACGGGGCTGGCCACAGGCCGAGCCAGCCACGCGGAAGCCTCCCACGAACCGTCGTGGCGCACCGTCGGCGGGGCGGTGGTCCTGGCCCGTACCTGGACCCGTGCGCCGCTGGCGAAGCGATCCAGCGGTGCCTCGCCCGGTCCGGGCGGTGAGTGCAGCGCCATGGCCGTGCCGCCCAGCAGTGTCCAGGCCAGCAACCCGACCGCCGGCGCGCGGGTCCGCCGGGCCAGGTCGAGGCAGAGCAGCGCCATCACCGCCAGCTCGGCGGCGGGCACGGCCTGGTGACCGGTCAGCCACACGCCGAGCGCCATGCTCACGGCGGGCAGCAGCAGGGGGCGGCGGTGCATGCAGCCACTCCCGTGCACGGACCATGCCGTCGATGACGGTCGCCTTGGCGGGGTCGGACGACCGTACGGAATCCGGACGCCCCGTACGGGAATCGAACGGCCGGACGCCTCGCGCGGCTGCCCGCGTGCGACCGCGCGAAGCGTCCTTGACGGTCCCCCCCCATCGACGCTAGCGTGAGCCCCGCCCAAGGGGGGTATGACGATGGCCGGATCGAAGCGACACCCGCACGGCGACAGCCCCGAGGCCGTTCTGCGCGATGCCCTGGACGGCATGCCCGAGGCGTTGCGCGTGGCGCACGCCAACTCCCGCCACCTCGCGGAGACCAAGTTCCGGGCGGTGGCCGACCACGCGGCCGAGCCGATCATCGCCTCGGGCACGGACTCGACCGTCACCTACGCCAACCCTGCCGCGGCCCGGCTGTTCGGGTACGACGACGCCCCGTCGATGGTCGGGTTGCCCGCGGTGTCGCTGTATCGCGATCCCGAGGCGCGTGATCAGGTGATGCGGGCCATGGAACGCACCGACCACCTCGAGGCCATCGACCTCGTGATCGCGCTGGCCGACGGCTCCGCGGCCAAGGTCCGGGCGTCCCTCACCCGGGTCAAGGACCTCGAGGGTGGCACCGTGGAGCTGCTCGGCATCATCAACAGCACCTCGGAGCTGCTCAGGACGCGGGAGCAGCTCTCCGACGCGCTGATCCTGCTCGAGCAGGCCAACGACGACCTGGTGCAGTCCAATGCCGAGCTGGAGCGGTTCGCCTACGCCGTCTCCCACGACCTGCAGGAGCCGCTGCGCATGGTGACCAGCTTCCTGCAGATGCTGGAGCAGCACCTGGGCGACGGCCTCGACGAGCGGGGCAGCACCTACCTCGACTTCGTTGTGGACGGCGCCACGCGCATGGATCAGCAGATCCGCGACCTGCTCGACTACTCTCGGATCAAGACGCGCGGCCGGGCGCTGGAGCCGTTCGACGGCGAGTGGGCGGCCGAGCGCGCCATCGAGCGCCAGGGTGCGGCCATCGAGGCCGCCGGCGCGGTGGTCACCCGCGACCCGATGCCGCGGCTGGTCGGGGACCAGCTCCAGCTGATGGCCGTATGGGACCACCTGCTGCGCAACGCGTTGACGTACAACACGGCCGATGTGCCGCGGCTCCACCTCGGCGCCGAGGCGGCGGGCGATCGCTGGCTGCTGTCGTTGAGCGACAACGGCATCGGGATCGATCCGCAGTTCGACCAGCGCATCTTCGGCATCTTCAAGCGGTTGCACACCCGCGAGGAGTACCCGGGCAACGGCATCGGGCTGGCGCTGTGCCAGCGGATCGTCGATCGCCACGGCGGCCGTATCTGGGTGCGGCCCAACGACTGGGGCGGCTCGGTGTTCTACTTCACGATCCCGGCAGAAGACACTGCAGATGGCGACGCGATCGGTGGGGAGGTGGACCATGGCTGAGTCCTTCGAAGAGGGACATCAGGGGGCGGTGGCGCTCGGCCGGCCGATCGAGATCTTGCTGGTGGAGGACAACGCCGGCGACGTGCTGCTGGCCACCGAGAGCCTGTCCACGAGCAAGCTGGTCAACCGGCTGCACGTGGCGCGTGACGGGGTGGAGGCGCTGGAATTCCTCCGGCAGGAGGGGCAGTTCGTGCACGCCCCGCGGCCCGACCTGATCCTGCTGGACCTCAACCTGCCGCGAAAGGACGGACGCGAGGTGCTCGCCGAGGTCAAGGCCGACGACACGCTGCGGCAGATCCCCGTGGTCGTGCTGACCACCTCGACCCACGAACAGGACGTGGCCAGCGCCTACGACCTGCACGCCAACTGCTACATCACCAAGCCGATCGACCTCGACCAGTTCATGAACGTCGTGAACAGCATCGAGTGTTTCTGGCTCTCGATCGTCAAGCTGCCGAGCTGAGGGTCCCCCGCGAGATGGACGCCGACGGCATCCACGTCCTGCTCATCGAGGACAACGCCGAGTACGCGGCCAGCGTCGCGGACTACCTCACCGAGCACAGCCCCGGTGAGTTCCGGCTGACCCACGTGGAACGGCTGGCCGCCGGGATCGCCCGGTTGTTCCGCGGTGGGATCGACGTGATCCTGCTGGACTTGGAGCTGCCGGACAGCCACGGGCTCGACACCTATGTCACCGTGCGCAGCCAGGCCCCGCAGGTCCCGGCGGTGGTGCTCACCGGCACCGACGACGAGGCCATGGCCGTGGCCGCCGCCCGCGAAGGGGCCCAGGACTACCTGGTCAAGGGGACCGTGCGGGGCGACAGCCTGGTGCGTTGCCTGCACTACGCCATCGAGCGCCACCACGGGCTCGCCCGCCTCAAGCGATACGCGCGTGAACTGTCCACCAGCGAGTCGCGCTTCCGCCGCATCGTGGACGAGTACGCCGACGCCCTCGTGGTCGTCGGCGACGACGAGGTGTGGTTCGCCAACCGGGCCGCGGGACGCCTCTACGGCGTGGAGCCGGAGGCCCTCGTGGGCCAGCCGTTCGAGCCCGCGCCGATCCCGGGCCGGACCAGCGAGGTGGAGATCGACCGCGGGGACGGGGACCGGGCTGTGGCCGAGATGGTCGTGGTCGAGACCCGGTGGGACGGGGAGCCGGCGCTCGTGGCCGCCCTGCGCGACGTGACCGAGCGCAAGCGAGCGCGGGACCTCAGGGCCCGCGTGCACGCCCAGGCGTTGCTCGTCGAGCAGCTCATGGAGCTCGACCGGGGCAAGGCCCGGTTCGTGCGCGACCTGACCGCCGAGGTCCAGGAGCCGTTGACCCCGCTGCGCGACACGGTCGATGCATTCCTGGACGGGTCGCTGGGGGACCTGACCTGGCGTCAGCGCGAGGTCCTCGAGCTGGTCGGACGTCGGCTGGAGGGCCTGGCGCGGTTCGCGGACGGCGTGCACACGCTGTCACGGCTGGACGCGGGCACCTATCCGGTGCGGGTGCGGCCCTTCGACCTCGGCGCCTGCCTCGAGGCCGCTGTGCACGACCTGCGCCCCGCGCTCGCCGAGCAGCAGGTGCACATCACCCTCGAGCAGCCCGACTCCGTGGAGGTGCTGGCGGATCCGGACGAGGTCGTGCGCGCCCTCGCGCAGCTCCTCGCCGACGCGGTCACGCGCAACCCCGTCGGCGCTGCCGTGCGCATCGCGGTGGGCATGGTCGATCCCGAACGGGTGGGCGTGGAGGTCTCTGACGACGGCCAGGTCCACGGCCAGGACGCTCGCGAGCGCGCGCTGGAGAGGTACGCTCACCTCGAGGAGGGTGCCCTCGGCGCCGGCGTGGGCCTCGCCCTGTGCAAGGCGCTGATCGAGCGCATGGGGGGGACCATATCCGCGCGCAGCCGGGTCGGTGAGGGGGCGACGGTGAGCTTCACCCTGCCCGCACGCAACCTGGGAGCCGGCTGAATCCCCTACCGCGACACGTGCATGTAGTGGGTGGCGAGCACGGGCTGGCCTGGCACGTTCACGACCACCTCGGCCAGGGTCAGCGAGCCTGGCTTGATCTCGACCACCTTCGCACCGGAGGAGCCCAGCAGGTCGCCGATCTGCACGACGCGCTCGGCTCCCGACGGGAACCGCACGATGGCCCGCGCCGGCTCGGCGTCCGGGATCGCCGCGACCAGCCGGATGTCCGACAGCGGTGAGAGCACCGACAGCGCGGCCTCGCAGGTGTCGCCCCCTGCCGCGGCCGGAGGCTGGGCGGCCGTGGGCGCGACCGGCGCGACCTCCACCACGTGGGCGGGGGTCGGCGGCTCCGGCGGCGTGGGCGTGGCCGGCTCGACCACCTCCGTGGGGATCTCGACCGGCGCAGCGGTGGGCGGCTCATCGGCCGTGGTGGGCGGTTCGCCGCTGGCCACGGCGTCGCCACCGTCTGCAGCCTCCAGCGGGTCCTCGTCGGCCGAGTCGTCGTCGCCCAGGACCACGGCCGGCGGGTCGCCGGTGTCCACGATCACGGGCGGCGTCGCGTCGTCGATGAAGTCGGACGCGGGCGGCAGCTCCATGCTGCCGTCCGCCTCGGCGGCGCTGTCGGCGCCGGTCACCCCGTCGGGGAACGGCGAGAACAGGCCCCCCTCGCGGTCCTCCACGCGGGTACACCCGGGCACGGCGAGCAGCAGGGCCAGCCCTGCGATGATCCACCCGACACGGTCTCGATTCATGCTGTTTCGCCTCGCAGTGCAGCGTTTGTGGCGCTCGTGGTGCCTGCCCTCGACTGTACCGCGGGGCGATCCGGGGTGTCAAAGACGCGCGAGGGCGCGCGCTTGACCCGCGTGGCGGCCCTGCTATGGTGGCCACCGTGACTGCCCGCCCGATGGATCCGCATCACTTCGACCAGCGCCAGCGAACCGGCCCGTTCGACCTGGTCGGGGATGTGCACGGCTGCGCGCGCGAACTGCGGAGGCTGCTCGGCGGGCTCGGGTACGTCGAGGAGGAGGGGTGGGCACACCCCGACGGTCGCACCGCGATCTACCTGGGCGACATCGTCGATCGCGGCCCCGACGTGCCGGGCACGGTGACGCTGGTGGCGGACTCCGTGCGCTCGGGGCACGCCCTGTTCGTGCCGGGCAACCACGACGAGCGGTTCGCGGCCTTCCTGCGCGGAGGACACGTGGATCTGGCCTGGGGTCTGGAGCAGACGGTCTCGCAGATCGAGGCGCTGCCCGCAGACGAACGTGCTGCCGTGGTCGAGGCCTTCCTGGAGCTGTTCGGCAACGCCCCACCGTACCTGTGGCTGGACAGGGGCCGGCTCGTCGGCGTGCACGCCGGCCTCGAGGAAGCCATGATCGGTCGCTTCGACGCGGAGATCTGGCAGTTCTGCCTCGTGGGACGGATCGACGTCTCGGACGAGGGGATCCGGCGCGTGGACTGGGCGCCGACGTACAGCGGCGAGACGCTGGTGGCCTACGGCCACACACCTTGCGCAGCCGCCGAATTCATCCACAACAGCGTCAACCTGGACAAGGGCTGTGTCTTCGGCGGTGCGCTCACGGCGCTACGCTACCCGGAGCGGACCCTGTGCACGGTGCGAGCGGCGCAGGCCTACTTCGTGCCGCCCCGGGAGCGGTGCTGAGGTCCGGCGGTGGCTGAGGTCCCCCCGACACCCGCGGACACCCCCTGGGTCGTGCGTCCCCTGGGCGCCGGTGACGTGATCACCGACGCGCTGCGGCTGATTCGCTCCGACTTCTGGCGCATGTGTGGGGTGGTGGCCGTGGTCGTGGTGCCGGCCAACGTGGTCATCGCCGTGATGATCTTCCTGTTCATGCGCCACATGGGCCGCGTGCCCTACCTGGAGGCGGACGCGGCCGCCATCGGCGTGCTGGGGTACGGGGCGCTCCTGCTGGGCGGGGCCAGCCTGTGGGGCCTGGTGATCCCCTTCGCCCAGGTCGCGCTGGTGCGGGCGATCACCGACCGCTACCTGGGGCTGCGCGTGAGCATCGCGCGGTCGTGGCGATGGGTGCTGTCGAACATCTGGACCGTGATGGGCACGGTGGTGCTCGTGGCGCTGCTGTTGCTGGTGGTGCTGATGTTCGTGGTCGTGCCGGGGTACGTGATCACGTTCTTCGTGGCCGTGCTGATCGGCGGACCGCTGGCCGTGGTGGTGCTGCTGGGCGGCGTCCTGCTGGCCACCACCCCGTTCTTCGGTGCGATGTTCCTGACGATGTTCGCCATCCCCGCGATGGTCACCGAGGACGAGGGGGGCGTGTTCGCGGTGCTGCGGTCGTTCCGGCTGGTGCTGATCAACCCCCTGAAGCTGCTGCTCCTGGTCGTGGTCACCTGGCTGCTCAGCGTGACGGTGACCTCGCTGCCCGGCCTGTTGATGCCCCAGCCCGAGGTGGTGGACATGAACGGGCCGACCGGCATCTTCGACTACTACAACGCCACCGCGCTGACCACGGCGCTGACGACCGCGCTCGCCGGCCTGACGCAGTCGGTGATCCGCACCCTGCGCGGCTCGATCTACCTGCTGGCCTACTTCGACGCCCGCTGCCGGTCCGAGGGCTTCGACGTGGAGTTCGAGGCTCGCAAGCAGGGGGTCTGGGGCCGCCCCGAGGCGGAGGTCGTGACCGGGGACGTCGTCGGGGAACTGGCCGGTGCCTGAGTCAGCGCCGCCCCCCGATCCGCAGCGGGTGCGGGAACTCACCGACGAGCTGCTGCAGCAGCAGCACTACCAGCACGGCATGAACCTCGGCCGCTCGGAGGACGTGGAGCGGTTCATCGATCGCCTGTGGGATACGGTGGCGTCCTTCGTCAACGCGCTGATCCAGCTGCAGGAGACGAACCCGCTGCTGTACTGGCTGGTCGTGGTCGGGCTGGTGGTGGTCGCGGCCGGCCTGATCTGGCACGTCACCTGGTCGGTGCGGCGGAGCAGCCGCACCCGGGCCTCCACCCCGGGCCGCATCGGCGAGCTGCTCGACCAGGCCGACGCGCGCACCTTGTGGGCGCACTACCGCGAGGCCCTGGCTGACGGCGATCTCGGCCTGGCCCTGCGCTACCGCTTCGCCATCGCCGTGGGCGAGGCCATCGGAGTGGGCCGGCTGCAGTCCCTGGGACACCTGACCTACCGCGAGCTGGTGGGGGTCGCGCAGCGGCACGGGTGGGGCGACGCCGCGGAGCTGGACCAGGCCGTGGCCGCCATCGAGGAGTCCCTGTACGCCGGCCGCCCGCTCGACGAGGCGCGGTTCAGCCGGCGCGTGCGGGGCCTCGGGGGCGGGCCCCCCCGCGAGGAGGCACCGTGAGACCCTGGTGGCGCAGCGCGCCCGGGCTCACCGGGCTGTTCGTGGTCGGCGCCCTGCTCGCGCTGCTGTTCCTGCCCCGCGGGGACGTCACGCGGGACGTGTCGAGCCACGGCGTGGGCCGCGACGGGTATCGCCTGGGCTACGAGGTGCTGCAGGCGCTGGGGTACGACATGCAGCGGTTCGACCACGGCGTGGAGTTGCTGCCCGCCGCCGGGACGCTGTGGGTGCTGGAGCCGGGACCGGCCCTGCTGGACCGCGGGCCGACGGGCATGGGCGGGCTGACCGCGTGGGTGGAGCAGGGCAACACGCTGCTGCTGGCCTTCGGTGGCCCCCGGGGCACCCTCGGCGACCGGGTGCTGCTGGACATCGACCGCGAGCGGGGCGACCCGGGCGAGCAGGGGGAGGCCGCGCTGTTCCCGGTGGGCAACCCGGACGAGGCGCTGGCGGCGCTGGGGGTCGACGACGTGGTGCTGTCCGGGGGGCGCGTGCCCATGGACGTGGGCTTCGACGATCCCTTCGTGGTGGAGTCGGCGTTCCCCGGGGTGGGGCGGCTGCGGGCCGTGCGCCATGCCCCCACGCTGCAGGGAGCGGGGATCGGGGCCGGCGAGGTGCTGGTGGCCGGTGACGAGGGGCCGCTGGTATGGCAGACCGCGGTCGGCGCGGGCCGCCTGGTGGTGGTCACCGACGCGCGGCTGCTGTGCAACTACTCGCTGGTGTCCGACGACAACGCCTGGCTGGTGGCCAGCCTGGCGGCCGCGACCGCCGGTGACGGTCGCCTGCTGGTCGAGGAGTTCAGCCACGGCTACGCGGCGGTGACCTCCATGTCGCGCATCCTGCTGAGCCCACCCACGCTGTTCCTCACCCTCCAGGTGGGGCTGCTGCTGCTGGCCGTGGTGCTGTGGCGCGTTTCCCGGTTCGGCCCGGCCCTGGCCGCCGCGGTGGGGCAGCGGCGGACCCGCGCCGAGCATGTGTTCGCCCTGGCCGATCTGCACCGGCGCGGTCACCACGGAGCGGGCGCTGCGCGGCGACTGCGGGCGCACCTGCTGGCGCGGATCCGCGATCGGCTGGGTGCCCGCCTCTCCGAACACGAGCTGCTGGAGTGGTTGGCCCAGCGACTGCCGTCGACGGCCGCCCAGCTGGAAGCCGACCTCGCCCTCCCCCCCGCGGTGGAGGGCCGGTCGCTGTTGACGTACGCATGGCGCCTGGAGCGGATCCGGCGCCGGATCGAGGAGGCACGATGAGCGACGTGCAGGCGGTCCGCGACCTGTTCGAGCGGACCCGGATGGAGCTTCGCAAGGTGATCGTCGGCCAGGACGGGACGGTCGAGCTGCTACTGGTGGCCCTGCTGTGCGAGGGTCACGTGCTGGTGGAGGGGGTGCCCGGCACGGCCAAGACCCTGCTGGTGCGCGCCCTGGCGCGGATCCTGGGCTGCCGGTTCAACCGGGTGCAGTTCACCCCCGACCTGATGCCGTCGGACGTGATCGGCACCTCCCTGTTCCACATGGGAGAGGGGGTGTTCAAGTTCCGTGAGGGGCCGGTGTTCTGCAACTTCATGCTCGGCGACGAGATCAACCGGGCGCCGGCCAAGACCCAGTCCGCCCTGCTGCAGGCCATGGAGGAGGTGCAGGTCACGGTGGACGGGACCACCTACTCGCTGCCCGAGCCCTTCATCGTGGTGGCCACGCAGAACCCCATCGAGCAGGAGGGAACCTACCCCCTGCCGCAGGCCCAGCTGGACCGGTTCATGTTCAAGCTGATCACCGGGTACCCGGACGAGGAGGAGGAGGTCCGGATCCTCACGGAGCATCATGCGGGCACGGGCGCGCGCGAGCTGGACCGCTTCGGCCTCGAGACCGTGGCCGACATCGCTCGCATCCGCGAGTGCCGGGAGAGCATCCGCGCGATCCACGTGGAGGAGCCGGTGCTGCGTTACGTGGCCGCGCTCACCCGGGCCACCCGCACGGACATGAAGGTCGCGCTGGGGGTGAGCCCCCGCGCTGGCCTGCAGCTGTTGATGGGCGCCAAGGCCGAGGCCGCGATCCACGGCCGCGACTACCTGATCCCGGACGACGTCAAGCGGGTCGCGCTGCCTGCGTTCCGCCACCGCATCGAGCTGTACCCCGGTGTGGAGCTCGAGGGCATCGGCGCGGACGAGGTGCTCACCGGCGTGCTGGCCAACGTGGAGGCCCCCCGCACGTGAGCCGCCGCGGACCGACCCGGACCATGCCCGCCGGAGGCGCCGTCGTGCTGGCGACGCTGGGACTCGTGCCGGCGCTGGCCGCGCTGGCCGTGCCCGGGGCCGGGTGGGCCTGGTTCGGCGCCCTGCTGCTGGGGATCGCCCTGCTGGCCTGGAACCGGGGTCGGCTGGCCCTGCCCGAGGACCTCGAGGTGGCGCGGGAGCTCGACGACCGTCTCTTCATCGGGGTGGCGAGTCCGGTCGCGGTGCGCGTGCGCAACCGCCTCGACCGTCCGGTCCGGGTGCAAGTGCGTGACGTGCCCCCGGCCGAGATGGGGGATGGCGATCTCGGCGGCGCCGTGTGGCTGGGCCCGGGCGGGGAGTACGTGTTCGAGTACACGGTGCGCCCCCTCGACCGGGGCGCGTGGCCGTTCCCCGAGGTGTGGGTCCGGTGGTGGTCCCCCGGCCGGCTGTGGCACCGGCGGCATCGCTTCGGGGTGTCCAGCACGGCCTCGGTCTACCCGGACATCCGGGCGCTCACCGACGTCAACCCGCTGATGCTGCGCAAGCTGTACTCCGAGCTGGGGATCAAGGAACAGCGCCGGCGCGGCAGCGGCACCGAGTTCGACCACATCAAGGAGCACACGCCGGACGACGGCACCCAGGGCATCGACTGGAAGGCCACCGCGCGGCGCTGCAAGCCCATGGTCCGCCAGTACCGCATCGAGCAGAATCACGAGGTCGTGATCGGCGTGGACACCGGCCGTCTGATGGGCTCCCGGGTGGACGGCATCGCCAAGCTCGACCACGCGATCAACGCGGCGCTGCTGCTGAGCCGCGTGTGCCTGGTCAACGGGGACCGGCCCGGCGTGATGACGTTCAACAGCCGGGTGAACTCGTTCGCCCGGCCCGCAGGCGACCCCCGCCAGATGGAGCGCCTGCTGCGGTCGATGCACGACCTGCGCTCGGACTGGTCGGAGACCGCGTTCCGCCGGGCTCTGGTGTACCTGGAGACCCACCAGCGCAAGCGCTCGCTGGTGGTCCTGCTGACCGACTTCGTGCATGGTCAGGCCGACGAGCAGCTGCTGCAGGGGGTGGTCGGGTTGTCCCGGCGGCACCTGGTGCTGTTCGTGGCCCTGCGGGATCCGTTCGTCGACGAGCTGGCCACGGGCCGCCCCGCGCGGGTGGAAGACGTGTACCCCAAGGTCGTGGCCCAGGGCCTGGACGAGGATCGGCGCGTGGTGATGCGAACGCTGGCCGGGCGCGGCGTGCACACGCTGGACCTGGTGCCGGCGCAGGTGACGCAGCAGGTGCTCAACCGCTACCTGGCGTTGCGAGGAGGGATCGCATGAGCGGATTCCAGCTGGTGGTGACCGAGAAGCCGTCCGTGGCGCGTGACATCGCGCGGGTGCTCGGTATCCGTGGGGGGCGCGGCAATGGCGCCATCGGGGACGGCGACCTGCGCATCACCTGGTGCCTGGGGCACCTCGTGGAGCTGGCCGAACCCGCGGCCTACGACAAGGCCTGGAAGGCGTGGCGGCTGGACACCTTGCCGATGTTGCCGCCGAGCTTCAAGCTGCGAGCGCGCAAGAAGACGAAGGACCAGTGGGGCGTGGTCAAGGGGCTGCTGAAGCACGCCGACTGCCAGGAGGTGGTCAACGCCTGCGACGCGGGCCGTGAGGGCGAGCTGATCTTCTCCAACGTCTATCGGCTGTCGGGCAGCCGTGCGCCGGTGCAGCGCCTGTGGATCTCGTCCATGACCGACGCGGCGATCCGGGACGGCTTCGCCCGCCTGCGGCCGGGCACGGAGCTGGCCGACCTGGACGCAGCCGCCCGCTGCCGCTCCGAGGCGGACTGGCTGGTCGGGCTCAACGCCACCCGCGCCATGACCATCCGGGCGCGTAGCGGCCGCGACTCCACCCTGCTGTCGCTGGGTCGCGTGCAGACCCCCACGCTGGCGATGCTGGTGGAGCGGGAGGAGGCGATCGAGCGGTTCGTGCCCGTGACCTTCTGGCAGGTCAAGGTGCAGCTCGCCGTGGACGCCGGGGCGTGGGAGGCGCTGTACAACCGGGTGCTGCCCGACGGCAAGCGCGCCGACCGGCTCACCGACAGGGCCGAGGCCGAGGCCGTGCTGGACCGCATCCGCGGCCTCGACGCGGTCGTGGGGGACGTCACCCGCAAGCGGACGCGGGAGAAGCCGCCGCTGCTGTACGACCTGACCACGCTGCAGAAGGAGGCCAACCGCCGCTTCCGGTACTCGGCCAAGCGCACCCTCGAGATCGCCCAGGCGCTGTACGAGAAGCACAAGGTGCTGACCTACCCGCGGACCGACTCGCGTCACCTGGGCACCGACCAGCAGCCGCTGATGCCGGACCTGCTGCAGTCGCTGCGGTTCGGACCGTACGAGCAGGCCGCGGACGACGTGCTCTCGCGCTGGCCGGTCACGCCAGGCAAGCGGGTCTTCGACGACGGCGAGGTCTCCGACCACCACGCCATCATCCCCACCGGGGTGGATCCGCGGACCTGCTCGCTGGACCGGGATGACAAGCGGATCTACGACCTGGTCGCGCGCCGCACCCTGGCCGTGTTCCACCCGGACGCCGTGTTCGCGGTGATGACCGTGGACGCCCTGATCGGCAGTGACCTGTTCGCCGCCCGCGGCCGCAGCTGCCTCGATCCGGGGTGGCGGGCGATCGACCCGCCCAAGAGCGATCGCAAGAAGAAGGACGAGGTGGTGCTTCCGCCGGTGGACACCGGCGACGCGGCCCAGCAGCGCGGCAGTGAGCTCAAGGAGGGCCAGACCAAGCCGCCCAAGCGGTTCACCGAGGCGACCCTGCTGGGGGCCATGGAGCGCGCGGGCGAGTCCCTGGACGACGCGGAGCTCAAGCGGGCCATGAAGCGCAACGGCCTGGGCACACCGGCGACCCGGGCGTCCATCATCGAGACCCTGCTGTCGCGGGGCTACGTGGAACGCAACCGGCGGCAGCTGCTGCCGACCGCCCAGGGGAGGGCGCTGCTGTCGGTGCTGCCCGTGCCCGCCCTGCGCTCACCCGGGTTGACCGGGTCGTGGGAGGCGCGGCTGGTGGCCATGTCCGAGGGCGAGGAGTCCCGGGACGCGTTCATGGAGGATATCCGTCGTTTCACCGCCGAGATGGTGGAGGCGATGAAGGCGGCCGAGGTCGACGCCATCGGTGGCGTGCTGCGCACCCAGGCGGTGGAGGAAGGCAAGCTGCTGGGCGAGTGTCCCCTGTGCGGCGCCGAGGTCCGCGCCGGGCGCGTGGGCTGGGACTGCACGGCGTGCGACTTCCGCCTCTGGGGCGTGGTGGCCAAGCGGGAGGTCAGCGAGCGCATGGCCCGTCAGCTGCTGGTCGACGGGCGCACCGCGGTGCTCAAGGGGTTCAAGTCCCGCAAGGGCAAGGACTTCAGCGCCGCGCTGAAGCTGGATCCCGAGGGCAAGGTGGTCTTCGACTTCCCCGAGCCCGAGGTGCTCGGGGAGTGCCCCGCCTGCCACCAGCCGGTGAGCCGGCGCGGCAAGGTCTACACCTGCACCAGCGGCCGTGACTGTCCGTTCGTGGTGTGGGGCGAGATGGGCCGACGAGCCATCCCCGAGGACGCGGTGCGGGCCTTGCTGGCCGACGGGCGATCGGGCCTGCTGAGCGGGTTCAAGAGCAAGGCCGGCCGCAGCTACGACGGCGTGCTGGAGTGGAACGGCGAGCGGGTCCGGGTCGCGCGCGTGGACACCGGCCCGCCGCCCGCCTTCGGCCACCGGGTCGACTGCCCCGTGTGCGTGCAGGGTGGGGACGGCGATCCGGGATACGTGATCGCGGGCAAGGCCGCCTGGGGCTGCTCGAAGTGGCGCGACGGCTGCAAGCTGCGCGTGCCGTTCGAGCTCGAGGGCGAACCCATCGGCGAGGAGGACGCCCGGCGGCTGTTCTCCGCCAAGCGGGCCACGCGCTACATGCCGCGGCGGATGGGGCCGTCCAAGGAGCTGTTCGAGGTGCGCGTGGCGCTCAACCCCGAGGAGGACCCGTGCTGGGGCGTGCAGCGGCGCAACCGACGCTGATCCTGTGGCTCGCCGCGGTGGTCGGCTGCAACGGCGACCTCGAGGCAGACGTGTCGTTGGTGCTCAGTGACGTGGTGCCGACCGTGGTCACGGTGACCTGGGAGGTGCACGACGCGTCCGCGGACGAGCTGTACGCGGAGTTCGGCCGGACCACGTCCTCGGAGCATCGGGCGCCCGCGATCGCCGTGGACGGCGTGGCCGAGGCCGTGCTCGTGGGCCTCAAGCCGGACCGGACGTACCGGGTGCGGGCCGTGGAGGCCAGCGGGGGAGAGCCCCGCCGGTCCGCGGTGGAGACGGTCCGTACCGGACCCGTTCCCACGGCCCTGCCCGTGCTCGAGAGCTGGCGCGCACCGGCGGCGGACAGCGCCCGCGGGCACGTGGTCACCACCATCGCCTCCAGCCCGTCGTACGCGGTCATCGTGGACGACGACGGCGACTACGTGTGGTGGCACCAGCCCGACGAGGACTGGGACCAGGTGTTCATCCCCCGCGCCCGCCGCTCCCGCATCGGGGAGTGGGTGGTGTACCTGGCCGCGACCACCTGGCTCGGGGGGGGCGAGGCGGACACCGATCGACTGCTGATGCGGGTCGCGCTGGACGGCACGGTGCTCGACCGCGTGGAGGTGCCCACGGCACACCACGACATGGTCGAGCTGCCGGACGGCACCTTCGCAGCCCTGCGGCTGGACACCCGCATGGTCGACGACGAGGCCGTGGAGGGCGATCGCATCGTGGAGGTGGCCGCGGATGGCACCCAGACCGACGTGTGGTCGATCTGGGATCACGAGACGTACGACCCGGACGTGGTCTACGCCGAGGACGGCACGGGCTGGTCCCACGCCAACGCCCTGGACTACGATCCGGACGAGGACGTGTACTACGTCTCCGTGCGCAACCTCGACACCCTCTACAAGATCGACCGCGCCACCGGCGACGTGCTGTGGCGCTTCGGTGGGACGAGCTCGGACTTCACCTGCGAGGACTGGCCGCCGTTCCAGCGGCAGCACCAGTTCGAGGTGATCGGGGACTCGGTGCTGGTGTTCGACAACGGCCTGCCCGAGGACTACGACTCCCGGGCCGTCCAGTACGAGCTCGATCACGCCGCGGGCGAGGCCACCCTCACCTGGTCCCACCACGCCGATCCAGCCCTGTTCTCCATCGGCTTCGGCGATGTCACGCGGTTGCCGTCGGGCAACACCCTGGTCATCTGGAGCTCCCAGGGCCGCATCGACGAGGTGACCCCGGACGGAGACGTCGTGTGGAGCCTGGCCGAGGACCTCGGCGCCGGCTTCGGCTACGCGACCTGGCGATCGTCGCTGTACTGAGCTACGGCACGATCTCCAGCCCGATGGAGTCCGTGCCCACGCAGAGGTCCGAGTCGGTGGCCTCGAGGGTGATCACGTGGATCCCCTCGTCGAGATCGTTCCTCGTGAAGGTGATCACGCCCTTGGCGTCCGGCCCGGGGACGGACCACACCTCGACCTCCGCGTAGAGCTGGTCGGTCCACGACACCAGCAGGTGGGTCGGCAGGTCGCCGTCGTCGCTCACGCTGGCGGTGAAGTGGATGGTCTCGCCCACGGCGAAGGAGGCGGTGTTGGTGGGCTGGATGATGTCCGCATCCGGTGAGCCCGAGCCGTCGCAGGGGCCGGTGTCGTCGTCGCCCGCGTCGTCGTCGCCCGCGTCGTCGTCGCCCGTGTCGTCGTCGCCGGGCGTGGTGTCGTCGTCGTCGGCTGTGTCGTCGTCCCCGGCAGCGCTGTCGTCGTCACCGGGCGTGGTGTCGTCGTCGGCCGCGTCGTCGTCGGCCGCGTCGTCGTCTGCACCGAAGAACGGTCCGTCGTCGTCGTCCGCCATGCCGCTGGCCAGCGTGGCGGTGGCCGTGCAGCCGGTGAATACCAGGCCCGCGACGGCGAGCCCGACCACGGACTGGATGCGTTCGTCTCGCCGGATCCCCACGTGCACAGACCACCTTTCTCCACCGCGTCGCAGCATACACCACGGGCTGTCGGTTGCGCCCCACTCCCCCCGGGGCGGAGAATGCGGCCGTACCCCACCGAGGAATGTGCCCCATGGCCATGCACGATCGGTTGCGGCGACACCTCCGCCGCTGGCTACCGCCCCTGATGGTGGTGCTGCTGTGCGTGGCGGGGTTCGCCCGCCTGGTCGGCCGGAGCGGAGCCCACCTGATCAGCTACCCCACCCACCTGGACGCGGACGCCGTGGTCCACCTCTGGCAGTACTGGTGGGCGGACCTGGCCACGCGCGAGGGCACCTCGCCGTTCATCTCGGCCATGGCCACCTGGCCGGTGGAGATGGACATGCGGACTGTGTGGGGCGGGCACCTCGACCTGGTGCTGGGCATTCCCCTGGTGCGGGCCTTCGGGCTGGCCGGGGGGGCGAACGCCGTGTTGTTGTTGCTGCTCGTGGCGAGCGGTCTGGGGGTCTACCTGCTGGCGCTGGGTGTGACCGGCCGGCGCTGGCCCGCGGCCGTCGCGGGCATGCTGTACGTGACCTCGCCGGTGGTGCTGCGTGAGGCCATCGAGGGCCGGGCCGAGGAGCTGTGCTTCGGGTTCGTGGCCGTCGCGCTGCTGTTCGGCGGGCGCTGGCTGACTGCGGGGCGGACCCGCGACCTCGTGCTCACCGGCGGGGCGGTGATGCTCGCCTCGCTGGGCTACATCGTCACCCCCATGCTGACCGCCTTCCTCGTGCTGGCCCTGGGCCTGGGATACGCGTCGCTGTACCTGGTCCGACGCTGGCGCGGTACGCCGCCGGCCCTGCCGTCGCGCCGGGTGATCGCGGTGCGCAGCGTGCTGCTGGTGGTGACCGCCGCGCTGGTGACCATGCCCGCGGTGTGGTCCGGAGCGCGCCGGGTGGGAACGGAGTGGGCCACCGACCTGCACGCCTCGGCCGATGCCCGGCCCGCAGCGCAGGTCGAGGAGTGGCGCGAGCGGAGCGTGCAGGGGGCGGTACCGCCGGACGAGATGTTCTCACCCTTGCCGGCGGGGCAGCCGGCGTGGACCGGACTGCTGCTCCCGGTGGCCGCGTTGCTGTCGCTGGTCGGCCGCCGGGAGCGCCGCCGGGCGTTGCCGTGGTGGCTGGGGGCCGTGGCCATGCACGGCATGGCGCTGGGACCGTGGCTCGCGACAGGTGACCGCACGCTCACCCTGCCCTACTACGTGCTGCACGACGTGGTGCCGTTCTTCCTGCGCTTCCACTGGCCGTACCGGTTCCTGCTGCTGGGAGACATCTGCCTCGCCGTGCTGGTCGCGATCGGCCTGCGCCGGGGCACCACCGTCGCCGTGCTGACCCTGCGATGGTGCCTGAGGCGGGTGGGGTGCTCCTGGCCGGTGGGGCACCTGCGCGGCCGGCTGGTGATCGCCCTGGTGGTGCTCGCGGTGATCCAGGTGATCTCCCTGTTCCCGCTGCCCGTCGGCCTCCTCAACACGGTGCCGCTGGCCTACCAGGGGCTGGCCGGACAGGAGGACCTGAGCGGCGTGATCGAGGTGGTACCCACGACCCACCCGGCCGTGGATCCCTGCCTGGCCCAGCTCCACCACAGGGCGCCGTACTGCTGCCTGGGGTTGCCCGAGCACCTCGTCCCCGAGGAGCTCACCCGCCTGATGTATCGGGACGTGGCGCTGGACTACCTGGTGCGAGCCCGCGCGACCGGCCCGCCGCCCCTGCCCAAGGGGGGAGGCGTCTGGGGCAGCTCCCTGATCGAGCTGGGCTTCTCCCACGTGGTGCTGCAGGCGGACGACCTGCACGCCCCGGAGTTCGTCGAGGCGCGGGGCAACCTGTCGCGGCTGCTGGGCCAGCCCCTGTTCCACGAGCAGGTCGGGGAGCGAGGCGCGGTCGAGATCTACCTGTTGCCGCTGCCGGGGGGGAAACCCGATGATCCCGGCCCGCCTGCGTACCGCGACATCCCTGGCCCGGCGCGCCCAGCTGGCGTTCTTCGGCTACGGACTGGTGGCGGTGGTGGCAGCCACCTTCCCCCTGGCGTTCCAGCCCGGTGGCCGGCTGCCCGGCAGCGAGCTGGTGGGTGCCTACTCCCACGTGTGGAAGAACTGGTGGACGGCCCACGCGCTGTTGCACGGGGACAACCCCGCGGTCACCACCATGCTCCACCACCCGACCGGCTTCGAGGTGGGGTTCTTCCTGGCCAACTTCATGGAGGGCTTCCTCGCCCTGCCGCTGACTGCCCTGTTCGGTCCGGTGGTGGGCAACAACGTGGTGCTGCTCCTCACCGCCGCCGCGGGCTGCTGGGCCGCGGCCCTGCTGGCCCGGGACACCGGCCTGGACCACGTACCGGCCGCGTTTGTCGGCGTGGTGTGGTGCCTGGCGCCCCACTTCCTCGGGTTCTGGATGGGGGGGGCCTACGAGAACCTGCCCGGTCCGTGGTTGCCGCTGTTCACCCTGGCGCTGGTGCGACTGCTCCGCCCGTGGCGCCCCCTGCTCACCGGCCGGTGGACGGGCCGCACGGCCGACCGGGCCGCGATGGCCTCGCTGGCCGGTGTCAGCCTGTGGCTGTTCGCCTTGACGTCGTGGTTCAACGGCCTGGTGCTGGCCTTCTACGCCGGCGTGGCGCTGCTGGTCGTCGGCGTGGTGGCCACGCGCCGGGTGCTGGTGCGCGTGTGCTGGGCCCTGGCCGGGCTCGCGGGCGGGGGCGTGGCCGTGGTGCTCTCGGCCCGGGCGCTGCTGCCCATCGTGCAGACGTCGGCGGACGACGTCCCCCTGCGCTTCTCGACCCTGAATGCCCCGTTCCTGGCCATGACCTGGAAGCGAGACGCCACCCTGTCGGAGCTGTTCGCCCACGACACCCTGTGGCTCAACCACCACCTGCTGGTCACCGTCGGGCTGCTGGCGCTGCTCGGCCTGTCGCGGCGCTGGGGCCGGTGGACCCTGCTGGCAGCCCTCCCGTTCCTGGTCGACTTCGCGCTGCCGGAGCGGTGGTTCGAGGACACCCGCCTGATGATCCCCGAGGCCTGGGGGCTGGTGCACACGGCCGCCGGCTGGATCGTGGGGGAGGCCCAGCGCCGGCTGTTCCCGGTGCACCTGCTGCTGTCGCTGGCCGCTGGCCACGGGCTCGCCTGGGCGATCGAACGCGTGGGCCGCTGGCGAGGCCCGCGAGCAGCGCGCGCGGTTCCGGTGGTGGCGCTGGCCGCCTGGCTGATCGAGTCGGTCGTGGCCGGGCCGGTGCGGCTGCCGGTCTACAGCTTCCGGCCCGACGTGGCCGGATCGTCGGAGTTCCTGGCGTCCGCTCCGGCGGGCGCCGTGATCGACGTGCCGTTGCGCTACGACGGCCCCAAGGCCGAGATCAAGGCCACCCAGAGCTGGTACATCTTCCAGCAGACCGTGCACCACCAGCCGGTGATGGCGGCCGTGGGCTCGAGGCTGAGCTTCGCGGAGATGGGCCTGCCGGTGCGGGATCCGTTGCTGGACCGGATCCAGCAGGTGCTCGACGGCAGGCGGGTGACGCCGCTGGACGGGTGGACCCCGGACAGCCTGCGCGCGGCCGGCTACCGCTGGATCGTGTTGCACGGTCCGCGCATCGACCACAAGGTGAGACAGCCGCTGGCGACCACGCTGCAGGAGGTGGTGGGCGACCCGGCCTGGATCGGCCGTGACCAGATGGTGTTCCGCATCCCGGATGCTGGCGAGGGCGAGGGCGAGGGTGATGGCCGAGCGACCCGCTGAAGCACTGCCGCCCTGGCTGCCGCCGTGGCGCGAGCTCGCCGCGGCCACGGCCATCCTGGCCGTGCTGCTGACGGTGGTGCTGTTCGCCGGCCCGGGCTCGTTCTGGCACCACCACCTCGGCGACTGCCGCTACGGCGCCTACCAGGGCACGCTGTGGAACTACTGGTACGTGGGCGAGCACCTGCTGCAGCCTTCCCAGCTGCTGCGCAGCGACCTGCAGTACTTCCCGTTCGGGACCAACGTGTACGTCCGCATCGGCAACCTGCTGGACATCGTGCTGTACCAGCCGTTCGCGTGGGTGCTGCCCGAGGTGCCCGCGCGCAACGCGTTCGTCACCGCGATCCTGCTGGTGGACGCGCTGGCGATGTTCGTAGCTGCCCGGCGCCTGTCGGGGCAGGCCGGCCCGGCGCTGGCCGCGGCCGTGCTGTTCACCCTGAGCCGCTACCTGTTCGAGGAGCTGTTCTACGGCCGCTCGACCAACCTGCTGGTGTTCCCCATCCCCCTGTTCCTGGTGGCGTGGCACGACGCGGCCCTGCGCGGGGGTATGCGCCGCGTGGTCGTGGCAGCGGGCCTGCTGGCCCTGGCGGGGCTGAGCTACATCTACTACGGCGTGTTCCTCGGGATCGCCGTGCTGGTGCTGGCTCCGGTGTACGTGGCACAGCTCGGCTGGCGGGTCGGTGTGAGGCGGCACCTGCCGGGCATCGCACTGCTGTTCGGGATCACCACGCTGCTGGTGGTGCCCGCGGCCTGGCCGTTCTTCGATCCGCAGCTGCGGGGCGTGCTGGGCGAGCTGACCCTGTTCGACGGTGGCGGCATCGCCGGGCCCCAGTCCAGCGAGCCCGGACAGCAGGCGTGGTTCTGGACCGTGGTGTTCCGCCACTCGCTGGCCCTGGGCGAGGCCGTGCGCCTGCTGGGGGTGCTGCCGTTGCTCGCGCTGGGCCTGGTGGGGCTCCGCGCCGCCCGTCGCCCCATGATCCCGTTCCTGGTGGTCGGTGCCGTGGGATTCGTGCTCGCGCTGGGGCCCTACCTGATCCCCTCGGAGGCGAGCCGGTCGGTGTTCAACACCCGCTGGGACGAGATCCGCGTCGTACCCCTGCCGTGGCTGTTGCTGGTGCGGTACATGCCGTTCATGGACCGCTTCGGCCACCCGGAGCGGTTCATCGTGCTGGCCCAGGCCGGGTTGCTGCTGGCGGGCGCGGCCGGCGCCCGCGCCGTGACGCTCCGGCGTGCGCGCGGGCCCCTGCTGCTGGCCCTGGGGCTGGTGGCCCTGGCGTGCGTGGACACGCTGGGGATCAACCGCTTCGCGGTGCACCACTCCGACCCCCCGCAGCACTCCGAGTTCTTCCACTCCCTGGAGGGGCGGGACAGTACCGTGCTGGTGTCGCTGCCGCTGGAGGCGTCGCCCTTCCTGTGCGACCACCAGCGGATCCACCGCCTCCCCATGCTCAACGGGTACGGCTCCTACTTTCGCATCGAGGTGGTGGATCGCGCTGCCTGGCAGCGGCTCAACGAGCACAACACGGTGATGCGGTACCTCAAGGGGCTGGTCGAGGACGCGGACCTGCAGCCGCTGCCCCGACCCGAGGACTGGGCCTTCTTCCGGCGTCACCACGTGCAGTACGCGGTGCTGCACCGGGACGTGTTCGGCGACACCGGGTTGCGCTACGACCGCGGCCGCGTGCTCACCGCCCAGGACCTGTCCCCGGATGCATTCGGCCGGTGCCGGTCCGCGCTGGAGCGGCTGGTCGGTCCGGCCGTGTTCCAGGACGACCAGGTCGTGGTGTTCGACCTGCGCCGGGCGTGGGATGAGGTGGGCTCAGCCCAGGGCGGCGACCAGGGCCCGGCGGCAGGCCTTGGACAGCGCCAGCGGTGAGGCGAACGCGGCCGGGTCCAGGGCCGGCAGCACCTCCACCTCCACGGGCCACGGCGGTGCGGTCTCGCACAGCAGGCGCTTCGGGGGCAGGATCTCGCGCGTACCACGGATGGCCACGGGCACGACCGGCGCGCCCACGGCCGCGGCCACCCGGAAGGGACCACGCCGCAGGGGACCCACGCGGCCGTCACGGCTTCGCGTGCCCTCCGGGAAGACGGCCACCGGCATCTCCCGGCCGAGCCAGGCCTCGACATCCTCGAGCATGCGGCGTACGGACGTGGGGTCGGTGGGGTCCACGGCCACGTAGCCCGCGGCCTTCATCCACGCCGCGAACACGGGCACGCGCATGAAGCGGCGATCCAGCACCCACTTGAAACTCGTGTCGAGGGCGTAGATGGCCGGCACGTCCATGAACGACTGGTGGTTGGGGCACAGCAGGTAGGCCCCGCTCCGCGGCAGGTGCTCGCGGCCGCGGACCTGCACGCTCCACCACGGTGCCGCGCGAAAGGCCACGGTCCCCCAGGCCTTGCCGGCTGTCCGATGGGGCAGGTTCCGGTCGCGGTCCAGCGGTCGCAGCAGCCGGAACGCCGGGTAGGTGGTGCCGATGCAGGCGCCAGCGAGGCCGGCCATGGTCAGCCAGCCGCCGGTGGACCAGGCCAGACGCTGCCAGCGCGGAGGTGAGGTCATCGCGCCTCGCCCAGCACCAGCGAGGCGTTGGTCCCGCCCAGGCCGAAGGAGTTGCTCAGGCAGATGCGCGGCGCAGTATCCCGCACGGCGCGCACGAGGTCGAGGCCCTCGCAGGCGGGGTCGGGCTCGACCAGGTTGCGTGTGGGCGCCACGAAGCCCCGCCGCATCATCAGCAGCGTGTACAGCGCCTCGCTGACGCCGGCCATCCAGAACTCGTGGCCGGTGAACGACTTGGTGCTGGATATCGGCGGGCCCGCCTCGCGGCCGAACACCTCGGCCAGGGCCGTGGCCTCGTGGGCGTCGCCCACCACCGTGGACGCGGCGTGCGCGTTGACGTACTCCACCTCGTCGGCGCTCACGCCGGCGTCCCGCAGGGCCGCTCGCATGGAGCGCACCGCCCCGTCACCGTCGGGCGACGTGATGTGTACACCGTCACTGGAGTACCCGTAGCCCATCACCTCGGCCAGCACGGGCGCGCCGCGGCCACGTGCGCCGTCGAGGGACTCCAACAGCACACACGCGCCGCCGCCGGACGGCACGAGCCCGGTGCGGGTCGCGTCGAACGGGCGGCTCGCCTCGTCTGCCGGACCGTCGTGGGTGGCGAACGCGCCCAGGGCGTCGAAGCCCGCGGTGGTGACCCACGACAGCTCCTGCGCGCCCACCACGAGCACGAGGTCCTGCTCGCCCGCGGCGATCAACCGTGTGGCCTGGCCCAGGGCGTGGGTGCCGCCCGCGCAGCCGGCGCCCACGGTCCAGCAGGCGCCGCGAGTGCCGAGCATCACCGACAGGGTGGTGGCCACGGAGGAGGCCATCACCCGGATCACGTGGCCAGAGCCCAGCAGCGCGGTGGTGCGGTCCTCGCGGACACGGTCGGCCACCTCCACGGCGGCGCCGCTGGTGGAGTCGTTGGACACGATCACGCCGCAGCGGTCCGACGCCACGCTGCCGCGGTCCCGGGCGGCGGCGTCCAGGGCCTGCAGCGCGGCCACCGCGCCGTACAGCGCCGGTTCCCCCATGGGCTTGCGCTCGCGGCGGGTCAGCCGCTCGGCGGCGTCCAGGGGCGGCAGCGCCCCGGTGAGGGGGGAGGTGAAGCCCAACTCGAGCCTGCCAGGGTCGGCGACGATGCCGCTGCGCCCCTCCCGCAGGGCCGCCTCCACCACGGTCGGCGAGTGGCCGAGCACCGACACGATGCCAATTCCGGTGATGGCGACGCGGGCCACGGCGGGGGGTCCTCTCCGGCCGAGCCCCCGGGGGCGGCCTCGCAGTGGCTTGATGGTAGGGTCCGCACCGGGAGGGGTCAACGGGGCGCGTGCACACGAGCGTGCCATACTTCAGTACATTGCTTTACAATTCCTTGAATTCTGGCCCCAGGCCGGACGATGTCGAGCCAAGACCTGGAGACGAGCATGCACCCTCTGCGACCCCTGGCCATCGCGCTCTTCGCCCTCGCCCTGAGTCCCGCCGCCCACGCGGCGGTCGGCGGGCCGGACGGCTACGGCTACACCTGGTACGACTCCGACGACGGCGCGGTGTACGACTACGACACCGCGGCCACCGCGCTGGGGCTCGGCGGTGACGGCTACTCGTCGATCTCCATCGGGTTCGACTTCGAGTACTACGGCACCACCTACTCCTCGGTGACCGTCAGCGCCGACGGCGGCATGCACTTCGGCACCGGCGCGCTGCCCAACGACAACCAGCCCCTGCAGTACAGCAGCTACCAGATGATCCTGCCCCTGTGGGACGCGCTGGCCCCGGACGGCGGCGGCGACGTGTACTACGAGACCACCGGCACCTCGCCCAACCGCGTGCTGGTGGTGGAGTGGCGGGACATCCCCCACTACGCCGCGGTCTACCCCTACTACTCGGCCGGCGACTCCTCGTTCGAGGTCAAGCTGTTCGAGGTCGACGACAGCATCGAGTTCCACTACCAGGACACCAACTTCGGCGACGCGGCCTACAATTACGGCGCCTCGGCCACGGTCGGCATCCAGGAGGGGGTCCTGGGCTACTACCTGGAGTACTCGTACAACACCGCCTCGCTGACCGACGGCTGGGCCATCCACTTCGAGCCCTGCCTCGACGACGACGGCGACGGCTACACCGACGACTACTGCGGCGGCACCGACTGCGACGACGAGGACGCGGCCGTCAACCCCGGCGCCGCCGAGGTCGCCTGCGACTACATCGACAACGACTGCGATGGCGGGCTGCACGACGAGGAGATCGACGACGACGGCGACGGCTACGACGAGTGCCAGGGCGACTGCGACGACACCGACGCGGACATCAACCCCGACGCGGCCGAGGAGGACTGCGACTACGTCGACGACGGCGGAGACGGCGACCTGCACGGCGACGAGGTGGACGACGACGGCGACGGCTACGACGAGTGCCAGCTGGACTGCGACGACGCCAACGCGGACGCCAACCCCGGCGCCGCCGAGGAGTGCAACGGGTTCGACGACGACTGCGACGCCGACGTGGACGAGGAGGACGCGGTCGGCTGCACCACCTACTACGCGGACGTGGACGACGACGGCTACGGCGTGACCGGGGACTCGCGCTGCCTGTGCGCCCCCGAGGACCCCCACGACGCCACCCTGGACGGCGACTGCGACGACGCCGATCCGGCGGTCAACCCGGGCGCGGCCGAGGCCGCCTGCGACTACATCGACAACGACTGCGACGGCGCGCTGCACGGCAACGAGGTGGACGACGACGGGGACGGCTACGACGAGTGCAACAACGACTGCGACGACACCTCGCCGGCGGTCAACCCGGGCGTGACCGAGATCACCTGCAACGGCATCGACGACGACTGCTTCGCGGCCACCCTCGACGACCCGGACGTGGACGGCGACGGCGACGGCCTGTGCTCGGACTGTGACGACAGCGATCCCTACCTGAACCTCGACGATCTCGACGGCGACGGGTTCTCCACCTGCACCGACGACTGCGACGACACGGATCCGGACCTCAACCCGGCCGACCTCGACGCGGACGGCGTCAGCACCTGTGACGGCGACTGCGACGACGCCGACCCGAACAACAGCCCGGCCCTCAGCGAGAGCCACGACGGCCAGGACAACGACTGCGACGGCCTGGTGGACAACGGCGTGCTGCCCCCGGACGCGCTGATCATCACCGAGGTCATGAAGAACAGCTGGGTGGTGGACGACGTGGTCGGCGAGTGGTTCGAGCTGTTGAACGACACCGGCGTCGACATGAACCTCGTGGGCCTGGTGGTCAGCGACACCGGCACGAACTCCTTCACCGTGGACACGGACCTCTGGGTGGCCGCCGGCGGGATGGTGGTGCTGGGCCGCGAGGACGACTCGTTCCTCAACGGCGGCGTGTTCGTGGACTACGAGTGGAGCAACTTCCCCCTGTCCAACGAGGAGGACGAGATCATCCTGACCCATGGCGGGGTCGAGCTCGACCGCGTGCAGTGGTGGGACCCGGCCTGGCCGGACATGGACGGCGCTGCCATGTCCCTGGATCCTGCTGCGCACGACACCGTGTCCAACGACGACCCGGACAGCTGGTGCAACGCGCTGGACGCGTTCGGTGACGGCGACTACGGCACGCCTGGTGCCGACAACCCCCTGTGCTGCTGGGACGACGACGGCGACGGCTTCGTGGGCGGCGTGTGCGGTGAGGACTGCGACGACACGGACCCGGACGTGAACCCCGACGCCGAGGAGGTCTGCAACGGCATCGACGACGACTGCGACCCGGCCACGGACGAGAACGTGGACGCGGACGGCGATGGCTTCACCATCTGCGACGGCGACTGCGACGACGCCAACCCGGACGTCAACCCGGCCGCCGAGGAGATCTGCAACGGCGTGGACGACGACTGCGACCCGTTCACCGACGAGGCCGGCGACTTCGACGGCGACGGCGTGAGCATCTGCGACGACGACTGCGACGATGCCGATCCGACCATCTACCCGGCGGCGCCGGAGCTGTGCGACGGCCTGGACAACGACTGCGACGGCCTGCTGCCGCCCGGCGAGGCGGACATGGACCTCGACGGCTACCGGCTCTGTGACCAGGACTGCGACGACGGCGATCCCACCACCTGGCCGGGCGCTCCCGAGCTGTGCGACGGGGTGGACAACGACTGCGACGGCGACGTGGACGAGGACGTGGACACGGACGTGGACGGTGACGGCTACAACGCCTGCCAGGGCGACTGCGACAACAACGACGCCACGGTCTACCCGGGCGCGCCCGAGCTGTGCGACGGCCAGGACAACGACTGCGACGGGCAGCTGCCGCCGGAGGAGACGGACGCCGACGGCGATGGCTGGATGGTCTGCGACAACGACTGCGACGACGCGGACGCCGACCTCAACCTCGACGACGCGGACGCCGACGGGTACTCCACCTGCGACGGCGACTGCAACGACTTCGACGCCGACCTGCACCTCGACGACCTCGACGGGGACGGCGCGAGCCCGTGCGACGGCGACTGCGACGACACCGACGCGGACCTGAACCTGGCCGACGCCGACGGCGACGGCTGGTCCACCTGCGACGGCGACTGCGACGACGACGACGCGGCGCTGAACCTCGATGACGCGGACGCCGACGGCTTCAGCACCTGCGACGATGACTGCGACGACGCCGACGACAGCACCTACCCGGGCGCCAGCGAGGTGCCGTACGACGGTATCGACCAGGACTGCGACGGGGAGGACGCGGTGGACGTGGACGGCGACGGGTTCGCCGGCGGTGACGGTGGCGACGACTGTGACGACGAGGACGCGGCCGTCAACCCGGACGCGACCGAGGTGTGCGACGACGGCGTGGACAACGACTGCGATGGCCTCGTCGACACGGATGACGCTGAGGACTGCGAGGCGGGCGACGACGACACCACGGTGGTGGACGACGACGACGACTCGCTGCCCTACATCCCCACGGACGAGGGAGAACTCACCGGCGGCTGCACCTGTGGTCTCGCCGGGACGACGCCGTCGCGCCTCGCGGGCGTGGCCGCGGTATTGGTACTCGGCCTGGGCGTCGCCGTCCGGCGGCGCCGGGTTGCGTTGAACCGAGGATGAACGTAGAAGCTCAAGCAGGATTCTGGAGCTCACCGACGAGGAGGGAACGATGCGCAGCCTCGAGCTGAAGCTGATGACCTTGATCACCCTGGCCTGCCTGGCATGGCCCGCTGCTGCCCAGCAGCCGGCCGTGGACGTGCAGCACTTCCAGCCGCACGGGGACCGCACCGGGTGGTTCGTCACCCAGTCCGCGGCCACCCTGGAGCTGTGGCAGCCGGCCTTCGGCCTGTGGCTGAGCTACGCGCGCGACCCCTTGATGTTCACCTATGGCGGTGAGGTCGAGGAGCACGTGGTCAGCGACCTGCTCACTGCGGACCTGCAGGCCGCCATCGGCTTCGGTTTCGCCGACCTGGCGATCGACGTGCCGATCCACCTCTCCGTGGCGGGCGACGGCAGGGCCGAGTGGGGCTCGGCCTTCAGCGCCACGGCCGTGGGGGACATGCGGCTGATCCCCAAGGTGCGCTTCCTCGACCCGGCCGACGGCTTCGGCCTGGGCTTGGCCCTGCCGGTGAGCTTCCCCACCGGCTCGGAGGCCAACTACGTGGGCATGCGCACCGTGTCGGTCTCGCCGACCGTGGCCGCCACCGGCCACTTCGGTCGCGCCCGCGTGGGCGGCAACCTCGGCGTCCGCATCGCGGGCAAGGAGGAGATCGGGGACGTCAGCCAGGGCACGGCGTTCCTGTTCCGCGTCGCGGGCGGGTACTCCGTCATCGAGCAGATCGACGTCGGCGCCGAGATCTACGGCGACGTGGGCGGCAACGCCCGCGCCAACCCGGTGGAGTGGCTGGCCGGCGCCACCTTCCGTCCGGTGGGCGGTCTCGACCTGAGGCTGGCCGGCGGAACGGCCTTCGGCCCGGGCATCGGCTCGCCCAAGGCCCGCATCGTGTTCGGCGTGGGCTGGTCCAAGCCCACGGCCAAGGACACGGACGGCGACGGCATCAACGACCCGGTCGACCGCTGCGTGGACTCCCCCGAGGACGCGGACGGGTTCGAGGACAAGGACGGCTGCCCGGACCTCGACAACGACAACGACGGGATCTTCGACGCGCAGGACGGCTGCCCCAACGACCCGGAGGACATGGACGGGTTCGAGGACGGTGACGGCTGCCCGGACACGGACAACGACGGCGACGGCGTGCTCGACGTGGACGACGAGTGCCCGGACACCCCCGAGGACGAGCCGGACGGCTGGGAGGACGGCAACGGCTGCCCCGACCCGGACAACGACAACGACAATTTCCTCGACGCGGACGACGCCTGCCCCGACGAGGCCGAGGTGCTCAACGGCGTGGACGACGAGGACGGCTGTCCGGACGAGGCCGTGGTGGAGCTGGATGTGGAGCGCAAGGAGATCCACATCATGGAGAAGGTCTACTTCGACTACGACAAGGCCACCATCAAGCGCGAGTCCCACGCCATCCTCGACGCGGTCGTCGACCTGCTCGGCAAGTTCGAGTACGTGACGCTCATCGAGATCCAGGGGCACACCGACGCCCAGGGCGAAGACGCGGACAACCAGGTCCTCAGCCAGGAGCGCGCGGACTCGGTCCGCCAGTACATGATCGACCACGGCGTGGCGCCGGAGCGGCTGGTGGCCAAGGGCTACGGCGAGACCCGGCTGATCGACGGCGCGGACACCGACGAGGCGCACGCCGCGAACCGGCGCGTGCAGTTCATCGTGCTGGAGATGGCCGAGTAGCGACTGCGCCCCACCGACGTGCAGTGGTCCGGCCGTAGCATCGGGGTTCTGTGGGGCTGGCGTGTCTGCGCCTGGACCGTGCGCTGGCTGGGCCGCTGGCCCGCCTACCTGCTCGTCACGCCCATCCTCACCTGGTATTTCCTGTTCGCCCCTGGCGGTCACGGCGCCAGCCACGAGTACCTCGGCCGCGTGCTCGGTCCCTCACGGGGGTTGCGCCGGGTGTGGCGCGCCTTCCGGCAGTACCACGCATTCGCCATCGCGCTGGTGGACCGCTACCTGTTCGCCCTCAGCGGACCGGACGCGTTCGACGTCATCCACGAGGGACGGGCGGCCGTTGACGAGGTGATCGCGTCGCGCTCCGGCATGGTGGTGGTGACCAGCCACCTGGGCAACGCAGACCTCGCCGGGGCCACCTTCGCCGCGGACGGCCTGGCCGTGAAGACCGTGCGCGTGCAGGCAGAGCGGGCCGAGGTGCAGGCGCTCTTCGAGCAGGCCGCCGGCGCGCGGGTGCCGGAGGTGATCGACCTGGCCGGCGAGGGGCCGACCACGCTGCGCATCCTCGCCGCGCTGCGCGACGGCACGGCCGTGGGCATGATGGGTGACCGCGTGGTGGACGGCCATTGGGTCGAGGTACCCTTCCTCGGCCAGCCCGCGGCCTTCCCGGCTGGGGCCTTCCAGGTGGCCGCGCTGGCCCACGTCCCCCTGGTCGCCTGCTTCTGCCTCAAGGAGGGGGCGCGCCGCTACCGGGTGATCTCGTTGCCGCCGGTGGCGCCGGCCTTCGAGTCCGGCGGCAGCCGTGACGAGCAGGTGCGCCAGTGGGTGGCGGAGTATGCCGCGCACACCGAGGCGCTGGCGCGCCAGTACCCCTACCAGTGGTTCAACTTCTTCTCGGTCTGGGACCAGCCGGACCTGCCGCCCCAGCGGCTCATGGATCGGGGGAGGGGTTAGTCTCCGGTCACCCGCGCCACGCAGGCCACGAGATCCTCGACCGTGCGCACGGCCTTGACGTCGTCCTCGCCGAACCGCGCCTGCAGCTCCTTCTCCAGCGACACGATCAGGTCGACGCGGTCGAGGGAGTCCAGTTCCAGGTCCTCGCCGAGGGTGGCCGCGCCGCGGATCAGCTCCGGCTCGATCTCGAACTCGTCGACGAGCACGTGCTGGACGATTTGCTGGGCGGCGGCGGCGTTCATGGTCCGATCCTGGACCGGGGATTATGACCGGACCGCGGAGAAGATCAACACGGACGCCACGCCGCCGAAGGCGAAGCTGTGGTTGGCGGCGACCTCGACCCTCGTCTGCCGGGGCGCGACAAGCAGGTCGAGGCCCTCGCAGGCCGGGTCGGGCTGCCTCAGGTTGTGGCTCGCCGGCAGCCAGCCGTCCAGCATCGCCAGCAGGCACAGCACCGACTCGATGCCGCCCGCGGCGCCCAGGCCGTGCCCGGTGAACCCCTTGGACGAACTCACCGCGGCGCCGTCGCCGTAGACCGCACGACAGGCCGTGGCCTCGGCCGCGTCGCCCGCCACCGTGCCCGTGGCGTGGGCGTTGACGTGATCGACCTCGGCCGCGTCCACGCCGCCGTCGGCCAGGGCCAGGCGGATGCAGCGCTCCATGGTGGCCGGGTCCGGGCTGGTCATGTGCGATGGATCGGTCACCGTGGCGAACCCGCGCAGCTCGGCCAGCACCGGCGCCCCGCGCCTCCGGGCGTGCTGCAGCTCCTCCAGCACCAGCACACCCGCGCCCTCGCCCACCACCAGCCCGTCGCGGTCGACGTCGAAGGGGCGGGGCGTGGCCCCGGGGCGGTCGTTGAACGCGGTGGACGCTGCCCCGGCGGCCACGAACGTGGCTGCGGACAGGTGGTGCAGCTCCTCGGCGCCGCCGGCCACCATCACGTCCTGGCTGCCCGCGGCGATGGCCTCGGCCGCCAGCCCGATGGCCTGATTGCCGCTGGCGCAGGCGCTGGTGGGGCTGATGCAGCGCCCGGCGATGCCGTTGGCCAGGGCCACGTTGGCCGCCGGGCTGTGGCCCATGAACTGCAGGAACGCGGTGGAGCGCAGCCCGCGCACGCTGCGGGTCGTGTGGATCTCCCCGCAGAACTCGTCGACCGAGCGTGCCGAGCCCACGGTGGCGGCCACGGACACGCCGCAGCGGCCGCTGGCGAGCGTCGCGGGATCGAGGCCGGACCCGGACAGGGCGTCGCGGGCAGCCAGCACCGCCAGGATCGAGGTGCGGCCCATGCTGCGGCGCTGTCGACGCGGGATCTGCCGGGGATCCACGCCCTGGACCACCCCGGCGACCTGGGTGTGCAGGTCGTCGATATCGGCCCACGCCTCCATCGGCCGTACACCCGATCGGCCCTCGCGGAGCGCCCCACGTACCGTGTCCAGGGAGTTGCCCAGCGGGCTGTAGATGCCCGCGCCGGTGACCACCACGCGGCGCTCCGGAGCCGGCCCGGGCACGGTCAGTCCTTGCCCCGGAAGCGGTCGAACAGGCCGGGCTTGCTCTTGGCGGTGCGCGCGCTCACCGACTGGTTGTATGGCGAGGCGGGCTGGGCCGGCGGCTGCGGCTCCTCGACCATCGGCAGCTCGGTCTCCACGCTCGGCTCCTCGACCACCGGGTAGTCGTCCGTGGGTGGCGCCTCGGGCTCGGCCTCGAGGCGCCGGATCTTCTTGAGGTGCATGGGATTGGCGATCCGGCGCGCCACCTCGTCCCACTCGATCAGGCCGCGCTCGTACAGCTCCTGCAGCCGCTGGTCCATGGTGACCATGCCGTCCTTGCCGCTGGTCTCCATGATCGTGCGGGACTGGTGGGTCTTGCCCTCGCGGATGTGCGTGGCGATGGCCGACGTCTTGGGCAGCAGCTCCGCGGCCAGCACGCGGCCCCTGCCGTCGGCGCGGGGCACCAGCTGCTGGGCACACACGCCCACCAGCGCGAACGCGAGCTGCACGCGGATCTGATCGTGATGGTGCGGGGGGAACACGTCCACGATGCGGTCGATGCTCTGCACCGCGTCGTTGGTGTGCAGCGTGGCGATCACCAGGTGGCCGGTCTCGGCCGCGGTCAGGGTGGCGGAGATGGTCTCGATGTCCCGCATCTCCCCCACCAGGATCACGTCCGGGTCCTGGCGCAGCACGTACTTCAGCGCGTTGGCGAACGACAGGGTGTCGGCGAACACCTCCCGCTGGTCCACGATGCCCGCCTTGTTCTCGTGCACGAACTCGATGGGATCCTCGACCGTGACGATGTGGCAGCGCCGCGTGCGGTTGATCAGATCGATCATCGACGCCATCGTCGTCGTCTTGCCCGAGCCCGTGGGACCGGTGACCAGGATCAGGCCGTGGGTGCGCAGGGTCCATTCGCGCACCAGGTCCGGGATGTTCAGGTCCTCCATCGCGGGGATCACCCGGGGAATCAGGCGGAAGGCACCCGCCACTGCCCCCTTCTGGTAGTACACGTTGGCCCGGAAGCGCATCGCCCCGGTCACGGCCAGCGAGAAGTCCAGCTCCCGCTTGCGCTCGAATGCCTCCTGCTGCGTCTCGTTGAGCAGGCTCCACACGAGGCGCTTGGTGTGCTCGGCGGCGAGCTCGATCTCCAGCGCGGGGTACAGCTCGCCGTCCACGCGCACGATGGGCGGCGACCCGGCCGTGATCAGCAGGTCGCTGGCGCCGCAGCCGGTGGCGAACTCGAACAGGGTCTTCATGTTGAGCCGCTGGTTGTCGCCCAGCGACAGCCTCGGCACCCGGCGCGGTGTCATGGGAGGTTCCACGTGTCCTCCTTGGTCCCCGCCTCGGTCCGCAGGTCGATGGAGTCGATGCCGGTGAACATGCCCTCCATGTTCAGGCGGAACTCGTCGGGATTGGGCGCGTAGTGCAGCGCCATGTCCTGGTCGACCAGACCCTTCTGGCACAGTCCCACCAGCGACTGGTTGAGCGTGCTCATGCCCGCGTCGGCGCTGCGCTTCATCAGGTCGTACAGCTCGACGAACTCGCCCTCGGCGATCAGCCGCCGTGCCGTGGGCGTGCCCAGCAGGATCTCGGTGGCCGGGACCCGGCCCTGGCCATCGGCGCGCGGTAGCAGCCGCATCGCCACGATCCCGATCAGGGTGGTCGACAGGTCCACCTGGGCCTGGCCGCGGGCCTCGGGCGGGAAGTAGTTGAGCATCCGGTCCACGGACTGCACAGCGTTGGTGGTGTGCAGCGTCGACAGGATCAGGTGGCCGGTGAGCGCCGCGGAGATCGCGGTCTCGACCGTGTCGGAGTCCCGCATCTCGCCGATCAGGATCACGTCCGGGCTCTGGCGGACCACGTGGCGCAGCGCCGAGGCGAAGGTCGCGGTGTCGTAGCCCACCTGGCGCTGGTGGATCAGGCTCGACTGCTCCTCGTGCACGAACTCGATCGGGTCCTCGACGGTGACGATGTGATCCTGGCGGGTGGTGTTGATGTGGTGCACCAGCGACGCCAGGGTGGTGCTCTTGCCGCAGCCGGTGGGGCCGACCACCAGGATCAAGCCCGCGCGGGAGTCGGCCATCCCGCGGATCACCTCGGGGAGGTGGAGCTGGTCGAACTCCACGTTGCCCAGCGGCACGTTGCGCGCCACCAGCGCGAGCTGGCCCTGCTGGGCGAACAGGTTCACGCGGAAGCGCCCGATCCCGGCGATGGTGTGGGCGACGTCGATGTCCGGGGACTTCTTGAACCGCTCGGCGGCCAGGGGGGTCAGCAGGTCGCTCACGTAGCGCTGCATGTGCGCCGCCTCGGGCGCGGGCAGGCTCGAGCGGATGATCTGGCCGTTGACGCGGAACGACGGTGGCGATCCCGCTCGCAGGAACAGGTCCGATGCGTTCATCTCGACCATGCGGGTGAGATAGAAGTTGATCGACTGGGGCGCCGCTGCGGGGTTTCCGGTGACAGGGGACAAGTCTGGCTCCTCCGATATCTCTTCGGGTACCCGAGTATACCCGAGGTGGACACCACTCCGTGGTGGGGGCACGCTTTCCCCTCGGGTGGCCCTGGGGTATCGTCCATCGATGTCGTAGACGAAGCACGGCGGGAGAACCGATGAAGCACGGAGACGGACTGGACGCCCAGACCCTGCAGGCGGTCCTGGACACCATCGGGGTGGTGGCCGACCGACGCCTGGGCAAGGAGCGGCGGCTGCAGCTCGACGCGGACGACGAGTTCCCGGCCGAGCTGGTGGCGGAGATGCTCGGCCCGGACGTGGGGCTGCACCTGGTCTACCTCCCCGAGATCGACGGCGGTATCGGCGGCGGGGTGCGCGACGTGCTGCAGGTGTCGGAGAAGCTCGGTCGCATCGACCTGGGCGTGTCCACGGCGCTGCTGGCGATCACCCTCGGCGCGGACCCGATCTTCGTCGGCGGGACCCGCGAGCAGCGGGCGCGGTGGCTGGGCCGCATCGCGGCCGAGGGCCTGATCGTGGCGTACGGCGTGACCGAGCCGGCCGCGGGCAGCAACGTGGCCGCGCTGCAGACCACGGCCGAGCCCGTCCTGGACGACGCCGGCGAGGTGACCGCCTACCGGCTCGACGGCACCAAGCAGTTCATCTCCAACGGCGGCGTGGCCGCCCTGTACACGGTGCTGGCCAAGGCGCCGGGCGGGCCGTCGTTCTTCGTGATCGAGCGCGGTACGCCCGGGCTGTCGTCCGGACCGCCGGAGGAGAAGCTGGGGATCCGTGCCTCCAACACCACCCAGGTCATCCTCGAGGACGTCGTGGTACCCGCCGACCAGCTCCTGGGCCTGGAGGAGGGCAGGGGCCTGGAGCAGGCCAACGAGGTGTTCGGCTACACCCGACTGCAGGTGGCTGCGTTCGGCCTCGGGGCCGGTGAGGAGGCCCTGAGCCGGGCCGTGGCCTACAGCCGGGAGCGCGAGCAGTTCGGCGCGCTGCTGCGGGACAAGCAGGGGTTCACCCACAAGCTGCTGGTGCCCCACGCGGTGCGGCTGCAGGCGGCCCGTGCCTACGCCCAGGAGATCGCCGACCGCATGGACGCCGACGAGCCCGGGTTGCAGGTCGAGGGCTCGGTGGCCAAGTACTTCGCCACCGAGGCGGGCAAGGCCGCGGCCGACGCGGCCATCCAGGCCCACGGCGGCTACGGCTACACCCGTGAGTACGAGGTGGAGAAGATCTGGCGGGACGTACGCGTCACGACCATCTACGAGGGCACGTCGGAGATCCAGCAGAACATCATCGGCGCCTTCCGCTGGCGGTCCGTGGTGCGGTCCAAGGGGGGCTTCTACCGTGACATGGCCGCCGCGTTGCGGGAGCTGGGCGAGGAAGGTGCCGCCGCGGGCGCGCCCCGCGCCGCAGCCGCTGCGGATGCGATGGCCGAGACCGTGCTGGCCGCCCACCGCGCCCGCCTGCCCCGGCAGCAGCACGTGCTGTTCGAGCTGGCCCGGCTGATGGCCGAGGTGGAGACCGCGGTCGCCCTGTGCCGCAAGGCAGCTCGACCGGGAGTCCGGCCGACCTGGCTCCCGGCCGCGTCACGGCTCCACGCCGACAGCGCCGCCCGCGAGGTCGCGTTCGGCGGGCTGGGTCTGCTGCAGGGCAGCGGAAAGCTGGACGACGAGACGCTGGCGGCGTGGAGGGAAGCCGTGGGATTCGACGCGCTGGTCGCGGCGGATCCGGATCACCTGGAGGACATGGACCGGGTCGCGGAGCTGCTCACGGCTGACGGGTGAACTCGGTCTCGTAGCGGATCGTCCCCCCCTCGATCGGGTCCTCCACCTCGTTGACCAGCACCATCCGCTCGGACTCGATCTCGAGCACCGTGTCCCCGCGGGTGCCGAGGCGGTCACCGACCCTCACCTCGATCTCCTCGCCCTCGTGCATGTCCCGGACGTGGGCAATCCCGCCGGGAGCCACGCGGACCAGCACGTAGGCGGTCACGGGGTAGCGGACCGCGGGCGCGAGCTGCGCCTGGGTGGCCAGCGCCTCCTGCAGGCGGGGACTGATCGCGAAGGGGTCCCGCCCCGTGTGCTCGACGTTCGTGGTCATGCCCACGAAGCGTGTCAGGTCCGGGGCGCGGCCATCGGTCTGCCGGCCGCAGACGAACACGATCGCCCCGGTCAGCACGCCCCCGGAGTCGGTCTGCGTGACGTGCAGGTGCGAGCGGTCGCTGCGCTGGGACAGGCGACCGAGGCGCTGGACGTACTCGGCGAGCTGTTCGGGATCGCCGCGGGCTTCCACCTGGACCGGGTAGCCGACGAGGTACGTGGAGAGGACCAGCGGCGCGAGCGGCCGGGTACGGACATCCGCCAGCGCCAGCCTGCCGGCGATGTGGTCCAACGAGTTCCAGGCCGGCTCGGTGGCGTCCCGTTTCACCAGGTTCGTAGCGGTCATCATCAGATCGAGGCGCCACTCGTCCTGCTGGCGGGCGTCGTGGTTCTCGAGGTCGTCGGGCAGCGGCGAGGTGTACTCCTTGCCCTCCAGCTCGTGCAGCGACACCATGTCCCGCTCGAGCTGCAGCAGCGTCTGCAGGGCGTCGCGCTCCAGGCGGCTGCTCATGGAGGCGAAGAGGATGCCGCCCAGCGTCGGCTCGGATTCCCCGGCCTCGTGGCGCTCCACGCGGCGCTCGTGCCACCGAAGGGTCTTGCGCAGCGCCTTGCCGTCCGCCGGTCGTCGAAGCCGTAGATCCAGGTCGAGGACCACGCAGGTCGGCTCCTGCCTCATCCCGAGCTCGCGGACCGGAGGCAGCTCGGCCGTGGCCAACCAGCTGCGCAGCGCGTCCTGCTCACCGCGGATCTCGACCGACGCCGTGTGCAGCACCGGCGTCAGCTCGCCCTGATCGACCACCACCGCGAATCCAGCCTCCTCGGCGCCCGCCACCAGCGTCGTCAGCCTGGCAGAGTCGTCGGTGACGGGATCCGGCGCACACTCCCCGAACGGTGCGAACGGGAACGCGGCGTGGACCGAGATCCAGAACAGCACGGCCTCGGAGTCAGCGGGCTCCTCGATCTGTTGCAGGTCCACCCGACCGAGGCAGGGGGAGTGCTGCAGCAGCTCCAGCCATTGCCCCAGGTCCTCCCGGGACGCGGCCGCGCCCTCGGCGACGACGTCGTGTCCGTATCGCCTCACCTCGTACACCGCGATGGCCGAGTTCTGCAGCGACCGCGCGGCGTCGCCGGATGCGGCCAGGGACGGGTCCGTCCCGCCCAGGCCCTGGAAGGCCCACAGCCTCATCACGGGCACACCGTGGTGATCGGCCTTGGACTCGGCCCAGACGCCGGGGACGTCCAGTCCCGCGCGGTCATGGGTGTGGTCGATGGCGAGCGCCTCCACGAATCCCTCGGACGCGTCCCGGCTCGCGACCACGCCACGGACCTGGCGCCCGGTCGACCCCACGATCACCTCCTCGAGGTGCACGTCGCCGGGCATCGAGCGGAGGGCGTGCTCCAGCAGCTCCACCACCCCTCGCTGGTGGGACTGCAAGGTGTCGGGCGGCCCGGCCGCCACGCAGACGATCAACGGCAGCAGCTGCAGCATGATGGCTATGGAGGGCTGCACTGGCCGCTGTGGGCGTCGGATTCGCCCTCGCAGCCCCAGCACACGATGTAGGTGTCGTCGCGCATGGCGCAGGAGTGGAAGGCCCCCGAGCTCACCCGGGTGAACACCTCGTCGGGCACCGGTGGGCCGTCGTCGGCCGAGTCGTCGTCGTCGTCGTCGGTCACCTGGCCGCCGTTGTCCGGCGCGTCGGACTGGCCGTACGCGTTGGAGCCCCAGCACACGACCATGCCGTCGATGCGCACCGCGCAGGAGTGGTTGTTGCCCGCGCTCACGCTCTGGAACGGCCCGACCGGGGGTACGGTCGAGCCGGCGAAGTCCATGCCCCAGCACTCCAGCAGGCCATCGGTGGTCACGCCGCAGGTGTGGGAGCTGCCCGCGGACACGTCGTAGAACGTACTGGCCGACGCCGCGCACTGGCCCACGTCCTGGCCGCTGCCACAGCCCCAGCACTCCACCACGTTGTCCGTTCGCAGGCCGCAGGTGTGCTTGTTGCCCGCGCTGATCTTGATGTAGCTGCTGCCCGGCGGCGTGCACTGGCCGAAGTCCTGGCCCCCCTCGCAACCCCAGCAGGTCGCCAGGCCGGCGGCGTCCAGCGCGCACGAGTGGTAGAAGCCCGACGTGATGTGGCTGAACTGGCCCTCCGGGGGATCGACCTGGCCCTCGATGGTGCTGCCCCAGCATTCCAGCGTGCCGTCGTTGACGATGCCGCAGCTGTGCCGGTATCCGGAGGCCACTTGGTTGAACGCGGCTGAGGGGGGCGCAGCCTGGCCCCACTCGTTGTCCCCCCAGCACTGCACGAACCCCTCGATGATCCCGCAGGTGTGCGTGTAGCCCGTGCTCACCTGCATCCAGTCGGCGGACGACGAGATCCGGTTGTCGTCGTCGTCGCCGTCCGCGCTGTCGTCGTCGAGGCCGGGGCGGCCGTTGCCGTTCTCGCCGTCACAGCCGTCGAGCCAGGCCACGCCCTGTGCGGCCAGCAGCAGGGCCAGCGCGACGAACGGGAAGCGTCTCCACATCCTCCACCTCCTGGAATGCCCCTTGAAGGGTACCAGACTCCATCCGGATCCGCGGTATGCTGGGGCGGAGTTTCATCATCCCGGAGAGTAGCCCGCACCATGCGCCTCGTCTGCCTGCTGATCACCCTGTCGCTCGTGACCGGGTGCGAGTTCCTGCTCACCGACCGGGATCACGACGGCTACGACGAGCCCGAGGACTGCGACGACAACAACCCCCAGGTGCACCCCGGCATCAACGAGATCTGCGACGGTGTGGACCAGGACTGCGACGGCGAGGTGGACGACGGCGTGCTCACCACCTACTACCGGGATGTGGACGAGGACGGCCACGGCGACGCCGACTTCACCCTCGACGAGTGCGAGCAGCCCGACGGCTTCATCGAGGTGGCCGGCGACTGCGACGACTACGACGCCCACGTCAACGACTCCGCCCCCGAGGTGTGCGACGAGCGGGACAACGACTGCGACGGCGAGGTGGACGAGGCCACCGCCGAGGACGCCCAGACCTGGCACACCGACGCGGACCTCGACGGCTACGGCGACCCCGACGACTACTTCGTGGCCTGCACGTCCCACCCCGGGTACGTGGCCGACGGCGGCGACTGCGACGACACCGACCCCGAGATCCACCCCGGGGTGGACGAGAACTGCGACGGCGTGGACCAGGACTGCGACGGCGAGGTCGACGACGACCCGGTGGACGGCGATCCGTACTACCTCGACGGGGACGGGGACGGGTACGGCGATCCGTCGGCGTGGGTGATGGCCTGCGACGTGCCCGAGGGCTACTCAGCCGAGGACACGGACTGCGACGATGGAGAGGACAGCATCAGCCCGGGGGCGCCCGAATACTGCGACGGCATCGACAACGACTGTGACGGCGTCATCGACGTGGGCGCGGTCGACGCGTACCCCTACTACGAGGACGCGGACGGGGACGGCCAGGGCAACGGCAGCGTGGTCGACCACCTGTGCGAGGAGGCGTCCGGCTGGGTCGGCGACGCCAACGACTGCGACGACACGGACGCCACGGTGTACGTGGGCGCACCCGAGGTCTGTGACGGGCAGGACAACGACTGCGACGCGGGCACGGACGAGAACGCAGACGGCGACGGGGACGGGTACTCCGTGTGTGCCGGGGACTGCGACGACCTTGAGATCGCGATCGGACCGGCGGCCACCGAGGTCTGCAACGGCATCGACGACGACTGTGACGGCATCGACGACGACGAGTGCCTGGACTGCGACCTGTGGGTGCCCACCGACCACGCGGCCATCCAGGACGCCATCGACGCGGCCGTGGACGGCCAGGTCGTGTGCGTGGAGCCCGGCGAGTACACCGAGCGGCTGGACTTCGGCGGCAAGGGGATCCATCTGCTTTCGTCCGCGGGACCCGAGTGGACCATCCTGGACGGCTCGGCCCAGGGCAGCGTCGTGACCTTCGACGACGGCGAGGGCGCGGATGCCGTGCTGGAGGGGTTCACCCTGCGCAACGGGTACGCGTACTACGGGGGAGGCGTCTACGCCCCGGGGGCGTCACCCACCCTGCGCGATCTCGTGATCACCGGCTGCAACGCCCTGTACGACGGCGGCGGCATCTACCTCGACGGCGCGGTCACCGCGTTCGAGGACCTCATCCTGGAGAGCAACAACGCCCTCGGCGGTCACGGGGGCGGCCTGTACGTGGGGGACTCCTGGCTGTCGGTGGACGGGCTGGACGCGTACTACAACACCGCCAACACCGCGGGCGGTGGGATGTACGCCACGCAGCTGAGCGGCCCCATGACCGTGCAGGGCGGCTGGTTCGTGGGCAACTACGCCTACTCCGGCGGCGGCGGCATCGCCGCCGTGGACAACACCTTCGACCTGGTGCTCGACGACGGTGTCGTGCAGGCCAACACCACCGACCTCGTGGGCGGCGGTGGGTTGCTGTGCGACGACGCGCCCAGCCAGCTGACCGACGTGTGGATCGCCAGCAACGTGGCACCCACGGGCGGCGGCGCGCTCGTGCAGTACGCCCACACCCAGATGGTCAACGTGGTGGTGGCCGACAACGAGGAGCGGGGGCTGGACCTGCGCACCACGGGCGCGTCCCCCGCCCTGAGCAACATGAGCATCGTGGGCAACCGCGCGACCCAGCCGGGCAGCGCGGTGTACGCCTACGGCACGGATCCGATGCTCACCAACGTGGACGTCTCGGGCAACACCGCGCTGGGCGGCGGCGCGATCCACGCCGTGGCCTCCGCGCCGCTGCTGGGCCACTGCAACGTGTTCGACAACGCGCCCGCCGACTTCTCGGGCATGGCCAACCCGCTGGGCACGGACGGCAACATCAGCGTCGATCCGCAGTACCTCGATACCGCGGCCCTGGACCCCTTCGCCTGGGATCTCCACCTGGACCCGGCCTCCTACCTCGTGGACGCGGGCGACGGCAACCTGCAGGACCCGGACGGCAGCACGGCGGACATCGGCGCGCTGGGCGGCGAGATGGCGGACCAGTGGGACCTGGACGGCGATGGCTCGCCGGGCTGGTGGCAGCCCGGGCCCTACGACGCCGCCCTCTACCCGGCACAGGGCTGGGATTGCGACGACCTCGATTCGACCGTGGGGCCCGACTCCGGGTGCTAGGGGGTACCGTGGCCTCACGTCCGTCGTTGGCAGCGCTCCTCGTGGGGATCGCGCTCCTCGTCGCCTGTGACGAGGAGGACCCGCTGTTCGACTTCGACGGGGACGGCACCGTCGACGACGAGGACTGCGCGCCCGAGGATCCGGAGGTCCATCCCGGTGCCCCGGAGACCCCGGAGGCCGGGACCTGCGACGACGGTATCGACAACGACTGCGACGACGACGTCGACGAGGCCGACACCGATTGCAGCGGGGTGGACAACGACGGCGACGGCTGGACCGCGCCGGACGGGGACTGCGATGACCAGGACGACACCGTGCATCCCGGCGCGGACGAGGTTCACTGCGACGGGGTGGACAACGACTGCGACGAGGCCACGGCCGATGGCGAGGACGTCGATGCCGACGGCTGGCTCCACTGCGACGACTGCGACGACGAGAACGCGGACGTGAACCCGGGTGAGGACGAGGTGTGCGGCGACCTCGTGGACAACGACTGCGACGGCACGGACAACGGCTGCCGCCTGACCGGCCAGTACCTGCTGGCGGACGCGGACGTGGTGCTGGTCGGCGAGGAGCCCCAGGACGAGGCGGGCCTGGCCGTGTCCAGCGCCGGGGACGTGGACGGCGACGGCGTGGCCGAATTCCTGGTGGGCGCGCCGGGGTTCGAGGACCACGGCGCGGCCTACCTGGTCGACGACCCGGAGCACGCCACGCCCTTCGACCTGTCCGAGGCCACCGCGCGCTGGCGGGGCGAGCAGCTGCAGAGCTGGACCGGCTCGGCCCTGGCCGGCGCCGGCGACGTGGACGGGGATGGCCTGGACGACGTGATCGTCGGGGCATCGCACATCGACGGTCGCCGCGGTGCGGTCTACCTCGTGCTCTCGCCCGCCACGGGGTTCACGAACCTGGACCAGGTCGGCCAGCGCGTGGACGGACCGGACGCCGGCCAGCCCTACTTCGGCGCCAGCGTGGCGGGCGGGGCCGACGTGTCCGGCGACGGCATGCCCGACGTGGTCGTGGGCGCGCCCATGGCCGAGGCCAACCGCGGCATCGCCTACCTGTTCGTGGACGCGGTCGGCATGGCGGATCTCGCCGACGCCCTGGCATTCACGGGCCAGCTCCAGGGCGATGAGGCCGGGCACGCGGTGGCCATGGGCGGCGACGTGAACGGCGACGGGGTGGGGGACCTGCTGCTCAGCGCCGTGTACGCCGAGAGCGGCATGGTGTACCTCGAGCACGGCCCGATCAGCGAGGGATCGTACGTCGACGAACTGGACGTGACCTTCGGCGACGCGGGCGTGGACGCGGGCTGGTCCATCGCCCTGGACGGCGACCTGGACGCCGACGGGTACGCCGACGTGCTGGTGGGAGGCTTCGCGGACCTCGACGGCACGCCCCCGGGAGGGCTGTTCGTGGAGTACGGACCGATCAGCGGCTACGTGCCCATGGGCGCCGAGGCCGACGCCCACGCCGAGGGCGAGGATCCCGACGACAGCGCGGGCCAGGCGGTCGCCTACGCGGGCGACGTGGACGGGGATGGCCACGACGACGTGCTGGTGGGTGCTCCCGACTACCTGCCAGGGGGCCCGACGGCTTCCACGGGCCGCGCCTACCTGCTGTACGGCCCGCTGAGCGGCTCGTCCCTGCTGGCCGACGCCGACGCGATCCTCGACGGCGGTGCCAGTCACGACGAGGCCGGCTCGGCCCTGGCCGGAGCCGGGGACATCGACGGGGATGGCTACGACGACCTCCTGATCGGCGCCCATGGCGCGGACTCGGGCGGCTTCCTGGCCGGCGAGGTCTACCTCTGGTACGGAAGCCCTGGACTGTGACGGCACGACGACCGAGAGAGGTGTTCATGCGACGCAACGACATCACGGCCCGTCTCGGCCGGCTGGGCGCCCTGACCCTGCTGGCGATCCTGCTGATGCCCGCCCCGTCGGCGCGGGCCGGCGACACCGGCCGGCAGGTCGCGGCCGCGGGCTGCTTCACCCTGGCCGGGCTGCAGATTCCGGCCGCGGCCTTCGAGTTCGCCTCCTACAGCCGACTGCACACCGAGCTCGGCACGTGGAACGGCGACGCCGTCTTCGCGGACAAGGCCCGCGCCTCGGCCACCGGTAACCTGGTGGGCGGGATCCTGCACAGCACCAAGTTCCTCGCCTGGACCCTGGCCGGCATGGGTGCCATGGGCGAGGTGGAGGGCCTGCCCCTGGCCATGGTGCTGCTCAACGGCGGCCTGGACATGGGCAACGCCATCATGGGCATCACCCTGGGCGCCATCATCCTCGGCGCGCGGCGCAACGTGGACATCGCCGGCACCCCCATGGGCGAGGTCTCCTCCCTGTCGGGCATCGTGCACCTGGTGTTCGGCTCGATCTCGGCGATCATCACCTTGCCGGAGATCCTCGTCGGCCTCGTCGGCGTCATCGCCACCGCCGACCTCGACCGCCCCCTCCCCGCCGTCCGCTTCGCCATCTCCCCCACCGGCTTCACCCTCTCCGGCCGCTTCTGATAATCAAGGACAGATCCAGTCGTCCCCGGACTGGCTCGGCAATCCACCGTCCCCACAGGTGACCGCGCAGTACATGGGGAAGTCGCAGCCGTGCACCACGCAGCCGGTGGCCGGGCAGTTGACCGCGCAGGTGTTGGTCTCGGTGCAGTCCACCTCGCACCACGCCGAGTCCGGGCAGCTCACCGAGCAGTCGTCCGAGCCCGCGCAGTCGACCACGCACTCGGTGCCGCTGCCGCAGGCCGTGGAGCAGCTGCCCTCCAGCTCGGCCATGCAGCCGATCTCGCAGCAGTCGTCGGCACACTGGCAGGCGTAGTCCGGGTCGACGTACACGCAGTCCCCGTCCGTGCAGCCAACCGCCGAGTCGTCGTCGTCGAGGCCGAGCAGGTCGTCGTCGTCGATCTCCACGCCGTCGCCGAACAGGTACTCGCAGGATGTGACCAGCGGCAGGACCAGGCACAGGGACAGCAGGTACAAGGGGATCGTGATGCGCATCGGCGGGCTCCCTCGCACGGCCGGTCCCGCGGCGTGCCCTCGCGGCGACCGTGCTCGTGGGATGGTAACCCGGGCCCAGGTCCTGGGGTGAATATCTGCTAGCGTGGGCGTGTCAGGAGGAACAGTCCCGATGAAGAACACGATTCCCTGGCTCCTGCTCGCCCTGCTGGCAACGCTCCCCGCCTCGGCCGCCGAGCTCCGCGGCGTGACCATGGACGACACCGTCACCCAGGGCGATCACACCCTGCAGCTGGTCGGCATGGGCGTACGCAGCGCGTATGGCTTCAAGGTCTACGTGGGCGGCCTGTGGATGGAGGAGCCGAGCAGCGACGCGGCCGTGGTCATCTCGTCGCCGCAAGCGCGGCGGATCGAGATGGCGATGCTGATGAAGCTGCCGTCGGACAAGATCGGTGGTTCGGTGATGGAGGGCTTCCAGCGCAACAGCAGCGTCGCCCAGATCGCAGCATTACGCGATCGGCTGGCCACCATGCTGAGCTGGTTCCCGGCCGTGGGCAAGGGCGATCGCATCACGCTGACCTTCGTGCCCGGGGAGGGCACCCACGTGCTGGCCGCGGGCGAGTACAAGGGCCTGATCCCCGGCGACGACTTCGGCGAGGCCCTGATGCGGGTCTGGTTCGGCGACGACCCCGTGGACGGCAACCTGATGGAGGGGATGCTGGGGTTGTGAGGATCGCTGCGATCCTGGTGTGCGTGCTGATCGCGGGTGCTGCGGCCGCGGACGGAACGGCGGTGACGGTGGCGCGGGAGCTGCCTGCGGGATTCGTCTTCGACGGAGCGGTCAGCACCTGGTGTTCGTGCACCGCACCACCCTCAGCCCCCTGGGTTCCGGCGCCTGTGGCGCCTGCCCCCTGGAGATCCTCGCGGTGATCGCGGTGGACGCCCAGGGCCGCTTCACCGAGGCCTTCACCGACATGGTCGAGGTCGGCCCGCGCATGCACCCCGACGACGGCCCTCCCTACGTGCTCGAGACCGGCGAGTGGCACGTGGCCCCGGACGCCACCTGGTTCGAGTTCCGCGGCACCCGCGTCGCCGTGGACGAGGAGACCTGGACCGAAGCGCTGTACACGCTGCGGTACACCTGGGATGTGGCGAATTCCAGCTACGTCCGGGGGGCGTCGCCGTGATCCATGACCCGCCTTGCCCCGTGACGAACGTGGTGGGTGAGGTGTCACCCCAGAGGCTCGCCCCGGCGGGAAGCACAGATGCCGAAGGGGAGGGGGGTGTCGAGTAGGCCCGGATCGCGGCACGATCGCTGGAAGCGGGATCAGTCGTCCTCGTCCACCTCCGGCACCGTGGTCGTCTCCACCTTGCCCAGGGACAGGGCGTAGAAGACCGCGGCCATGATGGCGTAGCCCAGGGCGAAGGCGTTGGGGTGGATGCCCAGGGAGGGAGCGTGGATCAGGCCCAGCAGGGAGCACAGGGCGGCGCCGGCGGCGAATGCGGCTGCTGCGCGGAGCTTGAGGTCGATGAGCAGGGCGGTCATGCCGCCCCAGATCAGGCCCGAGATGATCGCGCCCTGGGACAGGGCCAGGTGGCCGGTGAAGTGCACGCCCTTGCCGAGCATCGCACCCAGCATGTCGGGGCTGGCCAGGTCGACGCCGGCCGCGTACACGTCGTTGATCGCGTCGCGGGTGCTGCCCAGCTTGGTGATCAGGATCGCGCCCACGTGGGGCATCAGCGCCACGGCGGCCGCGGCGCCGTGGCGTTTCGGGATCGCGGTGAATGCCTGGCCGCAGATGACCATGGCGATGAACACCAGCATCGGCGCCACCACCGCCACCGGGATCAGCGCGTGCAGGCACTGGATCAGGCCGATGAAGCTGGCGATGGCCAGGATCACGCCCACCAGCAGCGCGTAGCCCGAGCGCCCTCCCAGGCGCTTGTACCCCGGGTGTCCGATGTAGACGGTAGTCGGGAATGCCGAGCCGAACATGGCCCCGGCCATGGTGCCCACGCCGTCCACCACCTGGCACTGGCGGACCGGGTACTCGTCCCCCGCGGCCTCGGCCGACTCCACGTTGTTCATGGTCTCGATGAAGTTGTAGATCTCCATCGGGATCACGATCACCAGCAGCTCCGGGTGGGCGGCGAGCTGGCGGAAGCCGGCGATCAGATCCCCGATCACGGGCACGGGCGGGTATACGCCGATGCCCTCGACCGAGATCGTGGCCTCGCCCAGCCCCAGCGCGATGCCGGTGCCCACCAGGATCGCGACCAGCCCGGCGGGCGCGCCGAACGGCAACCGCACGCCCGCCACCAGCCCCACGAAGACGATGGCCAGCACGGGGAACGCGATGATCGGATCCTCGAAGATCTCGGCCAGCGGCACGGTGCCGATGTACACCAGCGCGATGCCTGCCAGCGTGCCGAGCATGCCCGCCCGCGGCGTGACCTTCTTCAGCAGCGGGCCGAGGAACGAGCCCGCGACCTCGACCACGCCGCCGACGAATGCCGCGGCGATGCCCACCTGCCACGCCAGCTCGCCGTCGCCCGTGACCAGCTTGATCGGCAGCATCACGCCGAACGTGTACACGAACAGCACCGGCGTGCTGATGCCGTAGGGCAGGGCGGTGACGTCGCTGCGGCCCGTGTCCCGGGCGAGCTTGCGCGCCCGCCACGAGTAGAACCCCAGTCCCAGCAGCAGGGCCACACCCAGGCCGGGGAAGATGCGGCCGAAGATGATCGCGTCGGGGATGCCGAGCACGAACTTCGTCAGCGCGGCGACCATCACGAAGTTGGCCAGGTTGTCGGCGAACAGCGCCCAGAACGCGTTGAGGTCGTCCCGGGAGACCACGGGGTAGCGCAGCGGCTCGGTGGACATCGCTCCCTCCGCCGGCATGATATCATGGCCGCGGAGGCCGAATGCAGCGTCTGTGGAGCGGACTGGCGGGGTGGGTCCTGGTGGGAGTCGCGGGGGTGGCGCTGGCGGGCGAAGGTCCGGCCGGGGACTTCGAGTCCGCGAGCCACCTGTACCGCTCGTCCTGGGTGCTGTGGACCCCCTACACCGACGCGCGCGCCGCCCTGATCAACCCGGAGACGGACACCTTCCGGGAGATCGACGTCAGCCGGTTCCACCACCCCTGGTGCTTCCTCGCCGTGCACGCCGAGACCACGAGCGAGGACTGGCTGTACGCCCTGGACAACCGGGGCAACGACCAGGTGGCGCTGTCCCGCATCCGCATCGACGGCGGCGGCGCGCCCGAGGTGCTGCGCATGTTCCCGCTGGGAGGGTCCGGCCGCGTGGCCAACCTGCTGCAGGCCGGCCCCGAGGGCAGCATCCTGCTGGCCACGTACCGCGAGGATGCGTGGTGGATCGACGTGATGGATCCGCTGACCGCGGCCGTACAGCTGCAGGTGGGGCCCCTGCCCGACGAGCCGGACGCGGCCGTGGCCTGGACGCGGGGCCGCTGGCTGGTGCTCGACGACCTGCGGCTGTGGAGCTGGCCGGACGGCGAGGTGTTCCTGGTGCACCCGCTGTACGCGGACGGTGGCTGGGACGAGCCCCCGCCCATGGTGCGCTGGGGGTGGCCGGACCGGCTGTTGACGTTGACCGAGACGCAGTGGCTGGTCGGATCGACGTGGTCGCTGTTCGAGCTCGAGGGGGACTACGACGGTCTCATCGCCGCGTCGGTCCACGTACCCGGGTTCCCGGCGGACGGCCGCTGCGAGGACGCGTCCGTGAAGTGGCTGGGACCGGTGGTCCGCGTCGGCCAGCGGCTGTTCCTGTGGGAGCGAGGCGGCCAGCGGCTGCTGCGGCTGTACTGGGACGACTACTGGGCCACGTGGCGGTTCCAGACGATGTGGTCCGGCCCGGTACACACCGAACACCGGCAGCCCTACGAGAACGAGCCCCCACCCCTGCCCACCACGGTCGAGGAGGTCCTGCAGGGCTGGGCCCACATGCCCTGGGTCGACGTGGAGGGCGAGACCGCGGCCTCCTTCCTGGTCCGCCACCGCCACGAGCTGTACGTGCTCGCCGCCGACCGGGACCGGGCCGTGCCCGCGTTGCTGGAGCAAGCCTCGCCCTCGGCCGCGCTGGCCCTCGCCCTGCTGCGGGCCGAGGAGGCCGACGACTGGCTGCGCGAGGGCGTGATGGACGCCACCGAGTACGGCTGGGAGAGCGGCTGCACCTACCCCCGCTCCAGCGTGAGCATGACCGCGCTGGAGCAGCTGCACGGCGAACCCCTGGGCGAGCTGGTCCGCGTCAAGCCGGGCCAGCGCCGGACCCTGGAGCAGCAGATCGAGGCGGCCGACGAGCTCGAGGGCATGGACCGCTGGTGTGGTGAGGGTGGATTCGCGCGTCACCTGCTCGGTGCGCTGGAAGAGGAGTGAACGGCTCGATGACGGGACGAGACATGACCACGCTTCCGCGTGAACTCTCCTACGTGAGCGCCGACGGTGCCTACTCCATCCACCTGTGGCAGGTCGAGGGCACCATCTACCGGGTCCGCGAGGTGGGATACGCCGGGGACGCCGTCGGCGTGGAGACCACGCTCCTGTTCGGTGGATTGCTCGACGCCGTGGAGAACTGCGGAGACGACGCCCGGGCCTGGCTGTGTGTGGATTACTCCGCCTATGCGGGCAACTCCTCCCGCACCAGACAGCTGCTCCTTCGCGACGTGATGGCGCGGCCATCCATGGGTGGGGTCGCGTTCTGGGGTACGGACATGTTGACCCGGGTGGCCGCCAACCTGCTCAACCTGTTCCAGCCCGCCGTGGATGCGCGCGCGTTCGTCAGCGAGGCGGAGGCCCTGGCGCACCTGCGGGCGATGGCCACGCGTGGCGCCGGCAAGCGCAATCGGCTGCCCGCCGGGATGCTGTCGCCGGACAACACCCTCGAGCGTGTACGGCAGTGGTCACGCAACCGCGAGCGGGGTCTGCTGCGGCGGTTCGTCCCGCAGGGCCGCGACGAGCTGCGCCAGCAGCTCCGGCAGCAGCGGGAGGAGCTGGCCAGCCACCAGCGAGCCGTGGGCCAGCTGCTGGAGAGCATCCACGCGATCAGCTCGTCGGAGTTCCAGCTCGCCCCGCCGCCGCAGCCCCCGGACGACCTGGCCGAGGAGGATCCGTACTGGACGATCTACGCCGCCCTGCACCTGCTGGTGTCGGACATGAACAACCTGCTGCAGGAGCGGGAGAGGCGGGCCGACGACCTGGCCGCGGCCAAGGAGGCGGCCGAGCAGGCCAACGCGGCTCGCACCGAGTTCCTGGGCACGCTGAGCCACGAGCTGCGCACGCCCCTGTCCGCGATCGTCGGGCTGTCGTCCCTGCTGGGGGAGGGGATCTTGAACCAGGAGCAGCACCGCCAGCTCGACGGCGTCCAGCAGGCCACGGAGCGGTTGACCCGGCTGGTGCACGACCTGCTCGACTTCGCGCGCGTGGAAGCGGGCGCCATCCAGCTCGCCGTGGCGCCGTTCGACCTGTACGACGCGGTCGAGGAGGTGCTCGCGATGCACGACGAGCGGGCCGCGGAGCGCGACCTCGTGCTGGAGTGGCACTGCCGGGACGACCTGCCACGGTGGGTCAGCGGTGATCGGGACCGGCTGCAGCAGGTCCTGGGCAACCTGGTGGACAACGCCCTGAAGTACACGGACGATGGCCGCGTACGCGTGCTGGTGGACAGCGATGGGCCCGGACGGCTGCGGTTCGCAGTGGCCGACACCGGCCGGGGGATCCCCGCCGACCAGCTCTCCGGGGTGTTCGAGCGTTTCTCCCGCGCCCAGTCGGCCGTCGCGAACGGCAGCCAGGGCGCGGGGCTGGGGCTTGCCATCAGCCGCCAGCTCGTCGAGCTGATGGGCGGCGCGTTGCGGGTGGAGAGCCGCGAGGGCGAGGGGACCGAGTTCCGCTTCTCCCTGGACATGAGCACGGCCAGCGAGCCCGCCGTGGACGAGACCGGCAGCTCGACCGGGTCGTGGAGCGCCGACCTCGAGGGGGTGACCGTGCTGCTGGTCGAGGACGACGAGCTGTCCCGCTACGTGGCCCGCACCGCGCTGGAGCGAGTCGGCTGCGAGGTGGTGACCGCGGTCAGCGGGCTGCAGGCGGTCGAGCGGTACGACGGCGCGGCCATCGACCTGGTGTTGATGGACTGTCGGCTGCCGGGGCTGGACGGGTATGGCGCGACCCGGGAGATCCGGCGCCAGGAGTCGGGGCGTGCGCGCACCCCGATCATCGCCCTCACCGCCTACGCCCTGGACGGGGACCGGGAGCGAGCCCTGGCCGCCGGGATGGACGGCTACATCGCCAAGCCGGTCACGCCGGACCGGCTCGTCGCCGCCCTGCAGCGCTTCGTGCAGCGGGGCGCGGCTCCGGGAGATGGCTCCCCGTGACCGTGGTCGAGGCCGTGGTCGACCGTGGGCGCACCGTGGTCCTGCGCCGCGAGCTGCTCGAGGTCGCCACCGCCGACGGCATGTCCCTGGCCATGGTGGTCAAGCGACCTCTGACCGGGGACGGCCCACCCCTGTTGCTGGTGCACGGGCTGGCCCAGAACCGCTTCAGCTGGCACCTCGACGGTCGCTCGTTCGCCAACTACCTGGTCTCGCGGGGGTACTCCACGTTCAACCTCGAGCTGCGTGGACACGGCCTGTCCCGGGCGCTGGGCAGCCGCCACCCCCGCGGGGTGGAGGAGTACATCGAGCTGGACGTGCCCGCGGCCGTGGCCCGCGTGCTCGAGGTCTCCGGCGCGGACGACCTGTGCTACGTGGGACACAGCCTCGGCGGCATGATCGGGTACCGGCTGGCGGCGCGGACCCGGCGGCGCGTTCGGGCGATGGTGTCCATCGCCGGGCCGTTCTTCTTCGGTCGCGGCAACGTGCTGATGCGTGCTGGCGCGCGCGTGGGCCGGCGCGCGCTCGATGCCTCGATCGTGCGCCTGCTGCCCACCGTACCCTTCCACGTGGACCTCCTCGGGTACGTGGTGCGCGGAGGGCTGTTCTACTTCGACCACACGCACAACCTGTTGCCGATCCAGGTGTGGCACCCGCGCTCCATCGAGCGCGATCTGCTGAACCAGCGCGTCCGCGACGGCTTCGATCGCACGTCCCTGAACATCCTGCGGCAGATGCTCACGTGGGCCTCCCGGGACGCCTTCAGCGAGCACGACGATCCGGCCGCGGACCGAGCGTGGCTGCGGGCCTTCGATACGCCCCTGTTGTGCCTGGCCGGGGACCGGGATCTGGCCGTGCCGCTGGCCTCGGTCGCCTCGGGGTTCTCCCTGGTCGGGGCGGCGGACAAGACGTTCCGCGTCTATCACCGCGAGCGAGACGGACAGCACTTCGGCCACTGCGATCTGATCTGCGGCATGCATGCACCCGCGCACGTGTGGCCGGAGGTCGCCGCCTGGCTGGACGCGCGACAGGCCCGAGATCCGGTCCGATGTTAGAGACGTCTTCCGTTGAACCCTTTGCCTTTTCTTGACATCGGCGCTTGGTTTGGCGCGCGGGTTTAGATAGCCTTTGTCTGGGCTGGTCCAAGCAACTGGCAAAGTGAACAGAAGGTGTGCGCCATGACCTACCGTTGCCTCGTCCCAACGCTCATCGTCCTCACCGCGGTCGCGGTGGTACTCCCCAGGCCGGCGGTGGCCGACCAGGGGGGGCCCGACGGCTTCGGCTACATGTGGTACGACGACATCGAGTACAGCTTCGAGGCGGGCAGCGTCGGGCTGAGCCTGTCGGGTGACGGCTACTCGACGGTGTCCATCGGCTTCGACTTCGAGTTCTACGGCCAGACCTTCTCCGAGGTCACCGTGTGCGCCGACGGCGTGCTGCACTTCGAGGGCTCCTCGGCCGTGGACTACGAGAACACGGCGCTGCCCTACAGCACGTGGCGCATGATCGCGGCCATGTGGGACAACCTCGCCCCGGACGGCGGCGGCGACGTGTACTACGCCATGACCGGCGCCGCGCCCAACCGGGTGTTCCTGGTCGAGTGGCGCGACGTACCGCACTATGCGCTGGCCTACCCCTACTACACCACGGGCGACTCCACCTTCGTCGTCAAGCTGCACGAGGAGGACGGTGCCATCGAGGTCCACTACCAGGACGTCAACTTCGGTGACGCCACCGTGGACTACGGCGCGTCGGCCACCATCGGCATCCAGGACAACCTGCAGGGGTACTACCTCGAGCGCTCCTACAACACCGTGGTGCTGAGCGACGAGTACGCCCTGCGCTTCGAGCCCTGCCCGGACGCCGACGCCGACGGCCACCAGGCCGATCACTGCGGCGGCGACGACTGCAACGACGAGGAGGCGCTGGCCTACCCGGGCAACGCCGAGCTGTCCTGTGACTGGGTCGACAACGACTGCGACGGCGTGCTGCACTCGGACGAGGTGGATGACGACTTCGACGGCTGGGACGAGTGCCTCGGCGACTGCGACGACACCGACCCGGCCCTCAACGCCGACGACGCCGACGGTGACGGCTTCGACACCTGCGCCGACGACTGCGACGACAACGAGCCCGCCGCCTACCCGGGGGCCACCGAGATCTGCGACGGCGGCATCGACAACGACTGCGACGGCATGGCCGACGACGTGGACCTGGACGGGGACGGCTACCTGGCCACCGGCTGCGGCGACGACTGCGACGACAGCGACCCGGACGTGAACGTCAGCGAGATGGAGATCTGCAACTTCGTCGACGACAACTGCGACGGCCAGATCGACGAAGGTTACGACCTCGACGCCGACGGCTACTCCACCTGCGACGGCGACTGCGACGACAGCACCGCCGCCGCCAGCCCGGCGGCCACCGAGACCTGCAACTTCATCGACGACAAC
>CAZXHG010000021.1:0-209 GCA_964639985.1 uncultured Rickettsiales bacterium
GGAGGTCCCTGGACGGGAGCATATCAGTGAGGGGGCGGGGGAGGGAGAAAGGGCGAGGGGGGATCAGTCGCGGGCGTTCGAGGCGTTCGAGTTGCCCCGGCGGGAGCCGCGGCGGTCGCCGCGATCGTTGCCGCGGTCGCGATCGTTGCCCCGGTCGTTCCCACGGTCGTTGGCGCGGGCAACGCGCCGGGGGGCACGGCGGTGGGCGT
>CAZXHG010000021.1:231-59040 GCA_964639985.1 uncultured Rickettsiales bacterium
CCGCCGTGATTCCCGTTGGACTGCACGCCGTGGTTGTTGCCGTGGTTGTGGCCGTTGTTGTGGCCCGCGTGGTGATTGTTGCCGTGCGCGTGCCCGCTGTGGTGGTTGTGGTGCACCGTGTGATGGTTCACGTGGCGCACGGGCGTGGGCTGGACGGCGCGTGCCGTGCGGTTCCAGTGACCGGCGACCCAGACCCAGCGGCCGGCGCGGTGATCCCAGTGGCCGGGAACCCAGGCCCAGCCGGATCGTGCGGCGGTCCACACGCCCGAGACCCAGACCCAGTTGCCGTGGCGCCAGGCCCAGTAGCCATCCACCCAGATGTAGTCGGCCGCGGGCCGGAGGGGGCGGACCTCGGCGCGCTTGGGTGGGGGGGCGACGTTCACGTACACGATGCCGGGAACGGGCAGGGGTGACGGCGGCGCCTGCGGCTTGGGCTCGAGCTGCTCGGTCACGTCGGCCGGCTCGGACTCCACGACGGGCGTGGGATCGGCCGCGGGCTGTGCAGCCGGTGCGGCGGGTGCCCCTTCGGGGACGATCACGGTGATCGGTTGGGGCACGACCACGACGGCGGGCTCGGCCTTGACGATCTTGACCGGCGGCGGGGCCGCGGCGGCGCTGGGTTTACGGTTGAACGCGGTGCAGGACGCCAGTGCGAGTCCCAGGATCGTCACACCGCTGACCAGGAAGATGCGCTTGGTGATAGTTCTCATCGTTCCGCTCCTCTATGTCGGCACTCTAGGGGGACCGACGCACGGAACGATGGTTTCTTCGATGCAGTCTGGACCGGGGCTTACCTCGGGGCTACCTGCGCCAGAACGAGAGATCTACTCGGTGTCGATGTCCTCGAGGGTGGGCGGGTCGCCGGGCTCGATGACCATCAGCAGCTGGTTCTCCTCGACCACGTCGTTCTTGTCGGCGACCATCTCGGTCACGGTTCCTGCCACGGGGGTGAAGACGGCGTTCTCGGTCTTCATCACCTCGAGGTTGGCGACCTCCTCGCCCTCCTCCACGTGGTCCCCCTCGGCGAGCACGCGGGTGCGGTTGCCGACACGCCACAGGTTGCCCTTGACCGTGGCACTGATCTCGCCGGGCTCGGCCTTGGAGGCCACGCGCTTGGCCTGCCCCTTGCCGGCGGCCTCGGGCATCTCGACCGTGAACTCCATCAGCGTGTTGTCCACGGCCAGCACCACCGGCTTGAAGCCGTCGGCGCCGGTCTCGCCCACGATCACCAGCTCGATGTGGTGGGGCTTGCCGTCCATCTCGAAGTCCACCACGCAGCCCCGCTCGCGCAGGCCGTTGAACCACACCGCGGTCGGCAGGACCGTGGTGTCGGCGTAGGTCTCGCGGAAGAGGAGGAAGTCCACGGCCGCCTGGGGGTGGGCCATGTACAGGATCAGCTCCTCCTCGGTGGGCAGGCGGCCCAGCTCGCCCGCGAGCCGCTTGGCGCTCTCCTCCATATCCTCGTCCTCGCCCACGCGCGGGTGGGTGCCGGCATCCCGGCGCTCGTCCACCTTGGCCTGCCACTCGGGGCCGAAGGCAGACTGGTAGATCCAGTCCGCGGGCCAGCCGAAGGGCAGGGGGCCGTACGCGCCCATGAGCAGGTTCTTGAGGTCGTCGGTGGCGCCTGAGTACAGGCTCAGCAGCAGGTCCTTGTCGTCCTCGGGCAGGCCGTCGAAGTCCTGGCCGCCGCGCACGAACCGCTCCAGCACGTCCAGGGTGCGCTCCACGGCCCGCCCGCCGCCGTCCTTGTACAGCCGCTGGATGATCGCCGCCCAGGTGGTCCAGCTGATCTGGGAGCCCGGGGTGACGTCGAAGTAGTGGATGATGCGGTTGCCCAGGGCCATGCCCTTGAGGATGGACGGCATCGCCTGGAGGAAGCCACCCTTCTCCGCCTGCTCGAAGGACGAGGGGAATGCCCCGCCCGGCATGCGGTGGGCGGTGACGTCGTAGGAGAAGCCCTTGTACGGCGACTCGAACGGCTCGTAGTCCTGGATGAACGAGCGCACCACGTCGTTGGCCTCGTGCACCGCGTCCATGTCCAGCCAGGGGTTCAGGCCACGCTCGCGCAGCAGGTGGGACACCGCCTGCACCGGCGGCTGGCCGTAGAACCGGGAGAAGGCGTCGTCGGTGATGTCGATGATGCGCGCGCCAGCCACGGCCGCCTCGACCACCGCGGGCACGCCCAGGCCGTCGGTGGAGTGGCGGTGGTAGTTGATCACCAGCTCCGGCCACTTCTGCAGCATCTTGTCGACCAGCTGGGCGATCTTGGCGGGCGGGGCCACGCCGGCCATGTCCTTGATCGCCAGGATGATGCCGGACTGGCCGCCGAAGGTGTCGACGATCTCGCCGGCCACCTTGAGGTAGTACTCGTCCGTGGCCTCGGGCGACCACGTGTACGAGATCGCGGGCTCGAAGATCTTGCCGCCGTTGAGCACGGCCTCGCCCGCCGGGATCATGTTGGGGATGTGGTTGAGGAAGTCGAAGCAGCGCCACACGTCGATGGTGGGCAGGAACGCCTCCACCGTACGCTGGATCACGTTGGCCGGGTAGGCGCGGTAGCCCCACACGTTGGTCGACCGGATCAACGTCTGGGTCATGGTGTGCTTCAGCCGGTTCTTCCACGCCAGCGACTCGCGGAACGGGCTGACCTTGTTGTGCATCATGTCCTGGTGGAAGCGGGCACCGCCGTGCATCTCCACCGCGAAGTAGCCGGCCCGCTCGTACAGCTCGGGCAGCTTCATCAGGTCGTGGAAGGTCAGGCGGTTCTTGAAGTCGCTCTGGCCGGTGTCGCGGGGGCCGGTGTTGACCAGGAAGACGTTGTTGCCGGCGTTGCGCAGGCCAGCGAGGTTCTCGGCAGCGGACTTCAGCGGGTCGAACGGGGACGTCATGGTTGCGCTCCTCCGGTTCTCAGCGACAGTGGGGGTTCCGGCCCAGGGCCGTGGCTTCGGCGACCAGCTCGGCGATGCGGCCGAGCGCTCCGTAGGCCTCCTCCGCCTCGTAGGCCATGACCTCGTCACCATGGCGCTCGATGAACGAGGTGTCGTACTCGCCGCTGACGAATGCGGGGTGCTGCAACACCTGCTGGTGCAGCTGCACCGTGGTCTTGACCCCGCGGAAGCGGGTCTCGGACAGGGCACGCAGCTCGCGGCGGATGGCGGTCTCGCGGTCGGGCCCGACCGCGCAGACCTTGGTCAACAGCGAGTCGTAGAAGCTCGGCACCTCCCAGCCCTCGTAGACGCCGGTGTCGTTGCGCACGAACGGGCCGACGGGCTGGCGCAGGTAGGTGATCTTGCCGAAGCTCGGCGCGAAGTTCGCCTGCGGGTCCTCGGCGTTGATCCGGCACTCGATGGCGTGGGCGTCGAAGGTGATGTCGTCCTGGGTGATGCCCAGCGGCTCGCCCGCCGCCACCCTGATCATGTGTCGGATGAGGTCCTGGCGGACCACCAGCTCGGTCACCACGTGCTCCACCTGGATGCGCGTGTTGACCTCCATCACGTACAGCTCGCCGTCCTTGTAGAGGAACTCCATGGTGCCGGCGGTGACGTAGCCCAGCTCGGCCATGGCGCTGGCGACCCGGCGACCCATCGTCTCGCGCTGTTCGGGCGACAGCTTGGTCGAGGGCGCCTCCTCGATCAGCTTCTGATGGTTGCGCTGCACCGAGCACTCGCGCTCCCCGCAATGGATCCCGTTGCCGTGGCGATCGGTGAGGAACTGGAACTCGATGTGGGACGGCTCGAGGATCAGCTTCTCCACGTAGATCGCGTCGTTGCCGAACGCCTTGGCCGCCACCGACTTCGAGGTGGCCAGCGCCTCCTCGATCTCCTCGGGGGCGTCGATGCGGATCATGCCCTTGCCGCCGCCGCCGAAGACCGGCTTGATCAGCAGCGGGTAGCCCGCCTCTTCACCGAACACCCGAATATCCTCCGGGCCGTTCACGTCTTCGATCCCGGGTGTCACCGGCAGCCCCAGGGCGGCCAGCGAGCGGCGCGCCTCGGCCTTCTCGCCCATCTTGCGGATCACGTGTCCGGGCGGACCGATGAAGGTGATGCCCGCCTCGGCGCAGGCGTCGGAGAAGTCGGCGTTCTCGGCCAGGAAGCCGTAGCCGGGGAACAGGGCGTCACAGCCCGCGGCCTTGGCGACCTCGATGATGTGGTCGCCGTCGAGGTAGCTCTCGGCGGCGGGCGAGCCGCCGAGGTGGTACGCCTCGTCCGCCATGCGCACGGCCAGCGACAGCCGGTCGCAGTCGGAGTACCCGACCACGGCAGGAATGCCGAGGTCGCGCAGCGAGCGGATCGCACGGCAGGCGATCTCGCCGCGGTTGGCGATGAAGACCTTGTCGAAGTACTTGGGCATGGAGGACCTCTCCGTGTCGTTTCGGTCCCTCGTCATATAGAGGGGAGTGGTCTACGTTGCAAGTTGTGATAGGTGTTTCTTGCGATAGGAGGTACGCATGCGTGCCCGACGCGTGGTCGTGATCGCCCTGGCCCCGGTGCTGATATTGGCAGTGCGCTGCAAGCAGGAGGAGCCCGAGGAGCGGGATCCGGGGAACACCGAGACCGGCGAGCAGCTGGACCCGGACGAGGTGGTCGACCTGGAGATCCGGCCGTCCTACGTGCAGATCGACAAGTTCTCGGAGCTCGACCTCAAGGCGTTCGCCCGCACCCGGGACGGTGGGTTCTACGACGTCACCGGCGGCACCTGGCACAGCACCAACGACGACCGGGCCACCATCGACGAGAGCGGTCACCTCGTCCCCAAGGCCATCGGGCCGGCCCTCATCGAGTTCCAGTGGGAGGGCATCGCGGCCGAGGCCGCCACCGTGGACGTGGTCGCAGACGGCCGGATGGAGGTGACCGTGGTCGACGGCATCGACGGCACCCCGGTGCCCGAGGCGCTGGTGGGCATCGCCTATGGCCACGAGTTCCTGGTGACCGGTGAGACGGACTCCAACGGCTTCGTGGTGCTCGACGGGGACTTCGAGGGCGTGGTGTCGGTCAGTGCGATGGCCACGGAGGGGTACCGCTACACCAGCCTCGCCGGCGTGGTACCGCGGCAGGTGATCGTGCCGCTGGCACGCGCGACGGTGTCGTACGGCCTGGGCGACATCGCGGGCAACATCCGGTTCGACGAGGACGACCTGACCGCAGGCAACGTGGCCGTGGCCATGGCCATCCCGTCGCTGCAGCACAGCCCGATCGCCATCTCCGCAGGCGATCTGCTGGGCCGCAACCGCGAGGTGAGCGGGTTCGGGCTGGCCTGGAACATCCCCGAGAACGTGGAGATCGTGGGCTCGGAGGAGGCGCTCACCGAGGGCTGGGAGGGCCGCATGCTGCCGGGCCGGCACACGGTGTTCGCCGCGGGCGGGGTGTACGACCTGAGCATCGCCCTGGAGCTGGCGCTCAACCTCGAGTCGTACGGCACCGGTGCGCTGTTCCCCACCATGACCCAGCACATCGAGCGGCTGCGCTTCGGCGTGAGCGAGCCGCAGGACTTCGAGTTCGACTGCGACGTGGAGGGCATCGAGATCCCCCTGGACACGGAGCTGCCCGTGGAGACCTGGCTGGACATGGCGCCGCCGCCGCCGGGCCACTACTGGCCCGACCCGATCCTGGTGCTGTCGTGGCGGCAGTACCAGGACGCGGGCTACGTGGGTATCGGCTTCGGCACCGGCAACCACCCCTACATGCCCGAGGGCGACCCGCCCGAGGACGACGACACCGGCGACGACGACGACGCCACCTGGACCGCCATCGGCGGCCAGCTCGAGGAGCGGGTGTGGATGCCGGTGCGCGAGGTGGCGCGGGACGGCGTGTTCGAGGACCTGCCGTCGCGGCACCTGGCATTCGTCTGGGAGTCGGGCGTGGACATGGGGGGCAAGGCCACGGGGGTCATCTCCACGTACACCACGGACGAGCGGGTGGTGCTGCCCGACTTCCTGGACCTGCCCGAGATCTTCGACGTGGTGCCCGAATCGTGGCACGTCGAGTGGGACGCTCCCGAGGGCACGGACATGACCCGCATGTGGACGCGGCCCAACTGCTCGGAGGGCGACGCGGACGCGTGGGAGGTGATCGGCCCGGCCATGGCCGGGTTCCGCTACCCCAAGGGCTTCCCCGCCATGGAGATCGAGCCGCTGGAGGAATGCAACCCGGACGACGGCGTGCTCGGCACCGGCCTGAACCTGCAGGCCCTGTCCCTGGAGCTGGCCAGCTACCAGTCGCTGGTCAACGCCCACGACGAGTCCATCGTCGAGTTCTGGGAGTACGTCAACCGCCGGTCCTACGCGGACGGCTTCGCGCCCGAGGCCGATTTCCCCTGAACCAGGGCCGATTGCGATATAACCGCCGGGCCCGGTCCCACGGGCCCACGGAGAGTGAACCGATGCGACCATGGATCCTCGCGGTGTCGACCGCGCTGCTGCTGCTGCCGGCCTGCAACAAGGGCGGGGACGAGGGGGGCGAGCCCGCCACCGAGGCCGAGGTCCGACCGGACGGCCCGTCCGTGCTGCTGATCACCCTGGACACGACGCGGGCGGACCGCCTCGGCGTGTACGGCAACCCCCACGGCGGCACTCCACGGATGGACGCGCTGGCCGCCCGGGGCGTCACCTACCGCCGTGCGTTCGCCCACACACCGCTGACCATCCCCTCGCACGTGACGATCATGACCGGGCAGTACCCGGACCGGCACGGCGTGCGGGACAATGGCGACGCCTTCCTCTCCGAGGACGCGGTCACCCTGGCCGAGCGGTTCCAGGGAGCGGGCTACGCGACCGTGGCGTCGGTCGGCGCGTACGTGACCAACCACAAGTGGGGCTTCGGCCAGGGGTTCGACCAGTACTACGACGAGATCGCCGCCAGCTACGAGATGGACGGCAACGTGTGGCGCTCGGAGCGGCGCGCCGACGCGGTCGTGGCAGACATGGTCAACTGGCTGGAGCTGCACCCCGAGGAGCCGTTCTTCGGCTGGGTCCACCTGTTCGATCCCCACCACCCGTACGCGCCACCCCAGGAGTACGTCGACAGGTTTCCCAAGCGGCCCTACCTCGGCGAGGTGGCCTACACCGACGCCCAGATCGGGGTCCTGCTCGACGCGCTGGAGCGGCTCGGCCGCACCGAGGACACGACGATCCTGATCGCGGGCGACCACGGCGAGGCGTTCGGCAACCACAAGGAGCACCACCACGGCATCTTCGTGTACAACGCGACCATGCACGTCCCGCTGATCATGGCGCCCGCCGGCGGCGTCGAGGCCCGTCTGGTCGAGCAGCCCGTGGGACTGATCGACGTCGCCCCGACCCTGCTGGGCGCGGCCGGCCTGTCCCACGAGGACGACTCCACGCTGTTCGATGGGATCGACCTCGGTCCCACGGTCGGGGGTACCGAGCCCGAGCTGCGCGCCCTGTACGGCGAGAGCCTGTACGTGCGCTACCACTTCGGCTGGTCCGAGCAGCGGATGGTCGTGGAGTGGCCCTTCAAGTACATCGGATCGACCCGGCCGGAGCTGTTCGACATCGCCGAGGACCCCGTGGAGCACGAGGACCTGTCGGACTCGCAGCCCGAGGTCCGCGACCGGCTGGCCGCCGTGCTCGCCGGGCGGGCCGAGATCGAGGGCAGCGCCAGCGCGGCCAGCATCGACGCGGAGACCGCGGCCAGGCTCGAGGCGCTGGGCTACGTAGCCACGCAGGTCGAGATCGACGACGACGAGACGCTGCCCGATCCCAAGGACAAGATGGGCGTGCTGGCCCGCTTCGCCCAGGCGCAGGCAGCGATGCGCACGGGCCACAGCGCCGAGGCCCGCGACCTGTTCGAGCAGGTGGTGGCCGAGGAGCCCCGGCTGGTGGATCCGCGCGCCACGCTGGCGCAGATATGCGCCCGCCAGGGAGACCTCGAGACGGCCATGGCACACCTGGAGGAGGCGGACAAGGTCGCGCCGGGCAAGTCGAGCATCCTCGGGCTGCAGGCCAACGTGCTGGCCATGGGCGGCGATGTGGACGGCGCGATCGTGAAGATGGAGCAGGCCCTGGCCGTGGACAGCCAGAACGCGCGCGCCTGGACGCGTCTGCTGCAGATCCTGTTCGAGAGCCACCGCTACCCCGACGTGCTGACCCACGCCGAGAAGGCCGATGCCGCGCTGCCTGGCGTGCCCGCGGTCACCGGCTACCGCGGCGCGGCCATGGTCGCGCTGGGCCGCCTGGAGGAGGCGCGGCCGCTGCTGGACACGGCGCTGGCCGAGGGCGGTTCGCCGCCGTGGGCCAACTTCGCCATGGGCGTGATGGCCGACGCCGACGGAGACAAGGAGGCCTCGGCCATGTACTTCGTGCGGGAGTACGAGGCGTACCCCGACCACATGGAGGCGCTGTACTCCTCGGTGCTGCAGCTGGAGCACCTGGGCCGCAGCGAGGAGGTCCTGCACTACGCCCACCAGGCGCTGGTGGCCAACCAGGCCAATCCCCAGATGCACCGCGCCTACGGCCAGGCCATGTTCAACGAGGGCCGCTACGACGAGGCCCACCAGTCCACGCGGACCTGCCTGGAGATCAACGACGAGGAGCCGGACTGCACCATGCTGCTGGCCAACGTGCTGGCCAAGCTGGACCGTCGCGAGGAGGCCGAGGAGGCCTTCGCCCGCGCCGTGCAGCTCAAGCAGGACCAGGTCCCGCCCGGGGTCGAGGTGGAGGGCGTGCAGCTGCCCTGATCCGTCGCGGCGTCAGAGCCGAGCGACGATGTCCTGTTCGACCACGTCATCCCAGGCCGGGACGCCGGCCGAGCGGGCCAGCTCCAGCGCGAACTCCGCGGACGCCCGGTCCCCCTGCGCCAGGCGCAGGTAGGCCTCGCTCAGCAACAGGGACGGGTCGAGCGGCGCGCTTCGCTGGGCCTCGCCGAGCAACTGCTCGGCCTCATCGAGGTGCCCCAGGTCACACGCCAGCCGGACCAGCACGGCCCAGCCGACGGGATCATCGGGATCGCGCTTGCGGCGTGCCGCCTCGGCCTCGGCCTCGTCGAGCAGGCCGATGCGGCGCTGGGCCTCGGCCTTGAGCAGCACGATCTCGTCCACCCCGCCGGAGCGAGGGACCAGGAAGGGGTACGACGTCGTCACCTCGCGGGTCAGCGTGTCCGCGGCCAGGGCGTGCAGCAGCTCCAGCGCCAGGCCCGAGCGCGCGGTACGCGCCACGATCCGCACCTCCTCCACGCTCATCGAGGAGGTCTCCAGATCGCCGGCCGCCAGCCGACAGCGCACCCGCATCGCCTCCACGGTCTGGCCCTGGTGACCGGCGGCGGCCATCCGGTCGACCACCAGTTCGGCGTCGGCGTACAGGCCCTGGCGGATGAGGAACCAGGCCCACTGGGTGGGGTAGACCGGCATCAGCGAGCTGTCGGACGCAGCCTGCAACATCTCCACCGTACCGTTCACGTCCCCCTCGGCCTCCAGCAGGCAGGCGTGGGCCGTGTGCAGCAGCGGCTGATCCGGATCGAGGCTCGCGGAGTGGTCGGCGTCGCGACGGGCCTGTTCGAGCTCGCCCAGCCGGCATTCGGCCAGCGCCAGGCCGGCCCATGGGCCGGCCGCCCCGGGTTGATTCTGCAGCGCAGCGCGGAACTGCCGGGCCGCCGCCCTCCATGCACCGCGACGCAGCATCCGGAAGCCGCGTTCGTGGGTGTACTCACCGGCGGCCAGCAGGGTCAGGTCGTCACCCGCCGCGGGTTCGTCGGCGCCACCGAGGCGGGGGGCGGCGAGCAGGCTGGCTGCGACCGCCAGGATCGGCAGGGTGGAGCGACTCAAGTTGCGTCCCCTGAAAAAAGACGGGGCGGTCCGAAGACCGCCCCGCTCTCGGCTCGGAGGAAAGGGTTCCGGTCTACGACTCCGTGGTGGAGGCGTATCCCGTCATGTTGCCACCGGCGATGTCCCAGTAGCCGTACTGGTAGAAGTTGTACCCGTAGTAGTCGTCCATCCAGAAGGTGGCGACGTCGTGGCCGCCGTACTGGCCGTACGCCATGTACCAGATGACCCAGGAGCCGCCGTAGTTGTAGAAGACGATCTCGTACGGGCCGTAGCTGCCGTACATGTAGTCGGCGTCGTAGCCGAGGGTGTACGTGCCGTCATCGAAGTCCCAGCAGAAGAAGCACGTGCCGGTCTGGCTGATCGTCGTGTACGTGATGTCGAAGGTGAACTCGCAGCCGTCGCACTGGTTCGACGCGGGCACGCCGGCCATGTCCTGGTCGTGGAAGTAGCCAGCGTAGCTGTCGTCGTCGTCGGTCTGGCTGTCGTCGTCGTCGTCGTCGGTCTGGCTGTCGTCGTCGTCGGTCTGGCTGTCGTCGTCGTCAGCCATGTCGTCGTTGTCGTCGTCGTCGTCCGAAGTGGTGGTCGGGGGGCAGCCGTACAGCGCGAGCCCCAGGCCGAGGATGGCCATGATGAACAGCTTCGTAATCAGACTCAGGTTCCTCATCTCGCTCTCCAGTTCTCTAGCCCCAAGATGTTTCGGTTCTCGCTCTCCGGGCACCTCGGGGCAGTCGGTGCCCCCGGCCGAGGGCTTCTATATACCAGCACCTTTTGGAGTTGTCACAGGGATCATTCGTACATGGGCAGGTTTTCGCCCGCCCGCGCGGATCTTTCGCACGCCAGCGTGTAGATTCGTTGCACCGCGAGCCGGAGAAGCCCTCCAGTCGCGTCGGAGTCTGGCGTGGAATCGACCCTGCGGCCCACCGCTTTCATCGACTTCGATCACCCGGCGGTCAGCGCGCTGGCGCGAGACGTCTCCGCGGGCGCTCGCGATCCGGCCGACGCGGCGAGCCGTCTCTTCGCCAGGGTCCGCGACCACATCGTCTACACCGTCAAGGTGGACTTCACCGACCCGGACGCCTACCGGGCCAGTACCACCCTGGCCCGCGGGGACGGCTTCTGCATCCCCAAGTCGACCCTGGTGGTTGCGCTGTTGCGGTGCGTGGGCATCCCGGCGCGGCTGCACTTCGCAGACCTGCGCAACCGGTTGGTGCCCGACGATCTGCGGCGCCTGATGGGCACCGACGTGTTCGTGTTCCACGGGTATGTCGAGGCGTACCTCGACGGCCGCTGGCTCAGGGCGACGCCATCGTTCGACCCGGGGACCTGCGAGCGGCGGGGCATCGTGCCCGTGGAGTTCGACGGCCACGGTGACGCGCTGCTGCACGCCCACTCGGCCGACGGCCGGCTGCAGTTCGAGTACCTCGCGGATCGCGGCACGCGGGACGACGTGCCGTTCGAGGAGATCCTGCCCGTACTGCGGGAGGTCTACCCCCTCTACGAGCCCGACTCGTGGAACCGCGCCTTCGTGGAGCCCTCATGAGGACGACAGCCGCGCTCCTGACGGCCCTGCTGCTAGCGGGCTGCCCCACCGAGGACACGCCTCCCGATGATCCGCCCGCGGACGACGCGCTGGCCACGGCCGAGCTGGCCGGGGCCCTCGCGACGCAGTGGATGACCGACCAGCCCGCCGGGGACATGTACTGGGACTGGATGGACGCCGTGTACATGATGGGGTTCGTCCGGATCGCCGAGCGCGGGGGAGATCCGACCGTGCTGGACTACCCCGCGACCTGGGTCGACCACTACTACGCGGACATCGCGGACCGGTACCCGGACGCCAGCGACCGGGTGGCGCCCAACATGGTGGCCGTGGAGCTGATGAGGCTGACGGGCGAGCCGTCCTACGCGCTGATCCCCCCCCAGGTGGACGACTACCTGGCCACCGCACCGCGATCCTCGGACGGCGGCATCCTGCACTGGGGGACCCAGTTCCCCGACCGCGAGGAGCTGCTGATCGACTCGCTGTTCATGTTCGGCGGCTACCTGGTGGCCATGTACGACCTGACCGGCGACGAGGCGTACCTGGATCTGTTCGTCGAGCAGGTCGCGATCTTCGCCGACCTGTGCCGCGATCCGGACGAGGGGCTGTTCCTGCACGCGTGGGACGACGCCGACGGGGTCACCGTGCCGGCAGAACCGGTGTTCTGGGGGCGAGGCAACGGCTGGATCGTGGCGGTGGGGGCCTGGTACCTGTCCGTGGCACCCGCGGACCACGCCGGGCGGGACACGGTCGCGCCGATCCACCGCGACCTGGTGGACGCGTTCGTGCGATACCAGGACGAGTCCGGGCTCTTCTACACGGTGCTGAACATGCCGGACGAGCCGGACAACTACCTGGAGACCTCGTGCACGGCCCTGTTCGCCGCGGGCGTGGCCCGCGGGATCCGCTGCGGCGCGCTGGACGAGGAGACCTACCGGCCCGCCCTCGCCGCGGCCGTCGACGGCGTGCAGTCGATGATCACCACCGAGGACGACGGTCACCTGACCGTGGCCGACACCTCGTTCGGCACGGTGCCGACCTCGTACGAGAACTACGTGGGCATCCCGCTCGTGGACGACCTCGCCATGGGGGTCGGCACGGTGATGATGGCCCTGGCCGAGGCCGACGGCCTGTAGGAGCTTCCATGCCCGTCCCCCACCGCACCCCGATCCACGTGGCCTTCGACGAGGTGGACATGTACGGCATCGTGCACCACAGCAAGCTGCTGGTGTACCTGGAGCGGGCCCGCATCGCCCTGTTCACGGCCGAGGGCATGACCCCCGGCTCCCTGGAGCAGACCGGCTTCGGCCTGGTGGTGGTCGAGGCCAGGATCCGCTTCAAGATCCCGGCGCAGTTCGACGACGACCTGGTCGTGGAGACCGCCGTGGCCCGCCTGTCCCCGGTCACCGTCACCCTCGACTACCGCATCCTCCGCGACGACGACGTGATCCTCACCGGCACCATCCGCCTCGCCGCCGTAGGCCGCGACGGCAAGCCCACCCGCCTCCCCGACCAGGGCAGGGCGATCCTGGAGGCGTACCAGATCTGAGAAAGGTTGCACCGATTCCACCCCGAGGTGACTCTTCGTACCGAACGGAGCATTCACATGGCCGGCTGGTTGAAGAAGCGCTGGAAAGGTGTCGCCGGGGGGATCGCGGGGGGCGCACTGGGCATCGGGTTCGCGGTGACGATCGGGTGCAAGAGCCACTGAATGTGGACCAGCAGCCCGGCGGTCGCCGGGTTCCTCGGGGCGGTGATGGGCGCCTGGATTGGCACGGGGATCGACGAGCCCCCGGCCGATGACCGTCCCTGAGAGGGGACAAAAAGTTCCCCGGCTGCACCGGGCCGCCGGCGGTACGATGCCGGCATGCGCATTCCGACCCTCGCCATCCTGTTCACCCTGCTGACCCCCGCCGCCGCCACCGCGGAGCTTCCGCTGCCCTGCGGGTTCGTGCCGCCGCTGCTGGACGGCCGCCCCGATCGGGAGCGGCCGGACAGCGACCACTTCGTGGACTCCGACCTGTACCCGATCCGCGTGCACTACCTCGTGGGCGACGAGGGCCTCGTGGACGCCACCCTGGAGGCGGCCGAGCTGTCGTGGGAGATGGAGGTCGAGCAGTGGGGCTGGGAGGAGCCCGGCAGCGACGGCGGCCTGGGTGGCACGGACGGGCTGGACTACTACCTGGCCGACACGGAGTTCGGGGGGTACGCGTCCCCGGACGACTGGTGGGAGGAGGCGGACAACGTGCGCTGCGTCGGCCACATCGTGATCAACCGCCTGATGGATCCCGACAGCGTGCGCATCACCGTGCCCCACGAGTTCAACCACGTGCTGCAGATGTGGACCGACTGCGCCGAGGATCCGCAGCTGTTCGAGGCGTCGGCCGTGCAGGCCCAGGACTTCGTGTACCCCGAGTACGGGTCGGCGTGGGGCTTCGCCGCGGGCTACCAGGAGGGGTACTGGCGGTCGCTGGACTACTACGACTACGCCATGCCGCCGCAGTACGGCTCGTTCATCTTCCTGCAGTTCCTCACCGAGCGCTTCGGCGACGGCACGCCCGCCGAGACCGTGGCCCTGTGGGAGGACGCGACCCAGGGCAACTGGAACAACGACAACCGCTGGATGGACGCGCTGGAGCGGTGGCTGACCGAGCACTGGGCCGACGACATGCCCCAGCCCCAGGGCAGCGAGACCCGCACCGAGCTGGCGTGGCAGGAGTTCGCCGAGTGGCGCTACTTCCTGGGCGCCAACTGGATCGGCGAGCACCTGCAGCACGGCTCGCCCGACACGACGTACTACGGCATCGAGCTGCCCCTGATGGGTACGGCCAGCCTGGCGTCCCTGGAGCAGGGGCCGGTGGAGATCGACGCGTACGAGCCCATGGCCGAGCTGAGTTCGGGCGCGGCCCTGATCCGCCACCCGGAGAAGGGCTGGGTGGTGCACGCAGACCTGGAGGCCGACGGGGACCGCTGGGCGCTGACCCTGGTGAGCCTCGATCCCGGGGACGACACGATCCTGGAGCGGGTGCGGGGTGCGGTCGGCCAGGGCGAGGCGTCGGTCAGCACCACGGTGGTGGAGGACACCGAGACGATCGTGGTGCTGGTGGCGCAGGTGGGGGACGGAGACCTGGACAACAACGCCGACGACTGGGACGGCGTGGACGCGCTGCTGACCGTGTGGGTCGAACAGGAGGAGGAGCCGGCGGACGACGACGACAGCGTCGGCGACGACGACGACGACGACGATGACGACGACGGGCGCGACTGCAGCTGTTCGGCCGCTCCCCTGCCCCACCCGCCGATCGGCGTGGCCACGGTCGGCCTGTCCGCGCTGCTGCTGGGGGTCCGCAGGAGGCGTTGATCCCCCGCGCCAGGCAGCTTTCCGCTAGTATGCGCGCCATGCGCCACCTGCTCATCCCGTTGACGCTGCTCGTCCCCCACCTCGCCGGGGCGATGCCCCTGGACTGCCAGACGACGGACCTGCTCGGGGACTTCCTGTCCGGAATGCGCGAGGTGCGGGACCGACCCGAGACCGAGGCGTACGTGGACTCGGAGCTCTACCCGGTGCGCGTGCACTACCTGCTCGAGGACGAGCACCTCGTGGATCCGGTGCTCGAGGCGCTCGAGCTGTCGTGGGCGATGGAGGTCGAGGACTGGGGCTGGGACCACCCGGACGACGACGGCGGCAAGGGCGGGTCCAGCGCCATGGATCTGTACATCTACGAGACCGACATCGGCGTGGGCGGCTACTTCTCCCCCGAGGTGCTGAGCACGGACGACACCCACGCCCGCTGTACCGGCCACCTGGTGGTGAACCGCCAGAGCGGCGGGGACTGGATGGGCGCGGTCGTGGCCCACGAGCTCAACCACGCCCTGCAGCTGTGGACCGACTGCGTGGAGGATCCACAGCTGATGGAGGGCTCGGCGGTGTTCGCCGAGGACTGGGTCTTCCCGGGCGTGGAGGCGACCTGGGCGTTCGCGGCCGCGTTCCAGCAGAACTGCCACCTGCCGCTGGACTACTTCGCGCAGGGCGAGCTGCAGGAGTACGGCTCGTTCCTGTTCCTGCAGTACCTGGCCGAGCGGTTCGGGGACGGCACACCCCGCGCCACGGCCGAGCTGTGGGCGGACTCGGCCCAGGGCTCGTCGGGCAACAACAACCCCTGGATCGAAGCGCTGGAGCGCTGGCTGGAGGCGAACTGGGCCGCGGACCTCGCCCTCCCGACCGGGGACGAGCAGTACGTGGAGCTGGCCTGGCGCGAGTTCGGCGAGTGGCGATTCTTCCTGGGCGAGGAGTGGGATCCCAACCACCTGACCCACGGCGAGGTGGCCGACACCACCATCGGCATCGAGCTGCCGCTGATCGGCACGGCCAGCGACTGGTCACTGCGCGAGGGCCCGGTGGTGATCGACCTGTACGACCCCATGGCCGAGCTGAGCTCGAGCGCGGCCCAGATCCGTTACCCGGAGACGGGGTGGATCGTGCACGCCGACCTGGAGGCGGAGTCCAGCGAGGACCGCTGGGCCCTGTCCATGGTCAGCATCGACACGGGCGACGACGTGATCCTGGACCGCACCTACGGGGTGATCACCCGGCAGGAGGCCTCGGTGTCCACCGAGGTGCTCGACGACGTGGACGTGGTGCTCGTGGTCGTGGCCGACGTGGGTGACGGCGACCTGGACCCGCGGCAGAACGACTGGGAGAGCACCGGCGCCACCCTCACCCTGTGGGTGGAGGAGCCCGACCTGCCGACGGACGACGACGACGACGACACGGACGACGATCCCGGCGGTTGCGACTGCACCGTGGCCGGGCACTCCAGCGGTGCGACGGCCGCGACGCTGCTGGCGATCGCGGCGTGGGCCCGCCGGCGGCGGTGATCGGCCCCCTTCTATCGACCCCGCTCATGGGGTAGATCCGATCCCATGAACGCGCTGCACCTGCTGGCGACCGGATACACGGCCCTGGCCGCGGGCTACACCGGGCTGGGCGCCTCGATCCGTTCGGTGGTGCGCCCGGATCCGGACCGCAAGACCCCGGCCTCGGCCGTGAACGACGGCCGCGACTTCGTGCCCACACGGCCGATCGTGCTGTTCGGCCACCACACCATGTCCATCGCCGGTACCTCGCCGATCATCGCCTCCATCGTGGGGCTGATCTGGGGGTGGCTGCCCGCGGTCCTATGGATGGTGCTGGGGGTGATCCTGCTGGGGGGCGTGCACGACTACTACGCGCTGATGACCTCCACCCGACATGGCGGCCGGTCCATGGGCGAGGTGGTGCGGCAACGGCTGGGACCGACGTCGGGGCGGATGGCCTCGCTGGTGCTGGCCCTGGGCGGGATCCTGGTCTACGCGATCTTCCTGTACGTGATCGTCAACACGCTGGTGTGCACGCCCACGGCCGCGTTCCCCACGCTGGCGCTGATCCCGATCGCGGTGCTGTGCGGGCTGATGATGCGCTTCGGCGTGCCCCTCGGCACCACCACCGTGGTGGGCGTGAGCCTGGTCGCGCTGTGCACCTGGGTCGGCGTGGTGCACCTGCCCATCGCCCTGTCCGCCCCCTGGTGGGCCGCGATCTTCGTGGGTTACACCTTCGTCGCCATCTACACGCCGGTCTGGATCCTGCTGCAGCCCCGGGACTACCTCAACAGCTCGGTGCTGGCCGTGGGCCTGGTGCTGGGGCTGGCCGGGCTGGTGATCGGGCGGCCCGAGATCCTGATGGAGGCCTTCGTCGGCTTCGACTCGGTGCGAGGTCCCCTGTGGCCGATGCTGTTCGTGACCATCAGCTGCGGGGCGGCCAGCGGGTGGCACTCGCTGATCGCGGCGGGGACCACGTCCAAGCAGCTGCCCAGCGAGCGCCACGGCTTCCCCGTGGCCTATGGCGGCATGCAGGGCGAGACCGTGCTGGCCCTGCTCAGCGCGGCCATGATCGCGTCGGCGTACTCCCATGACGAGTTCCGCGCCAAGGTGTTCGGCTCCAGCGTGCAGGTGGGCGAGGCGTTCGCCAGCGCCCTGGGCCAGGCCATGAGCCACCTGGGGATCCCGGCAGTGGTCGGCTCCACCATCGGCGCGCTGGCCCTGGCCGCGCTCACCCTGACCACCCTGGACAGCTTCGCCCGCACGGGCCGCTACGTGGTGCAGGAGCTGGGCGGCGCCACGCCCCTGGGCCGCCCCCTGGTGGCCAGCGTGTTCGTGACCGCGGCGGGCTACCTGTTGTACTGGAAGGTGCCGTTCATGGACCTGTGGAACGGCCTCGTGCTCGGCGGGCTGCTGCTGTTGCTGCTGCCGTTCTCGGTGCTGCTGGTGCTGCACCGCCGCGCAGGCCGCTCCCTGGACCGGGCGTTCGTGCTGCACGTGGCCCTGCCCATCGCGTTCCTGCTGCCGACCACCACCGCGGGCCTGCTGTACCTGGCGCACGAGTACCTGCTGGCCGGCGAGATCTCGTGGATCAGCGGCGAGCTGGTGCTGTTCCTCATGGTCCTGCTGATCGCCCTGGTCGTGGACGTGGTGCGGGGGCTGCGCGCCGACCGCCCCCTGGCCGACGACGAGAGGGCATTCTTCGGCCCGGGCTAGCGAATCACTGCAGCAGGGGCTCGAGGGTGCGGGCCACCTGGGCGGCCATGAGCTGGTGGCCGGTGGGGGTGCAGTGGTCGTCGTCGAGCAGGTAGGTCTCGCGGCCGTGCATCTCGATGCGCTGCTGGAAGGCGGCCCGCTGGTCGACCAGCTGCAGGTCGTGCTCCGCGGCCGCGGCGGCGAGCAGTTCGTTGGGCGTGGGGTAGTCGACCGGGTAGTTCTGCAGCACCAGGTCGGTGTCGTGGCGGCGGCACGTGCGGGCCATGGCGTCGAGGTCGTCGGCGATCCAGTCGCGGACCTCGTCCTGCCACTGCTCCAGGCCCTCGAACCGCTGCAGTTGGCCCAGGAAGTTGCCGTTGTCCGCCAGCGAGGGGTCGGCGTCCAGCAGGGCGCGCAGCTCGGCCACCACGTGGTCGGCGTCGTACCGGCTCTGCAGCTCGAAGGCCTTGCCCAGGGCGTAGTACGTGTACTCGTCGTGGGGCCAGGTGCGGATCCCGTCCAGCAGCAGGGCCACGGCCTCGTCGTGGTCGCCCCCGCGCACGGCCTCCTCGGCCGCCCAGTAGTAGAAGTGGGCCACTTGGTTGCGCACCAGCTCGCTGTCGGGGTACTCGGCCTCGGCGCGGTCGTAGGCCTCGACCGCCTTGTCCACCTCGCCGGCGCGGGACAGGAAGAATCCCTTGGAGACCAGCAGGCCGTCGTCGGTCCAGCCCGCCTGTTCGGCCTGCTCGATCCGCGCCAGGGCCAAGCCCGCGCCGTGGGTGTTGTAGCGATACCAGGCGTCCCACAGGGGCTGGTCGCTGGGGGAGCGCACCTGGGCCATGGTGGCCTGCCAGCCCTCGGCCGCGAGGAAGTAGTTCTCCCCGGTGGGGCGTCCGTCGAGGCCGACCGGGCCCCCGGCCGGCGTGGCGGGCTGCCAGGCGAGCACCTTCGCCGACAGGTTGACGCCAATGATGCGGAACAGCTTGACCGTGCGCAGCCGGCCCAGGGAGCGCAGGGCGCGGGTGAAGGCCGAACTGTCACCGTCGTGGCCCCACGGGTTGTAGCGGTTGGACGAGCCCACCAGCAGGATCACGGTGCTCGGCTGGTACAGCTCCATCCACTGCGCCAGGAAGGTGCGCACCTGGTACGTGTTGTACTCGCACACGCCCTGGTTGAAGACCTGGAAGCGCATGCCGGGCCGCCGGTTGCGGAGCTCGCGCTCCAGGTACTTGGGATAGGTCTGGTCACGGGTCGTGAGCCCGCCGAAGGTGAACGAGTCGCCCACACACAGGATCCGGTGGGTGCCCGGGGAGTAGTCGATCTGCTCGACCGCGGTGACCGTGCGCACCAGGTAGGAGCGCGCGGCCAGGCGCAGCCCCACCTCGAGCGCGGCCAGGGACAGTACCAGGCTGACCGCGCTGATCGCGAGGCGGACCTTGAGACTGTAGCGGCGCCTCTTCGGTCGACGGCCCCTCTTGGCCTTGCGTGCCCTCACGAGAGCTACTATCGGGTCCGGGGCCGCCAGGCGTCAACCGCGCTCACTCGCGGGGGAGCTTGCGGCGCTGGGCCACGTCCTTGGTGCGAGGCAGCAGGCGACGCAACAACGGGTCGCGGCGGTCCTCGAACAGGGCCACCTCCACCTCGTCGGACGTGCCGTGGTCCCACCGCCGCAGGTGGAATCCCTCGCCGTCCAGCCGGGCGAAGGTGAACTGCCGGCCGTGGGGCTGGATCCGATCCCAGGGTCCGTGGATCGCGGTCCAGGTGCCGGTGTTGATGAACAGGGCCCCCGAGGGGAGCTCGCGGCGATCCGCCAGGTGGGTGTGACCCATGGTCACGAACGGCACGTCGAGGATGCGCGCGATCCTCTCCGCGTGGGGCGCCAGGGATTGAAAGGTGGCGTCACCGCGGGTCTTGAGCAGCCGCCCCAACGAGCGCATGCCCAGGGCTACGCCCGCGAACGTGACCACGGCCAGCAGCGCCAGCCAGCTCGCCTTGGCGAACGGCCCCTCGGCCAGCCACGGCACGGCCAGGATCAGGTTGAGCACCAGGGCCCACAGGTACAGGGTCACCACCAGCACGACCACGCCCACACCCACCTGGCGCAGGGCCGGTGCGACGAGCGTGCGCAGCAGCCGCCCCTTGGTGCGGCCGCTCTCCACCGGCCACAGCGCCTCGAGCTGCGCGAGCTCCTCGGTGGAGATGTCGTCGCTGGCCAGGGCGTCGCGGGTGCTGCAGTGCCGCTGCCAGCTCGCGTGCCGCCGTGAGCGCAGGGGCGTGGCCCGCAGCGCACGCAGCATGAAGCCGGCGTTGCGCCACGCCTGGCGCGCGGTGCGCAGCATGTCCTGGCTGCCCAGGAACGTCAGGTAGTCGTCCAGGGACACGAAGTTGCGCATGTACGGGTTGGACCGCTTGAGCCCGTTGTGCAGGTAGCGCACGAACAAGCTGCCCAGGGGCAGGTCGATCTCGGAGCGGCCGTCCCGCCGCACGTGCAGGGGGCACAGCAGGTGGTTGAGCACGTTGGAGGGATCGAACTGGTGGCCGTGCTCGACGTACAGGCGGCCGGGCTCGTACCAGAACCAGGGGCTGAAGCGGACGCGGTCGCGCAGGGCGTGCACCGGCTCGCCCGCGGCGTCGGCCAGGTGCACCACCACCCGCTCCTGCACCGGCCCGAAGAACAGCTCCGGGTCGTGGTTGCCCGCCAGCACCACCAGCTCGTGGCCCGCGGCCAGGAGGCGCCCCATCGCGGCGAACACCTCGGGGTGCCCCTCCACGATGCGGTCCAGCTTCCACACGGTCGCGCTCGCCGTGGGCGGCAGGCCGAACTTGCGCTCCGCGCTGGTCAGGCGCACCCCCGCCCCGGCCACGGACGGATCGTCCGGCACGTCGGCCACGGTGATGAAGTCGAACACGTCACCGTTGAGCACCAGCCGTACGGACCGTCCGCTGCGGTCGGGCTCGGCGCACAGGTGGTCGACGAACGAGGCCAGCTCACGGTCGTGGAAGAAGTCCTCCAGCCGGGAGAACCGACCTGTCTGCGGCTCCCGCCCCGCGCCCATGTGCAGGTCGCTGAGCACCACGACGACCGGATCGGTTGTGTTGCTGTCCACGGCGCTCATTCTACACCGCCGGGATCGATTGACGGGTCGCGCACCGCAGGCCACGATCGGGCACGGAGGCGCGCATGGCTGGCTGCAAGGACCTTGGGATCGCCGTGGGCACGCTGGCCCTGCTGGCCGTGGTCTCCACCCTGCACTGGCAACCAGTGGAGTCCCACACGCTGGTCACCGCCGCGTTGCTGATCGCCTGCGCGTCGAGCTTCGCCCGCCGAGGCTCCCCGCCGTTCGTGGCTCCCCGACCGTGGCTGGCCCGGATCGGCCCCCTGGTCCTGGGCGTGGCCCTGGCCGTGGGCTCGGCCCTGCTGCTCGCCGGTCCCATGGAGCTGCCTCCGCGCCTGTCCACCCCCACCCTGCAGGGCCTGCTACTGGTCACGCTGATCCCCCTGGGGGAGGAGCTGTACTTCCGCGGCGCGTTGCTGCGCTGCGCGCCGCGGCACCCGATCCTGGCGTGGGGGGTGACCACCGTGCTGTTCGCGGCCATGCACCACCAGTCCGGTGTGTTCATGATGGTGGCCATGGCCGTGATCGGCACGGCCCTGGGCGGCCTGGTGCTGGCCACGCGGAGCGTGGCCATGGGCGTGGTGCTGCACGCCAGCTTCAACGGGCTCGGCGCGGCGTGGCAGGAACGGGACTGGTGCTACCTCGCGCTGCCGCTGGTCGTGGCCGCGGCCGTGTCGGTCCCGGGCTGGCTGCCGGTCAGGAGGGCGTCGTGAGCCGATCCAGGAAGCTCCGCGCGCGCCAGCCAGACCTGGTGCAGGCCCGCGGCGAGCGCCGCCTGCTGGTATGGGCCGGCGCGGGCGCCTGGGTGGTCGGCGACGCCGAGTTCGAGGACCTGATCCGTGCACTGGACGGCCGCAGCCGGCCCGAGCGGGTGGTACACGAGCTCGCCCGACGCTGGGGCCGGCCCGCACAGGCCGTGGCTGCGGACGTGGGCCAGGCCATCGACCTGCTGCGCTCCATGGGCGTGATCGGGCGCGTCCGGCCGATCGAGGACGCGCTGTCCATCGCCAACGTCACGGTCAACGCCACCAACCGCTGCAACCTGCGCTGCACCCACTGCTACAACCCGGTGGACCGCGCCGAGGCCAGCGCCGGCGAGCTGGTGGCTGCCCTGCGCTCGGCCGCGTCCCTGCTCGAGGAGGGCGCCTCCCTGATCGTGCTGGGCGGCGAACCGCTGCTCGACATGGACCGCCTCGACACGCTCGTGCGGGACACGGCCCACCTGTTCGGCGTGGCCACGATGGTCTCGACCAATGGCACGCTGGTCACGCCGGAGGTGGCCCGCCGCCTGGCCGAGCTCGAGGTCGACGTCCAGGTCTCCCTGGACGGCCCGACCGCGGCGGTCAACGACCCGGTCCGCGGCGGGGGCAGCTTCGGCAAGGCCACACTCGGCGTCCGCACTCTGGTCGACGCCGGCGTCGGCGTCACCCTGAGCATGGTGTACGACCGGGACAACCTCGCGCAGATGGAGGCCTACGCCGACCTGGCCCTGGCGCTCGGCGCCTCCCAGGTGCGCTTCATCCCTCTGCGCCTGATCGGGCGCGCGGCCGCCGAACCCGAGCGCGCGCCCGACCAGGCCGCGGCCCTGGACCACGTGCTGGCCCTGCTGGCGCGCCGTCCCGAGCTGCGGCCCCTGCTGCAGCGGGACTTCTTCAGCATCACTCGCGAGGTGTGCCGCCGCGGCGGCGCGCGCACGAACTGCGGCATCGGCCGCAAGGTGGTGTTCCTGGACGCGGACGGCGCGGTCTACCCCTGCCCCAACCACCGGGGCGAGCCGTGGCGCTGCGGCGACGCCACGGTCGAGTCCATGGCCGACATCCTCCGTCGCTCGCCCGTGATGAAGCACGTGCGGCGCGACTACGAGGTCGGCCGTTACGACGATTGCCGCACCTGCGAGGTCCGGCCCTGGTGTGCGGGCGACTGCCGCGGGGAGGTCGTGGCCCGGGACGGCGCGGCCCGCGGGCCGGCCCCCCACTGCGACGAGATGCGACGGCTCGTGCCTCGGCTGATGTGGCTGATCGCGGACGGTGACGAGCGCCTCGGTGACGCGGGCAGCGGCTCCAGGTTCCTCTGAGAGCGGGTGACCCGGCCGGGTGGCACCGTCCTTGCAAAGATCCCGTGCAACCACGAAAACACTGCGGGAGGAACCATGCAGGTCTTTGCTTCGAGCGTACGCGAGGTCGCGGACACCTTTCTCCATGCCGGGTACATCTCGGCCCAGCCGCCGGCCATGGCCATGGAGTACCCCATGTTCACGGACACGGCCGAGACCGGGTACGCGGTCACGCTGAACGAGGCGTTCTCCCTGGCGGACACCGCGTCCCAGGAGGCCGCGATCGCCGTGCCCGGGCTGGTGGAGTCCCTGGGCGCCAGCTGGCCACACCTGCTGGGCGTGGCAGGCCTGGCCCTGGGCGGCGCGCTGCTGCTGCGCGCGGCGCGGCACGTCCCGGTGCCGGCCCGGGTCCCGGTGCTGACGTTGCTGCTCACAGGCGTGATCCTGGCGGGCGCCTGCGACGGGATCTACGAGCCCCCGGAGCCGGAGGACGCGGCCGACCCGGGCATCTACACCACGGCCCTGCTGTACTCGGTGGTCAAGGAGGGGGTCGCGGTCGCCTTCCACTCCGAGGGTGACGTGGACGAGCTGGTCGACATCGTGGACCACGTGGCCCTGCCCGTGGATGAGCTGACCGAGGGCATGGAGTACGCCCTGGCCGCGCCCTTCCGCGACGGCTGGGCTCAGGACCTGACCCTGTCGTCGACCGACGTCAGCACCTTCGAGGTCACCAGCCCGGGAGAGGACGGCGAGGCGGGCACGGCCGACGACCTGGTCGCGACCTTCGACGCCAACGACATGGGCTACGAGCACCGCACGTACTATCTCAAGCGCGATGGCGACACCCTGTGGCTGCTGATCCGGGCAGACGCGTCGGTCGAGTCGTGGAACGAGCTCGACTCCCAGAGCGGGGGCGAGGGCGAGTACCGGCACGACGACCGCTTCTACGCCACGCCCATGGACGCGGACTACCTGTCCGGGGACTCGTACGGCGACATGCACGAGATCGAGGACTGGGGCGCGGTGGTCGCGGACATCGAGGCGTTCTACGAGACGTTCGTGACCGAGGACGATCCCGATCCGGTGGTGGTGCAGGTGTTCGACGCGGCCGCGTCTGCCTGATCGTTGCGCCAGTGTTGGCGCATTACTACCACGCTCCCTTCCCCACCCCAGCGCGCGCTGTCATGATGGGCTCATGGCCAGGACGAGGCGCCGGAGCAGGAGTTCACCGCGGGGCAAGGCCGCGCGCAAGCCGCGCAAGGCCAGCAACGCACGCAAGCCGCGACCAGCGCGCGGCCCCTGGCGCCGCCGCCTGCTCGCCGGCCTGGCCGCGCTGCTGCTCGTGGTCGTGGGCTGTCCCCCCCTGCAGGTCGCGTCCCTGCGCATCACCCGCCCGCCCACGACCGGGACCCGGGTGCAGCGGGCCGTGCAGGCCATGGGCCACGGCGAGCTGCCGGGCCAGCGCCACGACTGGGTCCCCCTCGACCAGGTCTCCGACGAGCTGGTGCAGGCCGTGCTGGTGTCCGAGGACCAGCGGTTCTGGGTGCACGACGGGTTCGACCTCGACCAGGTGGAGGCTGCCCTGGCCGAGCGCCAGGCCGGCGGCCAGCTGCGCGGCGCGTCCACCCTGACCATGCAGTGCGCGCGCACCGTATTCCTGTGGCAGGGCCGCTCCTGGTCCCGCAAGGGCCTGGAGGCGCTCTACACCCTCTGGATGGAGGCGCTGCTGCCCAAGGAACGGATCCTCGAGGTCTACCTCAACGAGGTCGAGTGGGGGCCCCAGGTGTTCGGCGCCCAGGCCGGGGCCAGCCACCACTTCGGCGTGCAGGCGACCGCGGTCGACCGGGAGACGGCGTGCATGCTGGCCACCGTGCTGCCGGATCCGCGACACCGGGATCCCACGCGACCGACCGACGGCATGCAGGCCAAGGCCGCCTGGATCTGTTCCCAGGCCGAGTTCCCGCTGCCGCGGCCCATCGATCCGTGAACACGCCTGCCCGCCACGTCCGCCTGGAGCGCTGCTACAATGGCTGCGATGAACCCCGGAGGGGAGCCCCATGAAGCTGTACACGGCCACGCTGTTCACCCTGATCCTCGGTCTGATCCTGCTGGGGTGCCCCCAGCCGTACGACCCGGAAGACGACGACACCGGTGACGACGATACGTCGGTCACGGACGACGACGACACCGGCGACGACGACACCACCGGGGACGACGACACGTTCACCGGCAACCACCCGCCCACCACACCCGAGATCCACATCGAGCCGGAGAGCCCGTGGACCGAGGACGCCCTGGTGTGCGTGATCGACGTGGAGTCCACGGACCAGGACAGCGACCCGATCGCCTACTCCTACGAGTGGCTGCGCAACGGCTCGGCCACCGGCATCACCAACCCGGACATCCCGGCGCAGCAGACCGCGGACATGGAGGAGTGGACCTGCAAGGTCAAGGCCTTCGATGGCATCGACTTCTCCGACGAGGCGGAGGACTCGGTGTTCATCGGGCCGGAGAGCCCCTTCGGATTCCAGCTCGACATCTCGTTCAGCGCCAACGGCGGCGTGGCCGGGGGCACGGCCGCGATCGAATACAGCCACGTGATGATCGAGGAGACCACGTACGACCCGCTGTGCACCATCTCCTTCGACATCACCGCGGACTACACGTACGGCGCCAACCAGGGCGACGACTTCTACGAGTACATGGACGAGATCCTCACCTGGACCGCCGGGGTCGAGACCTTCAACGATTGCCCCGAGGACTGGGCCATCTACAAGGGTGACATCCCCACCTGGTACGAGTGGTACTTCAACCCCCTGGGGTTCGTCAGCTGCGATCAGATCCTCAGCGTGCCCGATCTCGACGAGATGTTCCTCGGGGAGGACTTCAGCGGCTACATCCCCACCCTGGACGGCACGTTCGGGGACTACTGCGAGACCGTGGGGCCGCAGTACCAGTCCGCGTCCGGCACGGGCGACATGGAGGGTGTGTGGCTGATGCCGGGCACGGACGGCTCCCTCAACGGCCTGGGCACGTTCTCCTACTTCGAACCGGCGGACACCACCAACGTGGAGGTCTGGCTGCTGCTGGGCATCGTGATGGCGGACGCGGGCAATACGTCCGAGCCCATCGAGGGCCTGCAGGGCGACTACGTCACCATCCCCTTCTGGCTGTGGACCTACAGCTAGGGCTCAGAGCAGCTCGGCGATCACCTCGAGCATGGCCTGGTGCAGCAGGCCGTTGCTGGCCAGGATCCGCGGCCGCTGCACGTCCAGCGGCCCTCCGTCCATGTCCGTGACCTCGCCCCCGGCCTCGCGGATCAGCAAGGCGCCCGCGGCCACGTCCCAGGGCTGCAGGCCGAACTCCCAGAACCCGTCCACCCGGCCGGCGGCGAGCAGGGCCAGGTCCATGCCGGCCGCGCCCGCCCGGCGGAAGCCCTGGGCCCGCAGGACGAAGGCCCGCACGTAGGCCAGGTACTCGTCGATACGCTCCCGGCGGTCGTAGGGGAAGCCGCTGGCCATCAGCCCGCGGTCGAGGTCGTCGCAGGTGCTCACGCGCAGGGGGGCGCCGTCGAGGTCCGCGCCGCGGCTGCGCTGGCCCCGGTAGCACTGGTCGCGGACCGGGTCGTAGATCACGCCGATCTCCAGCTCACCGCGGTCCTGCAGGGCGATGCAGCAGCAGTACGACGGGTAGCCGTGCACGTAGTTGGTGGTGCCGTCGAGGGGATCCACGATCCAGCGGGTGGACGCGCCCTCCGCGCCGCCCTCCTCCTCGCCCAGCACGGGGATGCCGGGATCACCCTGGGCCAGGATCTCCCGCACCGCGGTCTCGCAGGCCAGGTCGATCTCGGTGACGAGGTTGACCGCACCCTTGTGCTGCACGGCGCAGGCGCGCCCCTCGCGCATGATGCGGCCTGCCTCGCGGGCCGCGCGTTCGGCGATCTCGAGCATGAGCGCCTCCGGGGGCGGGACCATACCACGAACGCAAACGAAGGCCCGGGGTCGGCGTACCGACCCCGGGCTGCTGTGGGTTGGGTGTTCCGTTCAGCGGATCCGGATGCGCACCTTGTGCGGCTTGACCACCACCCGGACCTTCGGTTTGGGCGCCGGGCGGAAGACCACGGCGGGCACCGGCCGCGGGGTCACGGTGCGCACGGTGACCGCGGTGGCCCCGTTGCCGCGGAAGCGGTCGAACGCGCTGGTCGCCGCGGAGGTGGCCTTGTCGATACGCCGGCTCTCCCCGGGGCTGATCACACCGTCGCGCTGCGCGGTGTCGATGATCTTGTCGGCGCGGGCCATCAGGCTACGCACCTCGTCGCGCTCGGCGCGGGTCAGCCGGCCGTTGGCGAAGGCCCGGCTCACGTCGGCGTCGAGGCTGGCGTAGCCGCTGGTGGAGGCCATGGCGCCTGCGGGCAGGACCGTCACCAGGCCGAGGGTGAAGGCGGTTGCGATTGCGATGGTCATCGTGCGGGTCATCGTCCCTCTCCTTTGCAGTGTTCCGGGTGGGTCCCGGTCCGTGTTGTCGGGGGGTGAGACGGGGGGATCCTCCGACTTGTTCGAGGCACAACCGATTTTCCTGGCGCGCCCCTTCCCGGCTGCTCCATGATCCGGATGGACGGGGGTACGCATGAGGTCGACCAGCTCACCCGGGCGAATGTCTCAACTACTCGTATTCATTGCGTTTGCATCGGCAACGAGCATGTCGCTCTCCGCCTGGGCGGAGACTCCCTCGACCCCGTCCATCGACGAACTACTCGAGCGTTACCTCGATCCTCGGCTGGTCGGGGTCGGGTATTCGGTGGACGAGCTGGTGTTCGAGGGAGATCGCCTGCGGGTGGTGATGATGGGAGGCACGCTGGTCCCGATCGTCGACTCCGTGGACGAGCCGCTCGGCTACGTCTACGTCGGCGGGGGAACGCTGACCTACGAACCGCCGAACGATGTGGAGCGGTACCAGCTACAGCTCAAGACCGGACACGATCGGTTGGAGGGGCCACTCGAGGATGCGTTCTTCCTGGCTGCCGATCCCGAAACGCTGGCACGACTCGCGCCCCCAGAGGACGCGGCCACGGTGGATGTACCAGCCCGCGCTCGGACCATACTGGCCAACCGCTGGGAGGTGTACTCGGACGAGCGCTGGGGGCTGGGTCTCAACCTGGAGGTGCTGCGGCTGGAGCACCGGCTCAACGACCCTGAGGGCGAGTCGTTCGTGTTCGCCGAGTTCGGATTCGATGGGCTGAAGCCGTATCTCGAGGAGCACACCCCATTGCCGTTTCGCTGGCTGAGCTATCTCGACGACCCCGCCGGTGCGCTGGAGGATGGTCGTCGGGTAGCGCTGTTCGGGCACCAGCGAACCCTGGTCGGTCACCACGTGGAGGGATTCTGCAGTCACTCCCCGACGTTGCGAGACAGTCGCGTGGACCTGGTGGCCTGGGACATGGACCTGATCATCCCGCCCGGAGGCCCCACCGGTCTGTCCGAGATCCACAACACGGTGTCGGTCACGCTCACGGCGTCCGAGCAGCCCGTGAACGCGGTCGTGCTCGACCTGGTGTCGCGCACCTGGAATCCGATCAAGCAGCGGCTGGTGGACTTCGAGGTGGTCCGGGTGCTCGACTTCACCGGTGCGGATCGTCCGTTCGTGCACCACCGCGGCAAGCTGCTGGTCCCGCTGGCCAGCCCACTGGGGCCAGGCGAGGCCGAGGTCCTGACCATCGCCTACTCGGGCGAGGCCCTGATCGCCTTGTCGCGCGACGCCTACACGCCGCTGAACACGTGGCCGTGGTACCCGATGAACGGGTTTTCGGATCGGGGTACGTTTGCCGCCACCGTGCACTTCCCGTCCACCTTGCGCATGGCTGGCACGGGCTCCACGGTCGCGGTGCACGACGATGGTCAGACCCGCACGGAGCGCTGGGAGGAGCCGGTCGCCGTGCACTTCCCATCGATGATCATCGGCAACTACACGCGCGTCGAGGAGGCCACCACGCCATCCGGGGTGACGGTGCGCGCCTTCTTCACGCCCTCGGAGAGCCAGCACGCCACGGACGCGGCCAATGAAGCCAGCCGCGTGATCCAGTTCTACGAGGACCTGTACGGGCCGTTCCCGTTTCGCGAGCTCGACGTGGCCAACATGGTCGAGAACATGGGCTTCTGGCAGGGCCCGCCGGGCATCATCCTGGTGAACAAGGCCCGGCGCGTGGTGCAGTGGGTGGACAACCCGGAGCGGGACATGCCCCACTTCGGCTCCGCGATCCTGGCCCACGAGATCGCCCACCAGTACTGGGGCCACGTGGTGGGCTGGTCCGGGGACGCGGACCAGTGGATCAGCGAGTCGCTGGCCGAGTACTCGTCCCACCTGTTCACGAGCCACTACTTCGGGGAGGAGGACTACACCGCCCGCCTGCGCGGCTGGCGGATGGACGCCCGGCTGGACGAGGGATCGGGTGGGCTGGCGCTGGCCGGATACCGGCTGGGCGGCAGGGGAAGGTACTACCTCTGGTACAACAAGGGCCCGTACGTGATGCACATGCTGCGCGCGTGGCTCGGAGACGAGGTCTTCGTGGACGCGCTGGGGGCGATCGCGGGGGCTGCGGACCACCGGGACATCAGCACCGATGACCTGAGGGCAGCGCTCGAGAAGCGTCTGGACGCGGACCTGAGCTGGTTCTTCGATGCGTGGGTGCACGGGCACGTCCTGCCCGAGGTGGGGGCGAGCTACGAGGTGCGGGATGATGGGATCGTCCTGCGGCTGGAGCAGGTACAGGAGGGACCGGCCACGCACCTGCGCGTGCCGGTCTGCTTCGAGCTGGGGAGCCGGCGCGAGGTGCAGCCGGTGTGGCGGACCGTGGTGATGGACGGCCGCGAGCTGGAGGTGGTGATCGACGACCTGCCCGCCGGGGATGTGCACAAGGTCAGGATCGATCCGGATCAGCAGACGTTGTGGGCGCGGGATCCGCGGGCAGCCACGGCATCGCCTTGAGTAAGTTGTTTAGTTGTGAGCGTCCCCTTTTCCCCCCTTTTCGCCCCCAGTCCCCTGACCGGACCCGTGGGGTTCCTACGGAGCATCGGCCGGGGGAGGACCTTAGCAGCGTCGGCGCAGCGTGAGGGCGGCGAGGAGGAGGAGCAGCAGGGTGGATCCGTGGGCGGTGGTATCGCCCACCGTGCACTCACACCCGCCCTCGTCGTCGTGCACGGCCGAGTCGTCGTCGTCGTTCGGCTCGGCGCTGTCGTCGTCGTCGTCGTCGCCTGTCTCGAAGCACTCGTCCGCCTCGTCGAGCATGCCGTTGCAGTTGTCGTCCACCTCGTTGCAGACCTCGGTGGCGCCCGGGTGGACGGCGTCGTCGTTGTCGTCGCAGTCGCCGTCCTCCACGGACCAGCCGTCGCCGTCTTCGTCGGTGGCCGCCGCGTCCACCTCGTCGATGTCGCCGTCGCAGTCGTTGTCGAGCGCGTCGGTGATCTCGGGCGCGCCCGGGAAGCAGTTGGCGCACTCGTCGTCGCAGTCGCCGTCGTCCTCGGTCCAGCCGTCGCAGTCGTCGTCCGAGTCGGTGTCGTCCGTGGACCCGGGGTGACTGCCGGGGTCGTCGTCGCGGCAGTCGCCCAGGATCTCGGAGTAGCCGTCGTTGTCGTCGTCCAGGGTCATGCCCGAGTGGAACATCAGGGCCTTGCCCGCCTCGTGGCCGTTGTGATCGGCGTGGGCCGTGCCGACCATGAACACGGGGTAGCCCCAGCCCAGGTCGCCCACGCCCGCGAGGTGGGTACCGATGCGGTCCATGGTGAACTCGCCCTCGACCCGGATCGGGATGTCGTCCGTGGACGTGGGGAATGGCATGCCGGGCGCGCGGCCCATCAGCGCGTACACCCGGCCCACGGCCTCGCCGTGGTCCGCGTCCGTGCCCGGGGCGCCAATCAACAGGTCCTCGAACCCGTCCTCGCCCAGGTCGCCGGCGCTGGCCAGCTCGTAGCCGAGGCAGCCGTTCTCCTCGTCGCCCTGCACGTACATGCCGCCCGAGCCCCAGGCCGGGTAGCCCATGGGCAGGCTCGGCCCACCCGGGAAGCCCGCCACCGAGCCGCCCGAGTTGACGGTCTCGTCCGAGTACGGCGCTCCGATCACCACGTCGGGCACGGTGTCGCCGTTGTAGTCGGCCATCACCAGGGACGTACCCGCGCGGGTGTTCTCGTCGGGGCCGACCACGATGAAGCGCGCCTCGCTGGGGTGGTGCTCGCCCGCCACCATCAAGTGCAGGTTGGTGAAGCAGTGCACCTGCCCTACGCCCTCCATCTCGTCCACCACCGCGCCCGGCGATCCCACGCACATGTCCGGCGAGCCGTCCACGTCGATGTCGCCCACGGCGATGGTGGAGCCCATCAGGCCCCCCTCGGCGTCGCCGGTGAAGTAGAGGTGGGAGTCCACGCCCAGGTCCACGATCGAGGGCCAGACCGTGCGTCCCAGCAGCAGGTGCACGCGGCCGATCTTGAGCTCCTCGACCTCCATGGCGCCGGGGTCGTACGGATCGAGCTTGGAGTACGGCGCACCCACCCAGATGTCGCCGATGCCGTCACCGTCCACGTCGCCGGCGTCGACCGTGGTCATGCCCGTGCCGGTGTACAGGTGCTCTGCGCGCAGGGTGACGTCCGCGTCCTCCATCTCGAGGTAGTCACCCCACGAGTCCCAGGGGCCGAAGAAGATGCGGACCGTGCCCGAACCCTCGTCCAGGCGATCCAGCAACACGCCCACGGCCAGGTCGTCGAACCCGTCGCCGTTGACGTCCCCGATCCCGTCGAGGCTCCAGCCGACCATGTCCGACGGCGCGCCGCCGCCGATGACCACGTCGGCCTCGGCCTCCAGGTCCATGTTGCGGTGGTAGTCGCGGTCGCCGCTGAACAGGAATCCCCGGCCCGCATCCGGCCACTCGGCGTCGTCCATGGGCGCGCCGATGGCGAAGTCGGGGAAGCCGTCGTCGTCCAGGTCACCGACGCCGGACACGCGCCCCGCGCCGGACAACGCGTCCGGGCCGAGGAACGAGACAGGGGCCGCACCGGCCGGCCAGATCTCCTGGGCCGCGGCCGGGACCGTGAGCGACACGACGAGGAGGGTACCGATGATGCGCATGCCCACCTCCTACTCCGCCACCACGTTGACCGAGCCGGAGTGGCACGGGTAGGGGCCGGGCTCGATCTGGCCCTCGCCGATCAGCTCGAACTCCTCGGAGCAGCCGCCGGACCAGCCGTGGAAGACGCAGGTGTAGTAGTACAGCCCGGGCTCGTCGAAGGTGAACTGGAACTCGTTGCGGTCGTCGAAGGGCTCGAGGTACTCCGAGCGGCCCACGATGTTGCCGTACTCGTCGGTCATCAGCACGTCGTGGGTGAAGCGGTTGATGTTGCCCTCTTCCTCGGTGGGGATGTGCCAGGTGACGGTGGTGCCCTGCTCCACCTCGATGTGGGCCGGCTCCCAGGTGTTGATGTCGTTGGCGACGATGCCGACGAAGTCCACCTCCAGGGCCGGCAGGTTGACCTCCCGCACCGTGGTCCGCAGGGTCACCTCGTCGGTGCTGCCGACCACGCGCCAGTACACGCCCTGGTCGCCGAAGCGCTCGTGGAGCACGTCGATGAGGTCCTCGTCGATGGAGACCTCGAGGTCCGTGAGCGGCCCCACCTCGACCCGGTCGTGGTCGAAGGAAGACTCGTCGTCGAACTGCAGCACGTAGCCGTCGAGGTTGCCCCACCAGGCGAAGGTGATCTCCTCCACCAGGGCGATGCCATCCTGCGGACCGACCAGCTCCAGGCGTTCGGTGCCGTCCCCGCCCTCGAACTCGGCACAACCGCGGTGGTCGTTGAGGCTGAGGCCCGGGGTCCAGGGGCACAGGTCGCCGAGGTCGGGTACACCGTCCCGGTCCTCGTCGTGCAGGCCCTCGGGCTCGGACTCGGTGATGGTGATCCACTGGTCGACCGCCACGTCGTAGCGCTTCTCCACCGCGCCGTTGGGGAAGGTGACCGTGATCTCGTCGGCCACCTCGTGGGCGGCCATGCCGAAGTGTACCTTGCGCCCCGGCGGACCCGAGCAGGTGACGCGGCGGTTGCACTGCCAGCGGGTCTGCACCAGGTCGCCGGCCTTCACCTCGATGCGAGCGCCGCAGCCCGAGCGGTGGGACTGGGTGCCCTCGGCCGTGATCCACAGGTAGCGGTTGGTGTTGCCGCCGCTGATGTACAGGTGGTCGCTGGCCGGCTTGTTGGCGCGGCCGTTGCCCAGGTAGAAGTCCAGGAAGCCGTCGTCGTTGAGGTCGCCCGGCGCCATGGTCCAGTTGGGGCTCTCGTGGGCGTTGTCGATGCCGCCGGAACCCTCCACCGCGGTGAAGGTGCCGTCGTGGTTGTTGCGCAGGGGCACGTACGGGAAGTCCCGCTGCCCGAACACCATGTCCAGCCAGCCGTCGTTGTCCACGTCCGCGATCATGCACGCGCTGCCGTCGTAGGGCTCGAGCACGCCCATCTGCTCGGCGGTCTCCTCGAACTCGCCGCCGGGCAGGCCGTGCCAGATCACGTTGCGCGGCCAGCGGATCCCGTGGCTGCCCACCAGGATGTCCATCAGCGCGTCGTTGTCGTAGTCGAAGCACAGGGCCCAGGCGAGGAACTCGTCGTTGTCGCCGGTCTCCAGGCCCAGCTCCTCGGACCAGTCGGTGAAGGTGCCGTCGTGGTTGTTGCGGTACAGCAGGTGGTTGCGGCAGTCCAGGCCGTTGGAGGTGTAGATGTCGAGCCAGCCGTCCTGGTCGAAGTCCAGGAAGCAGGCGCCCTTGCCGCTGATGGTGCCCTCCACCCCCGCCTCGTCGGTGACCTCGCGGAAGCGGCCGTTGCCCTCGTTGTGGTACAGGATGTTCCACAGGCTGCCCAGCTTGGGGCCGTTGGTGAAGAACAGGTCGAGCAGCCCGTCGCGGTCGTAGTCGAACCAGAAGCCCTCGTGGCTGGTCCAGTCGCTGTCCACGCCCGCGTCACGGGCGATCTCGGTGAAGGTGCCGTCCCCGTTGGCGCGGTACAGCTCGTTGCGCTGGGCCACGCTGTTGTAGATGTCCTGGTCGCCGTCGCCGTCGTAGTCGGCCAGGTACAGGCAGCGGTTCTCGCAGGAGTTGGCCACGCCCGCCCACGCGCCGACCTCCTCGAACACGAGCGTGCCCTCGCCATCGGACTCGTCCTGGAAGAACATCATGCTCTCGCCGCCGCGCACGAGCTCGTAGGTCAGCAGGCCCGGGGTCCGGGTGACCAGCAGGTCGGGCACGCCGTCCCCGCTGAAGTCGTCGATCGAGGCGCTGAAGGTGGTGCCGTACGAGCGCACGCCCGCGTCCTCGGCGATGTCCACGAACAGGGGCCACTCGTCGGCCAGGGCCACGCTCGCCAGCCCTGCAGCGCCGACCACCCCCGTCAGGGTCAGCGCGCGCCGGATCATGGCGCCACCTCGAGGCTGCGGGCTTCGGTCAACCAGCTGTGACCGCGAGCCGAGCCCTCGATCGCCCACCACACCTTGCCGTCGGCCGTGGGCTCGGGCAGGTCGCTGCCGTCCACCTCCACGTCGCCCGCGGGCAGCATGTCCGCCAGCAGGGTGCGGCGGTGGGGCGGGAAGGCCGGCGAATCCGAGGCATAGAGGCGATAGCCCTCGCAGTCGCCGTCGAAGGCGACGATGAAGGCGCCGTCGGAGACGGCCGCGCCGTCGTCCGGTCCCTCCACGGTGATCGAGCACCCCGACGCCTGCATGCTGCTGCAGCCGCGGGGGTCGTGCTTCACGCCGGCGCGTGTATCCGGACACAGGTCGCGCAGGTCGGGCACGCCGTCGCCGTCCGCGTCCGCGTAGGCCGGGGTCGCGTCGTCGTCGTCCGCGTCGGTGACGTCGTCGTCGGAGGTGACGTCGTCGTCGGCCGGTGGGTCGTCGTCGTCGTTGCAGGCCGTGTAGCACAGCAGCGCGACGGCCATGAGCAGCATCAACGGTGTTCGCATGGAGATCGTCCCTCCTGGCCCCCGCCCCTGCGGGGCGGACGCCCTCGAGCGGTGCCAAGGTAGATGACAGCCGGTCCAAACACAACCGAAAAGGTGGGATACAACTCCATGAAAACAGTAGGGTTTCTCGCGCATCGAACATCTACTTCACTCATGGTTCTTGTGGACTTTGGGCGCGCGGACCGGCGTCGCCCGCTGTGGAATTCGGCTATCCTGCCCGGGCGCCCCGGAGAGCACCGATGAGCCCGACCGCCCGCCCCTGGCTGCACCGCCTCGTCGCCCTGGGTATCGGCCTCGGCATGGGCCTGGTCGCGGCCGAGGTGGTGGCGCGTACCTGGTGGTGGTCCCACCCCGTCGAGATCCACGAGTACACCCTGGACAACCCCAACTACGCCCTGCTGCAGCTGGTGTCCGGGCCACAGCGCTACGAGTTCGTGCCCGGCGCCGAGCAGTACGACCTCAAGATCAACGCGCTGGGATTCCGCGACCGCGAGTACGACGAGGACAAGCCAACCGGCGTCACCCGGATCCTGGTGGTGGGCGACTCCATCGTGCAGGGGGACTCGGCCAGCGACGCCGTGCCCCTGGACCAGGTGATGGCCAACGCCATGGAGGACGCGCTCAACGAGGCCGCCGGTGGGCCCGCGTACCAGGTCTTCAGCACGGGCGTGGCCGGGTACAACGTGGTGCAGGAGGCGGCCTTCCTGCAGCGACGGGGCATGGACCTGGAGCCGGATCTGGTGGTGATCGGCGCCTGCCTCAACGACTTCGCCCCACCCCAGGAGGTCCGGGAGGGGGACGACGCGTGGCAGGTGTGCTTCTACGACGAGGTGTTCCCGGACGTGCTGCCCCTGGGTCCGCTGGATCGCCCGGTGCTGGAGCACCTGTTCGTCTCCCGCTACCTGGCCCGCGGCCTCGCTCGGCTGGGCCTCGGTGACAACCAGCGCGTGATCAACCTGGACGAGCGCCGGTCGGCCGACGCCCTGGACCAGCTGGCGCGGCTCGGCCAGCAGGTGCCGATCGTGGTGGCGGTGTTCCCCTACCTGGTCGAGGGCTACACGGACGTGCAAGGGGACATGGTGCACCGCATGGTGGTCGAGGGCTACCGCGAGCAGGGCTTCCAGGTGGTCGACCTGGTGGATAGCTTTCGCGCCTGGCCGTACGAACAGCTCAAGGCCGACCCCTCGGACCACGTGCACCCCAACGCGCTGGGGCACCGGCTGGCCGCGCAGGCCGTGCTGCAGGCGCTGGCCGAGGACCTCCCCCACGCCCGGGATGCGGCGTCACGGCTCGACGGTCCCCTCCCCTGAGTCCGCGGACGGCGGGTCGAACGGCAGCGGCACCTCCCCCGCCAGCGCCAGCCTCAGGGTCTCGGCCTGGTCCCGGCGATGCTGCGCGACCTCGGGATCCGAGGCCAGCCGGGCCAGCAGATCGTAAGCCGAGGGCTCGTAGGGCGACCGCCGCAGGGCTCCGTGGGTCAGCTGCTCGGCCAGCGTCGCGTCACCATAGGACAGGGCGGTCGAGGCCAGGGAGAGGTCGGCCATGGCCGCCACCTGGGCCCCCAGCTGCTCCACCGGGTCGCCGTGCACGGGCCACGGCGAGCCCGCGGGCTCGCCGAAGAGCGTGCTGGCGAGCGCCCTCGAGAACAGCACGTGGTGCGTGGGGCGAGGCGCTGGCGGCGCCACCCCGTCGGGTAGCACCTCGAACACGCGGAAGAACGCCGACTCCCAGGCGAGCGCGAAGTGCGCCAGCGCGCCCGGGTCGTACTGGAAGCGGGCCAGGGGGCTCGCTGGCCGCCAGTCCAGGGCGGCCGCGGTGTAGCGGTAGCTCATCTCGTCGTCGACCCGCAGCGCCTGGTGCGCCGAGTGCACCACCCAGCGCACCTGCAGCCGCCGGCACAGGGCGTGCAGATCGGCCTCCTCGGCTACCAGCGCTTCGGTGTACTCGCGGTAGCGCTCCACCATCGGGGACTCGAAGAAGCAGTTGAGCGCGATGGGCCGGTCCGCCTCCACCAGCAGGTACGGCGAGATGGCGAAGTCGGCCAGCACCACGTCGTCGGGGCCCGTGTTCGCCACGAGCCAGTCGGTGAGCGCGACCAGGTCCGTGCCGGTGTGCACCTGGGACGCGGAGACCTCACCGGCGGGCGGCGGCGCGGGCCACAGCCGGTCCGGTCCGGGGACCTTGCCGTAGGCCAGGGCCACCATCCAGGCCACGCACAGCAGGATGCCCGCGCGCACGGCGAGCCGCTGCCGCCCCCGGCCGAGCAGCCAGCCCGCGCCGATCAGCACGCACAGCAGCATGGCCGGGAAGGCCTGCAGCTTGCGGAACACCAGATAGGAGGCGCCCAACGTCATCACCAGGTAGGCCACCAGGGTGTACGCGTCGAAGGTGCGTTCTCTCCCTCTCCACAGCCGACGGCTCGCGTAGACCAGGCCCGGGGCCGCGGCCAGCAGGGGCACGCCGAAGTCGCGCAGCAGCCGCTGGGGTGTGGGGGAGCGGTAGTTGCCCGACCAGAAGTGGCGGGCATGGAAGGCCAGCTCCGACGGATCCGCGGGCTTGCGGCCCAGGTGCTGCAGGCGGGCGCCGATCGTCTCCCAGGCGTGGCCGTAGGAGCGCCCCTCGGGCAGGGCCAGCAACGCCCCCCCGGCGAGCCCGGCGAGGCCCACGGCCCGGGCCCAGACCGGCAGCGGCCGCACCGCGTGCACGACCGCGACCACGACCACGGTCGCGCCGGCCACCCCGGCCGCCTGCAGGGCGAAGCGGTCGAACCGCAGGTGTACGGGCAACACCAACGACGCCAGCCACGGCGTGGCCAGGCACCAGATCAAGGCCAGCCGGATGCGCCGGGCGCGCCCGTCCAGCACCAGCCACAGACCGAAGAACCCCGCCAGGAACAGGTAGTAGAAGGTCATCACCTTCCACACCAGCATGGCTGCCAGCAGCAGGCCCGCGGCTGTCGGGGCCGCGTGGCGCCGGTCCCTCTGCAGGGCCACGGCCAGGAAGTACAGGTGGAACACCAGCACCGGGATCGCCAGGTGCTCCCGGTACAGCACCTGACCGGTGGAGCGCTCCACCGCCGGCAGGATCACGGCGTAGGCCAGGCAGGCCAGCAGCGCCGAGCTGCGGTTGCGGGTCAGCACCCCACACAGCGCCACCAACGCGAAGATGCCCGTGCAGTAGATCACCCGCGTCAGGATGCGCACGAATGCCGACACCGGCACGTCGTCCCCCAGCGGCAGCAGACGATAGGCGGTGCCGTACAGCCACTCCTGTACGATGGTGTCGCTGCGGGGGTCGTACCCCTCCGGCGCCCACATGCGCGTGTCCGGGTTGGGGATCCCCTGGCCGTGCGCCACCCGCTCCACGTAGCGGTAGCGCTGGGCGGACTCCATCCAGAAGGGCTGGTCCAGCTCCATGAAGCTGGCCCCGAACCCATACGTGCGCACGTGGAAGCCCAGGGCCCAGATCGCCAGCATGCCCAGCACGGTGAGCAGCGCGGCCACGAGCTTGCGGCGGCGGTCCTCGCTCACGGCACCCCCAGCGAGTAGAGGCGCTCGCGTCCGGCGAGCGCACCGGGGTGGCCGGGGAGCAGCCGCAGGGTCTCGTCCCAGGCCTGGCTCGCGCCCGCGGGATCGCCGGCCCAGTAGCGCGCCAGCCCCAGGTCGCTCCAGGCGTGGGGATCGTGGGGGTGAGCGGCCAGCCACTCCTCGAGCGGCGCTCGCGCCTCCGGGAACCGGCCGGTGTTCAGTGCGTTCTGGCCACGGGCGAACGGGGTGAGCGGGTAGGCCACCGGATGCGGCCCCATTTCACCGTTCTCGGCGGACGCGCGCTGGAGGTGCACCATGGCCCAGGGATCCGGGTGGACGGCCGAGGCCGTCTGCAGGGTCTGCAGGGCCAGGCCGGTCTCGCCGTGGTAGAGCAGGCAGCCTGCGTTCTGCGACGCGCTCGCGCCGATCAGCCGGCGCAACTGACGATCCCGAACCAGCCGGTCCGGCTGCCACAGGGGCCGCACCAGCTGGCGCTCGAGCTGCTCGTGCCTCTCCAACAGGGTCGGCAGGATCCCGGTGGTCACCAACGCGAGTCCCGCGGGCCACATGCGCCACCGCAGGTCCGGCGGCCATAGCACTCCGGTCCCGGCCGCCCCGAGCTCGTGGTTGGCGAAGAGCCACGACCGGATGGCGTGCTCGCCCCTCAGGTCCTCGTCCGGTGACGGTGGGACCAACCAGGGACGCGCGCTGCACGCCCGACGAAGCTCGTCGCTGGTCCAGCGGTACAGGGGCAGCACCAGCACGTCCGGCCGCCGCCGGCCCACGGTGGTGGCGTGCACCAGCGGCAGGGCCGAGGAGTCGGAGCCAGCGACGAAGGAACCGCCGGCTGGAGTCGCCGCCAGTAGGACGACGGCCACGGCCTCGGCCTCGCGGCCCCGATGACGGTCCACGGTCTGCACGCCGCCGAGCAGCGACGCCACGACACTCGCGGTCAGCACGACGCCCGCGATGAGGGGTGATCGGCGGGCGATCGCCGCCACGGCGACACCCGCCAGCAGGATGGTGGCCAGGCAGCTCACGAGCAGGTACCCAGCCAGGTCCGGGGCGTGGGTCTCCAGCACCGGTCTGGGGACCGTGGCCAGCCACGCGCCGCCGCCGAGCAGCACGAGGCCGGCGGCCAGCAGCGGCCGCCATCGCAGGGCCAGACCCAGCCCGCCCAGCGCCAGCAGCGCGGCCGGCAGGCCCACCCAGCCCACGACCAGGCGCACGTGCGCCCACAGGTTGAAGGCGAGCACGCCCGCGCCCGGCGCCCCGAAGCTGCGGGCGTAGTCACGGCCGGTGACGAAATTCGTCACCCCTGCCAGGGAGTCGATGCGGGCGAACTGCACCCCGGGTTCGGCGGCGGACCGGATGGGGAGGTACACGCATAGCAGCACGAACACCGCTGCGGCGGCCGCGCCACACCCCACCACGGCCATCGCACGCGGACGGGCTTCGGGCAACAGCGCCAGCACGACCAGCGCGGGCAACGCCAGCGTGGTCTGCAGCGGGTTCACGGTGGCCGCCAGCCCGACGAGCGCGCCGGCCAGCAGCAGCGGTCCCGGCCGCCCACGCCCCAGACACACGGTCAGCATCACCGCGCACACGAGCAACACCTGCAGGGCGTACACCTCGACGATGGTGCCGTGCAGCCACGCTGCGCCGCACGTGGCGGTGAGCACGCCGGCGGAGGCCGGGGCCCACGGGCCGCCGGCCTGGCGGGGGACCAGCGCGTGGGCCAGCAGTACGACGCACGCCGTCAGGGCGGCCACGCACATCGTCGAGAACAGCACCGCGCGAAAGGTGAGGTCCCCCACGGGCAGCAGCTGCACCAGGCGGGCGGCTACCAGGTAGCCGACCTCCCCTGGCGCGTGGGCCACACCCAGCTGCTGCGCCGCGGCCGCGAGCTCCGGCGCGTCGTACCAGCCGGCGCCGCCGCCGGTGCCGACCAGGCACAGCACCGCGGACAGCAGCGCGCAGGCAGCGGCCGTAGTCCGGGGGGTCACCGCTGCCTCCACCAGGCCTCCCCGGCGGGCTCGGGCAACCCCTCGGCTGCGACCACGCCCGGGGCGAACGCATCGAGCAGCGCCAGCTCCGCCTCCACCAGGTCGGTGCGACCGCGCTGCTGGAAGGACGAGGCCCGCAGCAGCCCCTCGTACAGGGCCACCTGCTGCGCCTCGCCGTCCCGCAGGAACACCTCGTCGTCCGGGTCGGGCCACCACCGCTGCAGGCGTCGCACGTGGGCAGCCCAGAACAGCTGCGCGTCCAGGGGCTCGCGCGCCAGCAACATCACGCGGCCCGCAGGCAGCAGCCGGTCGGACCAAGCCAGGTCGGGCTCTCGGATCTCCACGGCCACCACCGGAGCACCGTCCAGGGCCACGCGTCCGTCGGCACGTAGCGCCGCGGTGTCGATGCCGCCGGGAGGATCGCCGTGGCGCCGGCGCAGACGGTCCTCGTAGAAAGGGTGACCGAGCAGCACGCGGTGGAACACACGCAGGTCGGGCCGACGGCGCTCCACTCGCTCGAGGTACCAGCCGGCAAAGGCCGAGGTGTTGCCCGACGTGATCACCACCGACCCCGTGGGCAGACCGTCGATATGGGATCGAGCCAGCGCCTCGGCGTGGTAGTTGCGCGACCGGTCCGTGACCAGGCCCACCAGCACGGTACTGCCGGCGAGGACCACGGCCAGTGTCCAGGCCGCGACCACCGCGAGCGTCTGTCGGCCGTTCGCCAGCACCTGGGCCAGGCCGGCGAACACCGCCACCGAGGCCAGCAGCGCGGCCAGGGCCACGCTGAGGGCCACGTACCCGTGCAGGTCGGGATTGGTGCCGAACACCTTGTTCTGCAACAGCACCGTGGCCAGGTTGCCGACCACGGCGAGGGCCAGGATCATGGCCACCGGCCGCGGGCCGCGCCGCGCGACCCAGGCCAGCCCGGCCACGGCGAGCAGGGCGAGGGCCGGGCCGATGTCGTCCATGGCCACATCCAGCAGCACGCCGAGGTTGTGAGTGACCATGGAGCCGTCCGCCGGGTCGAAGTTGTGGGCGAATGCCCGGCCGCTGAGCACGGCGAGGAAGTCCGGCCACGTGTGGGGCGTACCCCAGGCCAGCTCCGGACGGGCCGCGGACCGTAGCGGCAGGTACAGCCACAGGCCGAGAGTGGCGCCGGTGGCCGCGACACCCCCGGGCACGGCGCCGCGCCAGGCAGCCGGCCCGGCGAGTATCAGCCCGGCGAGCGCGGCGGGCAACAGGGCCACGGCCAGCAGGGGATGGGTCGCGCCCGACAGTCCCAGCAGGGCAACCACCGCGATCACGGCGCGGGGCCTACGCTCCGGGCGCGCACGACAGCAGGTCAGCGACGCGGCCACCACACCGAGGGCGAGCAGGAGCTGCGGGGCATACACCTCGGCGCGCACGGCCTGCAGCCAGCAGGCGGGCCCGGCGAGCGCCGGCAGCACGAGCACGACGGGCCACGCGGGGCGCAGAGGCGCGGGCAGAGCGTCCAGCGAGCAGCGGGCGATGAGCAACAGTGGCCACACCGCCCCGGCAGCGCATGCCACGCTGACCAGGGCACCACGCCAGGCGATGCAGCCTGCGGGCACCATCATGGCCAGCTTCCACAGCAGTGTGGGCAGCGGCTGCCCAGGGGGGTGGGAGACGCCCAGGTCCCAGGCCGATGAAACCAGCTCGCCCACATCGAGCCAGTCCACGGTCGGCGCAGCCGTGGCCATGAACAGGACGAACAGCGCCGTGATCAGAAGAGCTCGGGGATCAGCGGACGGCACCGATGTCGTACCTGCTGCGGATGTTGCGCAGCGCGTCGATCAGGCAGGCGCTGCTCACCGACTGGTCCAGGGGATCGATGATCAGGCCACACCGCGAGGGATCGTCCACGAACACCTGGTAGGGGTCGCCGGGGATGGAGGGCAGCCAGGTGGGTACGAGTTCCTCGATCGTATGAGGCGGCCGCCCCATCTCCTCGACGTACTGCTGTCGCGCGGCCTCTACCTCCTTGCGGGCCATCTCGAAGCGCGTCTCGTGGATCTTGACGTAGATAGCGGTCTTGCGTTCGTCGTCCACGGCGCTCTTGTACTCCTCCTCCAGGAACCGCAGGGCCACCTCCTCGCGGTTGGAGTCGTTGAGCATCGTGGCCGCGAGGTTGGCCAGGTAGAAGGGCGCGTCCGGGGACCTCGCCGCGATCTGCGCGAACTCGGCGGCGCGCTCGAGGTCGTCACGGAAGAAGTAGTTCATCGAGATGGTGAACGGGAAGTACCACTGGTCCGGGTTGTGCCGCATGCCCTTGGCCATGAGCATGCTGGAGGCATCCACCCAGTCCGACTCCAGCCGCAGCATCAGGCCACCGTACTTGTACGGCGCGACGAAGTGCGGATCGAGGTCGGTGACCAGGTCCACCATGTAGTACAGGTACGTGGTCCAGCCCGCATCCAGGGTCACACCGTGGTGCCTTCCGAAGAACAGCACGGCGCGGATCCACAGCAGATCGGCCAGCATGGCGTCGTGCCCCAGGCACGCGACCGACGCCGTGTCCCCCGACGGCAACAGCATGACGCGGTCGGTGATGTCCTGGCGCGGCTGCCAGGCGTCGACGGCCCGATGGGTGTCGTGGGCGAGCGGGGCCAGGGTGACCAGCATCAGCGCGCACAGCAGGGTTGGCAGCCGCCTGTCGTTCATGGCGACATGGTACCCCAAACGCAGACCGCCCGGGAGCAGGGCTCCCGGGCGGCCGAAGATGCGCGGACGCTGATCAGTACACGTTGTTCTGGGTCAGCATTTCCGGCTTGACGGTGGCGGTCGCGCGGTAGTGCGACGCGGTCGAATCACCGTCGATGTCGGCTTCACCATGGGACTGGAAGTTGTCCCCGTCGATGGCGGCGCCGGACGCGGCGTTGTCCACCGAGTAGGAGCCGCGGACACGACCGTCAGCCACCCAGCCGAGGTTCTGGAACTGGGTCAGGCCACCACCAGCGAACTCCGTGGGCTGCCGGCCCGGGGCGGACGTCGGGGTCGCGGCACACGTGGTGTACACGTCCCACTCCGCGTGGTACGCCTTCTCCGAGGTACGGATGGCGTCGATGTTGGTCGGCAGCTCCGACCTCTTGGCACGCAGCTGCATGGCCAGGAAGCTCGGGATGGCGATGGCCGCCAGGATGCCGATAATGGCGACTACGATCATCAGCTCGATCAGGGTGAAGCCCTTGCGCATGTGAATTCCTCCGTTGGTTGCGCTCTCGGGCCCCGCAGGACCCTCTGTGGGTTGCTATTTCCGGGCCGGGTGATCTGCACGAACCGTGCCAGGGCTGACGGATCGCTGACACTTTCCCCCTGCAATTCTCTTTTCTGTTTTGAGTTCAGGGACTTACGAGCTCCTCGTGGGGATGGAGTCGTGGGTCACGTGGATCGTCGCGGGGCGGGATCGGTGACGAAAATGGTCGCTCGGGGGGGAGGATCAGGGGGGGGTGACGAAAATGGGCACCCTTGGAGCCCGGGTGGTCCAGAATGAGCAATCCCGCGCCGGCAGAGCCGGCGCGGGATTGGGGGGGTTGTGGAGCGGGAAACGGGATTTGAACCCGCGACCCCTGCCTTGGCAAGGCAGTGCTCTACCACTGAGCTATTCCCGCTGAGCGACCGGCATTATAGAGCGGCTCGGGCGCGTGTCAAGGTGGGTTTCCAAGAGTTTTTCCCCGCTCGATCCGGGCCAGAACGAGCTCCACGCCGAGCACGTTGGCGATCACCGCGTCGGGCTGGATCGGAGGCCACGGGCGTCTCCCGGAGCGACGGATCCAGCAGGTCCGGGCCCCGAGTCGAGCCCCGGCCACGATCTCCCGCTCCCAGCTGTCGCCGACCACCAGCGTCTCGTCGGGCCGAAGACGCAGTCGCCGCAGCAGGGTGCGTGTCGCCTCCCGCTTGTCCGACGCACCCCGGCGGTCGACCAGCACCACGTGCTCGAACCACCGGCGGAGCCGGAGCAGCTCCACCTTGCGGGCCTGGGTGGCGGGATCTCCCCAGGTCATCAGCATCAGCGTGTAGCGCCGCCGGAGGCGGTCGAGCATGCCACCGACGCCGGGCAGCAGGCAGAGGTCCCCTCGTCGCAGCTGCGAGCCGCGCTCGAAGTAGGCGCGACGCCCCGCCTCGGCCACGGACCGATCGCCACCGAAGGCCATCGCCGTACGCAGGTCCACACCATCCAGTCCTCCCCGACGCTCCATCTGGGCCCGCACCCGCTCGACCACCCCGGGCGGCGCATCGATCCCGGCGCACACCATCGCAGCCGCCGCCTCGCGGTTGGCAGATGGCGCGAGCAACGCGGCCGTGTCCACCAGGGTGTCGTCCAGATCGAACAGGATCGCGCGGATCACGGAGGGGACTCCTCGGCGAGGGTCGAGAGCAGCCAGCGCAGGTCCTCGTCGTCGGGGGCGCGTTGCGCTGCCCAGTCGAGCCGCTCGCGGGCCTCGTCCTCGCGGCCCAGCGCCCACAGCGCGCTGGCCACGGCAAAGGAGGAACGCGGTCCCCTCCCCTGGGCCCCCTCCAGGTCCAACGCCACGTCCAGCGCCTCCTGGGGTCTGCCCGCGCCGAGCAGGGCGATGGCCCGGTTCTGGCTCACGTAGTGAAGCTCCGGGTTGCGTGCGTGGGCGGCCTCGTAGTGATCCGCCGCGCACTCGAACCGCTCACCGGTCAGGCAGGCGTTGCCCTTGCCCACGTATCCGGTCGCAGCCCCGGGAGCGGCGACGATGGCGGCGTCCATCATCTCGTCCGTCGAACGGTAGGCGGTCATGGCGTTGCGCAACCCCAGCAGCTGCAGCGCCAGCACCCCGAGCACGGCCAGGGGCAACCCGACCCGGCGGACCCCGGCCCACCGGGGGCCTGTCCCGACGACCAGCACGACGTGGACGAGTGCAAGGGCGGCGAACGCCCAGGGTACGTACAGGTACCTGCCGAAGCCACCCCAGCTCGGTACCGTGGAGACGAGGGCCACGGGCGCGACCATCAGCAGGTAGACCCCGACCGCGACGGTGGCCGTGGGCGCCGCGCGCCGGGCGACCACCGCCGCCACACCGACCGCTACCACGCCGGCCGCGGCCACGATCGCCACTCCGCCGTCGAGGTGCACGTACTCCAGCGCCAGCTCCCGATAACCGACCGGCGTGAAGGTGACCAGCGCCCGCAGGCCATCTCCGAGCACCAGCGGCAGGTGGGCCAGCGCGGCGCCCCAGGCGCCCTCGCCCCCGTCCCCGCCCGACAGCACGGCTGTCCGCAGCACGAGGAAGACGAGCGCGGCCGCCAACCACGGCGCGAGCCGCGTCAGCCGGATCCCCCGGGCCAGCCACAGGTAGAGACAGACCGCGGGCAGGGCCATGGCGATCGTCTCCTTGGCCAGCAGCCCCATCAGCAACACGACCGCGCTCGCCGCGGCCCTCGCCCAGCCCTTCGCGCGGGCGTCGGACCGCCCCTCGACCAGGAGCGTCGCCCCGAGTAGCGCGGCCGCAGCCACGAGCTCGCACTGCGCCGATACGAACAGCCACGCCTCGGCGGTGACCGGGTGGAAGGCCAGCAACAGAGCGGCCACGACCGCCCCGTGCTCGCTCCCGGTCCAGCGAGCGGCCAGACGCCACAGCAGCAGGACCACGACCACGTGCAACAGCAGCGCGAACAGGTGGAACGCCACCGGTTCCGCCCCCCCGGCCAGTGCGTACTCGACCGCCAGCAGCGACACGAACACCGGACGGTACAGCTTCAGGCCCTCGGGCGCGGCCGCGTCGTGGTACGCCGCTCGCACGCCCTCGCGCACGGTGCGATCGAAGAACGTGGGGAGGTTCGCCAGGGAGCGGATGGCCTCGGACTGCACGATCTGGTGGTGGTCGTCCCAGATGAACTCTCCGCGCAGGGAAGGTGAACCCACAGCAGTCACGACCGCGGCGAGCAGCAGGCCGGTCACCAGGCACTGGCGAGCAGGCCCCCATCCAGCGCGGTATCGTGGGGGGTCGGTCCGGCGTGGCGCGACGTCAGGCACTTCATTCCTTGGGCGAGGGTCGATATTCTACCTGCCGTCGGCCGCGGGACTCCACCGCCCCGCCGCCGACGCCACATGCTGGGAGCCACGATGCCCACGATCTCGGTGGTCGTGCCCGCGCTCGACGAGCGGGGCAACCTGCAGCGACTCGCCGCCGAGGTGCGCACGGCGCTGCAGGACACGGACGTCACCCCGGAGATCCTGTTCGTGGACGACGGGTCCACGGATGGCACCTGGGAGGAGATCCAGACCCTGGCCGCAGCCGATCCGGGCATTCGCGGGCTCCGGCTCAGCCGTCATTTCGGCAAGGAGTCGGCGATCGTGGCCGGGCTGGACCGGGTGGACGCCGACGCCGTGGTGATCATGGACGCGGACCTGCAGCACCCCGCCAGCGTGATTCCCCAGATGCTGGCACGCTGGCGCGACGGCGCGCAGGTGGTGCACGGGGCCAAGCGAGGCTCCGGGGACTCGCTGCTGCGCCGCCTGGGCGGCTCGCTGTTCTACGGACTGACCTTGCGCCTCAGCGGCATCGCGGCTCACGGCTCGTCGGACTTCAAGCTGCTGGATCGGCAGGTGGTACGGCTGTACCAGGAGGAGATCCGGGAGCGAAACCGCTTCTTCCGCATCACCACCGAGTGGCTGGGCTTCGAGCGCGCCTACGTCGAGTACGACGTGGTGCGCATTCGCGGCCGTCGCTCGCGCTGGTCCCTGGGCTCGCTCCTGCAGCTGGCCATCCGCGGCCTGACCACCTTCTCGGCCACCCCGTTGCACGTGCCGACCGTGCTGGGCCTGCTGCTGCTGGCCCTGTCTGCCGTGCTGGGGATGGGCTGCGGCTGGCTCGCACTGCAGGGTGAGCCGCTCACGGGGGCCGCGCCGGTGATCGCCGCGGTGTTCCTCACCGGAGGGTTGGGGCTGATCTCGCTGGGAATCGTCGGGGAATATGTCGCGACAATCCACGAGGAGGTCAAGCATCGTCCGATCTATGCGGTGCAGGACGAGACGGATCCGCCCGACGACAGTCCCTGACCTGAACCCCACCAGCCCGCGCGAGTTCTCATCCACAGCCTGTGGATAATCCTCTTCGACCACCCGCGCCCCGCTATCACGATCCACGCATGCGATGCAACCCTTTGATTTCACTTGGTATGTGAATCCCGCTCAGGACTCCCGCCACGCGGAAGTGGCTGGAGTTCCACACGTTCTACGATTCTCCCCCTCGTTGGTGGCGTGTTTTTTCCACAGATCGGGCCGTCTTGACACCGGGTCCGGGCCACCGGTAGCGTCCAACCCTCGACACCGGAGGTTCACCATGAGCACGATCACGCGCCTGCTGGCGCTCACCATCGCCCTCGTCTTCGTCACCGTCGGCGCGACCGGCTGCAAGAAGGAGGCCGAGCCGGAGACCTCGGGCACGGCCGCCCCCAAGACCCTGACCGACCGCTTCACCGACAACCTCGCCGACACCGAGTTCATCAACTACGCCATCGCCATCGGCGGCGGGGGTTCGCTGACCTACTCGACGCTGGCCTTCGCCGTGGACGGCACCTGGTCGGCCGACGCCGTGCTCAAGCTGGCGGAGGACCCGTTCGACTGCGTGGAGAGCGGCACGTGGTCCATCGCGGACGACGGTCCGATGGACGAGCACACCTCGCGCCTGAACATCAGCGTGACGGCCACGGACTGCCCGGGTCGCGAGCCGTCCAAGAAGCGCAAGGTGGAGATACGGATCCACGGCAAGGGCAACCGCCCGGCCATCGTGGACCTGTAGCCGCGGGAGATGACCGGGGCGCTGGCGGAGACGCCGGCCGCGGGGGACCGTCCTAGCGCTCGCCCCTGACGCGCTGACGCCGCTTGGTGTTCTTCCGCTTCAGCTTCGCCCTGTACCGGGCTGTCTTCTTGCGTCGCACCGACGCTCGGACGTTGGACCGCGAGATTCGCCGCTTCATGAGTGCCTCCGGGCGCGGCTTTCTAGCATAGCGCGGCGCCGCGTTCAACCATGAGGGTGAATGGAGCGCATCCGCCGAGGCCATTGGGATAGGATTCACCCCACGATCATGCGCGTGGAGATCCGAGAACGAGGGGACACCGGCGAGGAACGGGTCATCGCCACCTTCCGCTGCGAAGGTGAGGTGGTCACCTGCGACAACCCCGTGCTGTGGAATCACCTCGTGCAGGCCACCGGCGGGGTGATCGTCGGAGACCGCGGCCGACGCTTCACCCCCCGTGATGGCCACGCGTTCCTGCGCAACCTCCGCTTCCAGTACCGCGGCCCCTACCTGTTCGCTCACGAGGTGGACGAGCCCGAGCAGCCACGGGATCCGGAGGCCGTGGACAGCTCCATCGGTGTGCTGGCCGTGGTGGTCGAGGTGCCCGAGACCGCGGCCGAGCAGCAGGCCGCGCTCGACCGCAGCCTGTTCGGATTGTTCGTGAGCTGGGGAGCGGGAGAGATCGAAGCCGCACGCGAGGCCCGGGACACCCTGGGCCACCTGCTCGAGGCGCTCACCGGGCAATCCACGGCCGAGGTGTTCTCCGACGAGGAGCTGCGCATCCGGCTCAACCAGGCGCGCCATGGCGTGACGCCACCTCCCGTGGTGCCGCGCCTGGCTGCCAGGGCCGACCGGGAATGGGGTCGCCTGTTGACCGCGGTGCGCGACCACCGACGCTCCGCCAGCCTGGTGCACGCCCACCTGATGGGCGAATACCTGCGCTCCCTGGAGGTACACCTCGGCGGCTGGTCCGAGGAGACCGGCCTGCCGTTGCCTGCCGATCGCGAGTGCGTGGGCACGCGACCGGGAGAGGTCGACAGCGCGTGGCTGGAGCTCGGCTGGGGCCCGGAGCCGGATCCCGCCGATCCCCTGGGCTTCATCGAGCTCGCCACGCGGCGGGCCGACCGTGGGATCGAGCGCGCCCTGGCCGCGGCCCCTCGCGGGGAGTTGCACCAGGCCATGATCGCCCTGCGCCAGGCCGTCACCTACAACCCGGCTGGCAACGAGGGCCGCACCCTGCTCGGAGAGGTGCTGCTCCGCATGGAGCACCCCCTGGCCACTGCCGAGCTGCACAGGGCCCTGTTCATCGAGCACCTGCAGTCCAGTCCCGGTCGCCACGCCGAGGTCCGGCTGCAGTCGATGCTGCGCCGGATCCGGTTGCGGCGGGCACTCTCGCGGGCCTTCCTGTGCCGCGGTCTGGTGTCCGAAGGGCGCCACCACTTGCAGGCGGCCACGCGGACCTGGGAGAGCCTGTGCGAGCACGGCGGCACCGGGTGGGGGGGCATCGTGTCCGAGGAGGAGGTGCGTGATCTCGGCGAGCAGATCCGCGCGGTGCTGGTCAACCTCGATCGCTGAGACGGCGGGATGCCAGCACACCGTCGGACGCCGAACTCAGGATACCACCGGCGTATCCCGCCCCCTCCCCTGCCGGGAACAGGCCGTCCACCCCCTCGACCTGGCCGTCCACCGCGCGGGGGATGCGCACCGGTGAGCTGGTCCGGCTCTCCACGCCGATGAGCACGGCCCGTTCACCCGCGAACCCTGGCCAACGCCGTTCCAGCCGGTCCAGCCCCGCCCTGAGCGATGCGAGCACGGCGGGTGGGAGCACATCCGCGAGGTCCGCGGGCGCCACCCCGGGTCGGTAGGTGGTGGTCGGCAGGTCGACGCTGGGTCGCCCGGCCAGCAGGTCCACCGCGCGCTGGGCCGGGGCGACGAACGCCCCACCCCCGACCTCGTGCGCCCGTGCCTCCAGCTCCCGCAGGTACCGCACACCGGCCAGCGGATCGCTGCCGCCGAAATCGTCGATCCCGACCGGGACGACCAGGCCGGCGTTGGCGAATCGCCCGCTCCGCCGGCTACCGCTCATGCCGTTGGTCACGACCACGCCGTCGCGTTCGGGCGCGGCCACGACCACACCTCCGGGGCACATGCAGAAGCTGTACACGGGCCGCGGCTGCACGCCCCCCGGCTTGAGTACTACGCGATAGCTGGCCGCGGGCAGATCCCCCGTGCGAGGGCCGCCGAACATCCAGCGATCCACATCCGCCTGGGCGTGCTCGATGCGCACACCGACGGCCGTGGCCTTGGCCTCCAGGGGCACGCCACACCCGGCCAGGTCGTCCAGTGTGTCGCGGGCGTGGTGCCCGACCGCCAGGATCACCGTGCGCGTGGCGATGCGCTCCCCGGCGGCCGTGTGCAGCGCGACGAGCCGACCGCGCTCCACCTCCAGTCGACGTACCGTGCAACGATGCCGCACCTCCACGCCGAGCTCGAGCAGCCTCGCTCGCAACGCCGGCAGGATCCTCGCCAGCCGGTCGGTGCCGATGTGGGGCCGCGCATCGATCAGGAGATCCGGCGATCCACCGAACTCCACCAGGTCGCGCAGCACGGCCCTCCCGAACGGTGCCCGCGAGCGGGTGTAGACCTTGCCGTCGGAGAAGGTACCCGCGCCCCCCTCGCCGAACACCATGTTGCTGTCCGGATCGAGCCGGCCGTGCCGGCGGAAGCGGGCCACCTCGGCCCGCCGCCGCTCCAGGGGATCCCCCCGCTCCAGCAGTAGCGGAGGATCTCCCCGCCGTGCCAGGTCGAGCGCCGCGAACAGACCGGCCGGGCCGGCGCCCACGACGACAGGGCGGCAGGGACTACGCACCACCGGAGGTGGCTGCTCCGGCGCTGGCCGCGCCGCCTCCTCGGTCCGCACCCCCGGGCCGGGGCGGGGAGTCGCCCCCGCCGCGAGCTCCACGCGCAGCTGGAACTGGAAGACCGGGGGCCTGGCACGCGCGTCGAGGCTGCGCCGCAACACGGTCACCACGCCCACGAGGGCGGGGTCGAGATCCAGCGCGGCGGCCACCACCGCAGGGGCGGGCGGATCCGCCGCGCCCTCCTGCCGGGCCGATAGGCGAATGCCCTCCACCTGCCACGCGCGCGTACGCATGCCCGAAGCGTAGCAGACCCTTGACCCGGCCCTGGCCACCGGATACCTTGGCCCACCCTTCAAGCACGTACACTCCCGGTACGTAGTACCGGGGGCTGGAGAACACCCCGTGGACATCCCCTCCATCGAAGACCTGGATCTGGCAGGCGTCCGCGCGCTGATCCGCGTGGACTTCAACGTGCCCTTGCGCGACGGGGCGATCACGGACGACACCCGTATCCGCGCCGCGCTACCCACCATCCGGCATTCGATCGAGGCGGGCGCCCGCGTGGTGCTGATGAGCCACCTCGGACGACCCAAGGGCGAGCCCGAGGCGCGCTTCAGCCTCGAGCCGGTGGCCCAGCGCCTCGCCGAGCTGCTCGAGGGCGAGGTGCACTTCACCGACGACTGCATCGGCTCGGGCGTGCGCAAGGTGGTCAGCGAGCGGCGGGACGGCGAGGTGGTGCTGCTGGAGAACCTTCGCTTCCATGCCGGCGAGAAGAAGAACGACCCGGTGTTCGCCGAGCGCCTCGCTGCCAGCGGAGACGTGTTCATCAACGACGCCTTCGGTACGGCTCATCGCGCCCACGCGTCCACCGCGGGCGTGCCCGCGGTCCTGACGAGCCGGGCGGCCGGCCACCTCATCGGCCGCGAGGTCGCGGCCCTGGGCAAGCTGCTCGGCGAGCCGCCGCGGCCATTCGTTGCCGTGCTCGGCGGCGCCAAGGTCAGCGACAAGATCGGCGTGTTCGACAACCTGACCAACCGGGTCGACGCGTTCGTGGTCGGCGGAGCCATGGCCTTCACGTTCCTGGCCGCCCGAGGCGAGGACGTGGGCGACTCCCTGGTCGAGCGGGAGAAGATCTTCCAGGCGAAGCGGATCATGCAGCGCGCCGCGGACAAGGGTGTGCAGCTGCTGCTGCCCACGGACTTCGTTGTCTCGGACGCGCCCGACGGCACGGCTCCGCACGAGGTCGCGTCGACGATACCGGCAGGTCGCATGGGCGTGGACATCGGCCCCGACAGCGTGGCGCGCTTCGCCGAGCTGCTCGACGGCGCCCACACCATCTTCTGGAACGGTCCGATGGGCATCTTCGAGGTGCCTGCGTTCGCCGAGGGTACCCGCGGCGTGGCCGGCGCGGTGGCCGGCTCCAGGGCCTACAGCGTGGTCGGCGGTGGCGACTCGGTGGCCGCCCTGCGGCAGCTGGGCATGGTCGACCTGGTGGGACACGCCTCCACCGGCGGCGGGGCCTCCCTCGAATTCCTCGGCGGCGGCGAGCTGCCGGGCCTGGCGGCGCTGAAAAGGAGCTGAATGATGCGTACACCCGTGATGGCGGGAAACTGGAAGATGCACGGCACCTGCGAGGAGTCCGTGGAGCTCGCGCAGGAGCTGCGCGATCGGCTGGCGTCCGGTGTGGCCGCCGAAGTGATCGTGGCGCCGGTGTTCACCGCGCTCACGTCCGTGCGGGAGGTGCTCACCGGCTCGCCGATCCAGCTGGCCGGACAGAACCTGCACTTCGAGGCCAGGGGTGCATTCACAGGCGAGATCAGCGCGCAGATGCTCAAGGACGCGGGCTGCAGCCACGCGATCGTGGGCCACTCCGAGCGCCGCACCCTGTTCGGCGAGACCGACGCGGCAGTGAACCGCAAGGTGATCGCAGCGCTGGCCCAGGGGCTGGCCCCGATCGTGTGCGTGGGCGAGAGCCTGGAGCAGCGCCAGGCCGGAGCCACCCGCAAGGTGGTGCTGGCCCAGCTCGACGCCGCACTCGAAGGGCTGGACGCGGACGCCGTGGCCCAGGTCATCGTGGCCTATGAGCCCGTGTGGGCGATCGGTACCGGTCACACGGCCACGCCCGAGCAGGCCCAGGAGGTGCACGGCTGGATCCGGGCGCGACTGGGCGAGATTGCAGGTGAAGGGGTTGCAGCGAGCTTGCGCATCCTGTACGGAGGGAGCGTCAAGCCCGACAACGTCGCCACGCTGATGGACAAGCCCGACATCGACGGGGCCCTGGTCGGCGGCGCGAGCCTCAAGGCGGACTCGTTCGAGGGCATCGTCCGATTCGGACGGATGGGATGAGCTGATGGTCACCTTCATCACCGTGATCCACGTATGTCTGTGCCTGTTCCTGATCGTGGTCGTGCTGCTGCAGACCGGCAAGGGAGCGGACATGGGTGCCGCCTTCGGCGGTGCCAGCCAGACCGTGTTCGGCGCGACCGGCGCGCTGACGTTGCTGCACAAGGTGACCACGGTCACCGCGGTGCTGTTCATGCTCACGTCGCTGTCGCTGGCCTGGCACAGCGCGCGGGTGCAGTCGGGCGGAGGTGGCCTCGACGGCGACATCTTCGACATCGAGAAGGAACGGGCCGAGCAGAAGGAGGCCGAGGAGACGGGTGAGACCGTGCCTGCCGAAGGCGAGGGCACCGAGCTCGAAGCTCCCGTCGAGGAGGAGGCTCCTGCCGAAGCCGACGAGGCCGACGAGGCCGATGGCGGCCCCGCACCGGGCGCCGAAGCACCGGCCGAAGAAGAGCAGCCCGCGGCCGAATAGCCGCTTGCCAGACGCGGAGAGCTGGTTTATCTTCTCGGCCCGTTGGCGAACAGCCGACGAGCCCGAGGTCTGGAACGCGAGGATGGCGGAATTGGTAGACGCGCAAGTTTGAGGGGCTTGTGGGCAAATTTGCCCGTGGGGGTTCGATTCCCCCTCCTCGCACCAAAAACAGATTGCCTGCCCCCCCGCGGGGCCTCTTCGTTTGGTGCGGCCAAGGTTGAGCGAGCGTGGGAGAGGCCCCCGCGTAGCAGGAGGCCGAGAGCAGCCAGCAGGGCCGTTGCGCCGGAGATCCCCCACCCCACCGCGTGCGAGGCATCGCGGGTGAACCGCAGCTCCACGAGGTCGACGCCGACCGGTACGTCGACCAGCATCAGGCCGGATTGCTCGTGGGGTGACGTGAGGAGCGGTGTGCCATCCCCGGTCGCCTTCCACGCCGGGTAGTAGAACGTACGCAGCAGCAGCTGCGCCGGCCCGTCTGCGGCCACCCGCAGCTGCCGCAGCTCCGTGTCCCAGCGCACCACCTCCACGGCCTCACCCGTGATCCACATCGCCCGTTCGTCGTCATGGAACGACGCGGGCATCACGATGTCGTGCGGCCGTCCCCGCTCGTGCCCCAGGGACCAGCGCGGCCGGTACTCGCTGACGTCACGCATGGACATGGCGAACGGCGCGAACCGGGCGAACTCGGAGCGCAACGGCTGCTCCGCCATGACGGGCGTGATGGCCAGGGGCTCGGGGTAACACCTGCGCACGGACAGCACGTGCACGGAGGCCATGGCCGTGGCCGCGACCGCGAGGACCACGGCAGCGGTCATGGCCACGCGAGGGGCGCGCCAGCGGCGCGCCTGCGGCGCCTGCAGCGCGAGGGCCACGCCCAGGGCCACGCAGGGGGTCAACACGATCAGCAGCCGCCAGGGGAATCCGATCACCTGCAGCAGGGGCAGCACACGCCACAGCGGCGCCGCCGCCGGCGTCATGGCCGCGAAGCACAGCAATCCGGCCACGGCCGGGCCGGACACGGACCGCCCGACCAGCCCCTGGGCGACCGCCGCGACCACGCACACCACCGCACCGAGCACGGCCACCCCCGACAGCATGCGATTGAGCGCCCGGTCGGCGGCCGCGTCCGACCACAGGAAGTTGTCCGCGTAGTGGAATCCCAGGATGTTCTCCACGGACACGTGGGGCCAGTGGGCGAGCATGGGAACCAGGAACAGGGCCGCAGCTGCCGCAGCCACCGGTAGAGCTGCCAGGCGGGCCAGGGCCACGGACAGATCCCGGTCGGCCAGGTAGCGCACCCCCGCGGCCAGGGGCACCACGTGCACCGCCACGATCGCGCTGGGCAGGTGGCTCAGCAGCAGCCCGGTCGTGCCCGCAGCGATCCAGATGGGGTCACGCCAGCGCGAGCCGGTGCGTGGGAGCAGCAACCCGCCCAGCACCCACGGCAGGAAAGCCAGCGCCCACACCTCGCCCACCGCACAGCGGTAGCCCGCGTCGATCAGCGTGTACGGGGCGGCCAGTGTCATCAGTGCGGCGACCAGCGCGGGCACGGTGCCTACCACGCCCCGGAGCACGGCCAGGGTCGACAGGCCCGCTCCCACCAGCGCCAGCCCCACCGACGCCTGCACCACACGGGGCACGAGCGCGGCCAGGGCGTGTAGCGGTACGTAGGTCCAGAACGCCAGCGGCGGGTAGAACAGGAACGTGGGGCTGCCGCAGCCCGCGTTGGAGGCCTCGACCCAGCACGGCCGCAGCACCCCCTGCTGCACGCCGGTCAGGTACTGTTGCGCCCACAGGGTATGCAGGTAGGCGTCGTCGCCGTCGAACGGACCGCTGGCCGCGAACAGGACGAACAGGCCGACGCCCGCGGCCGCCACGCAGGCGACGGCTGCGGCCGTGGCAGACCTACCACGCACAGCCGTTGTCGATCGTGCCGTCGCAGTCGTTGTCCAGCCCGTCGCCGCACTGTTCGGGCGCGCCGAGGTAGACGTAGGGGTGATTGTCGTCGCAGTCCCCCTGGCACTCCCACTGCCCGTCCCCGTCACCGTCGTGCTCGTCCGCGGGCAGCCCACCGTCGCAGTCGTTGTCCAGCCCGTCGCAGCTCTCCGAGGCGCCCGGGTAGGTCAGCGGGTCGTCGTCGTCGCAGTCATCGTCGCAGGTGGATACGCCGTCGCCGTCGGCGTCCGAGCCGTTGAGCGCCGGATCCGTGTCGTCGCAGTCGCCGGCACACTCCCCCTGACCATCGCCGTCGAGGTCCACGCAGACCTCGATGGTGATGGTCTCGAGGCCGGCCTCGCCCTGGGCGTCCTCGGCCCTCAGCGACAGGAAATGCTCGCCCACGCTCAGGGCGCATTCGGTGTGCGCGGCCACGCCGACGGCGTCGGCGGGTACGGTGCTGAGGGTGTGGTCGAGGTGGCTGTCCCAGCTGATCAGCAGGTCCTCCGGGAGGTCGAGGTCATCGCTGACCGTGCCCAGCATGTCGATGCACTGCCCCTCGGTGACGGCGTCGCCCTCGAGGGGCTGGTCGATGGCCACCTCCGGGGGCTGGTTGCACTCGTCCAGGGTGGCCACCGTGACCTGGACCTGCGCGGTGCCGCCGATGTCCTGGGGGTCGACCACGGTCAGTGTCAGCAGGTGCGATCCGGGCACGGTGAAGACGGCGTCGGTCAGCAACGAGCCGTCCGTGTCCACGGCAAGGTCCTCACCGAGGCTGCCCTCCAGGTCGCTCTCCCAGCTCGCCAGCAGGGTGGACGGATCGTCGTCGCCGTCCGAGATCGCCGCCTCGAGGGTGGTCGTCAACGTTGCACACAGGGAATCGGCCTCGGTCGGGTACACGATCTCCACCTGGGGCGCATCGCTCTGCACCACGGTGAACTCGTCGGTCGCGTTGATCGAGGCGCCCTTGGTGTCGACCACCTTCAGCAGCAGGGTGTACACGCCACCCTCGAACCCGGCGGTGTCCACCTCGAAGGCCACGGCGCCGGCCGAGTCCGGCACGTACTCGCCCAGGGCCAGGCCGCCTGCCGTGGCGACCACGGACAGCTCCTCGGCGTCGTCCTCCTCGTCGGAGACCGAGGCCTCGACCGCGAACACCTCGCCCCAGGCGTACGACGCCCCGCCGGGGCCGGTGACGATCTCGATCACCGGATCGGCATTTCGGCCCACCGGCTGCGCGCCGGTCCCGCAGCCCAGCGCGGTCATCAACAGGCAGCACACCCCGGCCAGGGTCACGATACGGACGACTGCTCTCATGGTCCCACCTTCCAGCAAGCGACTGCGGAGATCGTAGGTGGACCCCGGCCTGGGGGTCAATGCGCGGCGTGGCGGGTGGCGAAGGCGCGAACGTCCGATACCAGCTGCGGGTCGTCCCACTCCCGGGGTCCGACGAAACGGTGCACGATGCGGCCCTGGGGGTCGACCAGGTAGGTCTCCGGCACCTTGTGCGTGCCGTAGGTAGCGGCCATCGCGCCATCCGCGTCGATCAGCACCAGCACGTCCTCACCGAATCCCGTGCGCTGCATGGCCAGCTGGGCGTCCGCCCAGTTCTCGTCCAGGGTGACCGCGACCACGGCGAGCTCGGTGTCGGCCATCGCGCCCACCAGCCCCTGCAACGAGGGCATCTCGTCCAGGCATGGCGGGCACCAGCTGGCCCAGAAGTTCAGCAGGACCGGCCTCCCAGCCAGGTCAGCCAGGGTGTGGGATGCACCGGCGGCGTCCTCGAGGGTCCATGCGGGCGCGACCTGCGGCGCAGCGCTGCGCTCCCCGTGGGGCATGGCCCCCCCGCGCTCGGGGAGTCCGGCGTCCATGGGCATGACGGTCCCGGACGCCTGCAGGCGAATCAGGGCCACGCCGACGAGGCACACGGCGACGGCCGCCAGCGCCGCGCGGGCGACCGGGTGGAGGGAGTCGAGGGTCTTGGTGATGTCGCTCAAGGTGGGCGGTTCAGGCCTCGCTGTCCTCGCTGTCGAGGCTCTCGTCCCGGGAGGCCAGCTCGGCGTCGACCAGCTCGATGATGCTCACCGGAGCGCTGTCACCTGGGCGGTGGCCCAGCTTCAGGATGCGGGTGTAGCCGCCCTGACGGTCGGCGTACCGGGGCCCCACCTCGCTGAACAGCTTGGTCAGCACCTCGCGATCCGTGACCCACAGCCGCGCCTGCCGGATGGCATGCAGCCGCTGCGCGATCAGCGCATCCTTCTCGTCGCCGGTGGCCGCCTCGATGGCGTCGGGGTGTACCCGCTTGCCCAGCGTGATCAGCCGCTCTACCACGCGCCGCAGCTCCTTGGCCTTGGCATCGGTGGTCTGGATCCGCTCGTGGCGCAGCAACGAGGTCGCCATGTTCCTGTACATCGCCTTGCGGTGAGCCGAATTCCGGCCCAGCTTCCGTCCCGCTTTCCGGTGACGCATCGTCTTGTCTCCTCGTCGTCCGGTCGTGCCGGCCGACGTGCGCGCTGCTGTCTACTGCTCTTCCTGGTCCCGCTTGCGGGGGAAGTTGTGCAGCTTCATGCCCAGCGACAGTCCCATGTCCGCGAGGATCTCCTTGATCTCGTTGAGGGACTTGCGGCCGAAGTTCTTGGTCTTGAGCATCTCGGCTTCGGTCTTCTCGACCAGCTCGTAGATGTACTTGATGTTGGCGTTCTGCAGGCAGTTGGCCGACCGCACGGACAGCTCCAGCTCGTCCACGGTCTTGAACAGGTTCTCGTTGAACTGCGGCTCTTCCTCTTCCTGCGCGCCCGGCAGTGGCTCGTCTTCCTCGGTGAAGTTGATGAAGACCTGCAGCTGCTCCTTGAGGATCT
>CAZXHG010000022.1:0-58830 GCA_964639985.1 uncultured Rickettsiales bacterium
CGCCGCTGCCCCACGACGTCACGCCGGCCACGTGCCAGGTGCCGGAGTGGTCGATCATGCACGGACCGCCGGAGTCGCCCTGGCAGGTGTTGTGCGGGCCGCTGTACAGCAGGAACTGGTTGTCCCAGCTGTCCACCTGGATGTCGACCTCCCGCTTGGTGCCGGAGTCGTCATACCCGTACCCGGTGTCCCCGAAGCCGACGAAGGTCTTGTAGTTGCTGCCCAGCCAGCTGTTGGACGGCGTGTCGCGGTTGATCGGGACCGGATCGGTGGGCGCCGAGGAAGACAGCACGACCACCGCGATGTCGTTGACCACGTCGTAGCCACAGCTGTATTGCGGGTGCATGTCGTAGTCGTTCGAGGTGCGGATGTGGTCGTAGTACAGGTACTCGCCCTGGTAGCACTGGTCGCACCAGTACACCTCGACCTGGGCATGGAAGTCCTCGAGGCAGTGGGCCGCGGTCAGCACCACGTCGGGCGAGATGAGCGTGCCGGAGCAGACGCTGCCCCAGCCGCCGTCCCACATCCCGAGGAAGAGCACCGAGTCCCACCCGGTGGTGGTGTGCCCGCCCACGATCGGCGCCTCGAAGCCCTCGAGATCGCCGAGGTAGACCCGGCCCGGGCCGTCGGTGGCGTCGGCGCAGTGCAGGGTCAGCGGCAGGACCGCCAGCAACATCCAACGGATCGCGTGTCTGGACATGCGGGCATGGTACCAGATGGGTCGCCGATCTCTGAGCACCTCGCGCGGGGTTCTGCGCGGGGTTCTGTCAGAACAGGTGGTCGAAGGCCACGTACATGCCCCAGCCCGGCTCCTGCGTGATCGAGCCGTCGTCCTCCTGCACGGCGTCCGGTCCGAAGCCGAAGTCGATGCGTCCCACGAACGCCTCGGCCCAGATCGGGTGGATGCCCACGCCCACGGTCGGGTGCAGCGGGAATGCGGGCGCGTCCGCGGTGGCGAGGTCGCCAGCGCCCCACACGGCCGCGCAATCGACGAACGGCACGAGCTGCCAGCGGAATGGCTCCTTGAAGAGCTTGTGGTGCACCACGTCGATGCGCAGCTCGAGGTTGGCCACGGACTTGCCGGGCGCCCGCCAGCGGCCGAACGACATGCCGCGCACGGTCATCCAGCCGCCCACACCGTCGATGGGCTGGGAGCCGCCCCAGCGCACCATCTCCCAGAAAGGCACGTCGCCGAACAGCCACTCGGCCATCAGCCGCATGGCCAGCATCAGCCGCGGTGGGTGCAGCGGGGCGTAGGCTCGGATCACGGTGAACGGGCCGGCGTAGGGCCCGGTGGAGCCGGTGAAGTGGGGCGAGGCCCGCACGCCGATCTCGGCGTATGCGCCCCGATCAGGCGTGATCTCGGGCTCGCGGGTGTCCAGCAGCACCCCGGCGTTGAGCTGCACGGAGAAGCCCCCTTGCATGCCCTCGGGCCGGTGCTCGGCGAGCAGGGAGAGATCGTAGGTCTGCACGCGGCTGTACTGGGCGACCAGTGAGGCGAATACGCCGAACGGAGGGGCCAGGTCCTTGCGCACGTTGACCTGCAGGTAGGGTTGATACAGCGTGTAGCGGTAGCGCTTCTTGCGCGGGTCGTCCGCGTCGAGATCGTGCGCGAACGCCCGTTCGCGCGTGGTGCCGTTGCCGATGCCCCAGTAGCCGTCGTTGATCCAGGCGCGGAAAGCCACGAATGTGGTCAGCCGCGTCTGGCCGCGGGGCCCCAGCCCGGGCAGGTCGACGCGGAAGCGGTGGTGGTGATACCCGCGGAAGGTCGCGTACGCCTGCACCATGAATGCGGCGCGGTAGGGATCGGTCTCGCCGTCCACACGCTGGATCTCGAACCGCCCGCCCAGCCCGAAGCCGTCGTCGGTGTCGAATGCGATCGAGGGCAGGACCATCCAGCGGTACTCGTGCGGCTGGGGGTCGGCGTCCTTCGCCAGGGCGGCGCCGGCCGCCAGCAGCCACAGCAGGACGAGGCAGTGAGGGAGTGTCCGCATGGTCCTCCTTCCCCGCGGTCCCGGGGGGAGGGTACCACGCGTGCCCGGGGTTCAATCGAACACGGACCAGTCCTGCTCGGCGAGCCAGTCGGCGTAGCCGTGCCAGCCCACCTCCGGGAAGTCCGTGCGCAGCGTCTCGATGTCCACGTCATAGCCCACGCGCTCGAACCACTCGTACATCAGGGCCATGTCCTCGCTGTCCGCGCGGACCAGCTCCATCGGGATCTGCTTGTAGGTGACATCGCGCTTCGTGACCACGGACAGGGCGTGGACCACGTGCTTGCCCGCGAGGTTGCCCGAGGCGATCTCCACGCGCTTGCCGAGGAACAGGATCCCCTTCTCGAACACGAGGGCCGTGAAGCGGCCGATGTCGGCCACCGCCACCTGCTGCAGCAGGCGTCCCTCGGTCAGCGGCGAGGCGTATACACCCTGCTTGATGCCCGCGAGCGCGCCGGGGAAGAACAGGTTCTCCATGAAGTACGCCGGCGCGATCACCGTGTAGGGCACCCCGATGGATCGGATGTACCTCTCCACCTCGTACTTGCTGTCGAAGTGGGGGATGCCGGTGGCCTGATCCGCGCCGGCCACCGACGTGTACACCAGGTGGCGTACGCCTGCGTTGTGGGCCGCCAGGGCGATGCTCTTGCCCTGGGCGATCTCCGCGTCGACCCCGCCCTCGAAGGGCGTGCTCATGGCGAACACGCCGTGCACCCCGGCCATGGCACTGGCCAGGGACTCGGGGTCGTCGAAGTCGCACACGAGCAGCTCGGCGCCTCCGGCGACGAGGGCCCTTGCCGCCGGTGAGCCGGGGTTGCGTGTCACCGCGCGCACGTCGTGACCGCGGTCCAGCAGGTTGTGGGCCACGGCGCCGCCTTGCTTGCCGGTCGCGCCGGTCACCTGGATCGTCAGGGGGTGGGGCATGTCGGACCTCGGGGTTGGTGGTGTGCGAACGGATCGCCCCGTTCAGGTAACCACGGGGTCGTGGGACCGCAACCCGAGGCCGGGAATCAGAACGTGCCGATGGCCAACGCCCAGTCCGAGCGGTACGGGGCGATCCAGGTCTGCGTGCCCGTGGACAGGGGCCCGATGTCCACCTCGGCGTAGGGCAGCAGGGTATCCACGGCCACGGCAGGCATCTGCGGGGTCATGGCGGACAGATCGAGCCACACCGCGTCGGTTTCCTCCGCGTACACGAGGTACCCCGAGTGGTCCGGGGTCCGCAGCGCGACCGCGTCGGTGAGCTCGTTGCATCGCACGAGGTCGGCGCGGAAGCGGCCGGTGAAGAACGTGGTGCTGGTGTGGATCCACTCCGGGTGGGGGTAGTGGGCCGACAGCCCGGCGTCCGGATCGCCTCCCTCGCCGTCGGCGAGCAGGTAGCCCCAGATGTTGGCCACGCCCCCGGCCATGGTCGAGTGGTACAGCCCGCGGCGGGTCATCTCCTCGGTGTAGTCCTTGTCGTGGGTGTCCCGTACCCGGAAGCGGTCCTCGGAGAACGCGGGCCGGTCGGGCCGCGCGTCGATGGCCGCGGCATAGACCTCGTAGTCGGGCTGGTGGTGCTCGTAGCCCGCATAGTCCAGTCCCTCGTGGAGCTGCTCGTCGGCGTGGTCCGTGCCCTGGTTGGGGCCAGCGCTGCGGCCGCCCAGCAGGTGGGGCCAGCCCAGCAGCCCGTGCATGGTGGCGTGCCAGCTGGCCAGGTCGTCCTCGGTGACCCACTCGTCGAGGTCGAAGCCGTACCCCAGCGTCCAGCCGGGCAGGGGGCCGAGCCGCGCCGCGATGTAGCGCTGGATGACCTGCACCTCGACCCCCTGTTGCCCCCAGTCGGCCGGGGCCATGTCGTGCTGCTCGTCGCCCCACATCCACAGGTGGACCATGCCGCCGGCGGCGTGGGTGGCCCGGATCAGGATCTCCAGCGCCTCGAACGTGCGCCCGTCCGGATCGGGCGAGGCCACGTCGTCGCAGGTGTCGTGCTCCAGGTCGGACCAGCGGCAGAACACGGGCACGTGGAAGCCGGTGAAGCCGTGCTCCACGATGAAGGTCTGCACCCAGTCGTCGACCTGGTCCCAGTCGCCGTACCCGTAGTGCGGGCCGGGCAGCATCACCAGCTGGGGTACGAAGGCCCGCTCCGAGCCGCCCCACACCCAGACATGGCCGCGGCCCTCGACGAAGCCGTCGGCGCCAGGGTTGTCGTGCATCCAGATCGTGCCGGCCAGGCCGTCGAGGTCCGGGTCGTCACTGGCCGAGGTCCACCGCCACATCCCGACCCGAGTCCCGGTGAAGCGCACGTTCCAGGCGTCGTCGCCCGCGTAGAACATCTCGGTGGTGTGGGTCTCGTCACTGTCGTCGTGCTCGAAGTGCACCGTGGCCACGAGGTCGAACGGGCTGCCCTCCCAGCTGGGGTTGGGGAACGACCACTCCAGGGTCGGGGACCAGACCGTGCCGACCACGTCGGCGTCGGCGTCCGAGACCGTATCGTCGTCCCCGGGGTCGTCCGTGTCGTCGTCCTGTATCGCGTCGGTGGTGTCGTCGTCGCCGGGCCGTGGACCGTCTTCGGCGGAGTCGCAACCCGCGAGCAGGACCATCCAGAACAGCAGCAGGGGGTGTCGTGCCATGGTGCGCCTCCGCCTCGATGAGCGCAGGCTATCGGGGCAAGGTCCGTGGACTCCACTTAATTCACATTACATGCAAGATAAGAAAAATCCATGCTAGGGTCGGCGCCGTGGAACCCCGGCCGACCGAGCCCCGCGACGACGACATCCAGGCCGTGATCGAGGCGCTGGAGCAGCGGATGGTCCCGCGCGCCCGGGACCTCGACGCCCTGGTGATGGCCGCGTTGCGGCTGTACACGCCCGCACTCGCCGAGCGAGGGCGGGGGCTGATCCGCCGCTGGCAGGCCACGGGCTGTGATGATCCGGACCTCGGCCTGGCCGAGAGCCTGCTCGCCGTGGCCGGCGCCTCCACCTCGGCGCGGCAGCGTCTACGCGCCCTGGGTGACGTGAACCCGGTCCAGGCCGCGGCCGGGGCGGTCGCGCACGTGTTCCGTGGAGAGATCCGGGCGGCGGTGGACCTGGCCGCGGCGCACGGGTGGTTCCTCGACGACGTGGACCTGACCGAGCCCCTGGGCCTGGTCCTGGTGGCCGTCGCCCTGGACGGCATGACCGATCAGGCCGAGGTGATCCTGCGCGCCTGGCACCGACGCTGGTCCGGGGCGCCGGCGGACAAGACCGTGGCCGCGCTACAGACCGAGGCGCGCGTGGCCCACTTCCGCCAGCAGTACCCGCGGCAGCTGGCCCTGCTGCAGGACGCGTGGGAGCTGGCTGGCAGCAGCGACCTGCGCGCCGCGCGGACCTTCATCGAGCCGGGACTGGCCGGCGCGTGGCTGCACTGCGGCGAGCGGATCGAGGCCGAGCAGCTGATGCACCGCTGGGAATCCCCGGACCAGGCCGCGCCCAGCCCGCTGCAGGGGATGCGTGACATGGTGCGCGTCGACCTCGCCCTGCTCGATGGCCGCTTCGACGCGGCGTGGCGGGCGGCCACGCGCTACCTGCGGTTCGGCGAGACCATGCAGAACGTGCCCCTGGCGGCCGAGGCACGCTGGTACCGCGTGCAGTCCGCCACCGAGGATCGGTTCGCACGGGAGATCGAGGAGTACCGCCGCCTGGCCTACCGTCACCAGCTGCGCCGCCACCTCGACATGCTGGGCATCGTGGAGCGGCTGACCGACGCCGGTCACACCGACCTGCGATCGGCCGGCGTCCAGGTCTCGCACCGGGGCAGAACTGACCGCCACCCCCTGATTCGGCTGTGGCTGCCGCGGCTGGAGTGGGTGGGTGCCGACCTGTACGTGGACCGGGTGCGTGGCCAGATCCACCTCGGGGGCGACGGGCCCCACCCGCTGGAGGGGAGGCCGGTGTTGCAGCGGCTGCTCGACGAGCTGCTGACCGCGCCCGGGCACAGCCTGACCGGGGAGGGGCTGTTCGCGCGCGTGTGGGAGCAACGCTACGACCCGCTGGTGCACGAGGGGCGCGTGCACGTCAACGTGCACCGCCTGCGGCAGTGGCTGCGCGATCTGGGCTCCCCGCACGACTCCCTGGTGGTCGTGCGCGAGGGCCGCGTGTGCCTGGCCCCGGGGGCGGACGTGCGCACCCTCGAGCTCGACGTCGAGGGGCCCGGCGCCTCGCGCTCCCACGATGTGGGCGAGCGCGTGTTGCAGTGCCTGGACCGGGGCGAGGTCGCCCCGGGGGAGCTCCAGCAGCGGCTGGGCGTCAGCCGCTCGTCGATCAACCGTACGCTGCGGGTGCTGCTCGCCGAGGGCCGGATCGTGCGGCTCGGCGCGGGCCGCGGCACCCGCTACATCCTGGACGGAGGAGGGGAGTGATGACATCGCGAATCGGAGTGGTGCTGGCGCTGGGCCTGTGGGTTCTCGCCTGCGATGGACCTGCCGACGACGACACGGTCGGTGACGATGACTCGGCCGCGGACGACGACACGGCCGACGACGACACGGCCGACGACGACGTGGGCGATGACGACATGGCCGACGACGACGACACGGTGCCGCCGATGGAGGACGCGGCCGAGGTGGTGTCCGCGACGTTCCCCACGGAGATCCCGTGCGGCACGGTGGCGGTCGCCTCGGTGGAGATGCGCAACACCGGCACGGCCACCTGGACCGCGTCCGAGGGCTACAAGCTGGGTACGGTGGACGACAGCGACGAGCTTCATACGCACAGCACGCGTATCTACCTGCCCGACGGCGTGGAGGTGGCGCCCGGGGAGAGCTACCTGTTCACCCTCGAGCTGACCGCGCCGGTGGAGGAGGGTGACTTCCTCACCGACTGGCAGATGGTGCACGAGGCGGTGTGCTGGTTCGGCGAGGTGGCGTCCGAGGACGTGAGCGTGCCGTGCCCGGTGCAGACGTTCACTGACCCGCTGACCGACTCGAGCACGCAGGCGGGATTCGACGACAAGGTGGTCACGGGAGGGTCGTTCAGCGCCGCGGGCTGGCAGACCACGTCGGGCAGCGATCGGCTGCGGCTGCGCCTGACCAGCCCGATCCACGGCGACGGCAGCCTCGAGGTGGACGTCGCCAACTTCGATCCGCTGACCCAGTACAGCGGCGAGAAGCACCAGATCATCAACATGTACACCACCGACCTGGCCACCCAGGGGGTGTTCAGCACGGACGAGGCGTGGTGGAACATCCGCACGGGCACCAACTACACCACGGGCTTCAAGTTCCTGGCCGCGCCCAACGGCGGCGACTCCCGCGAGGAGGTGCGGCTGATCGAGAACGCCACCTGGGACCCGCTCGACCTGCACACCTTCCGCGTGGAGTGGGACTCGCTGGAGATCCGCATCTACCTCGACGGCTCCCACCTCGACACCCTGGACTACGACGGCCGGGTCCAGCCGCTGCAGTACGTGTTCCTGGGCAAGGACAACGTCTACCTGGGCCAGGCCGGGCCCATCTACTCCAACCTGCGGGTGACGTACGAGCCTTAACCGATGCGCGCCTCCCGTGTCCGTACGGGGCAATCACTGGAGGCGCGCGATGAACCAGGGCAATCACCACCATCTTCTCTTCCTCACGATCCTCTCTGCGGTGGCGCTCGTCGGCTGCGAGGGCACACCCGGCGAGGTGACCTTCGTCAGCAGCGGGGTCGTGGATACCGGCCAGAGCACCTGCTACGACGACGCCGGCGAGATCACGTGTCCGTCCGCGGGTGAGGCATTCCACGGCCAGGACGCGCTGTACGTGGGGTCGGCGCCGGCCTACGTGGACAACGGCGACGGCACGGTCACGGACGAGCACACCGGTTTGATGTGGCAGCAGGATCCCGGCGCCAAGATGAGCTTCGACGAGGCCGTGGCCGGGGCGGACGGGTTCAGCCTGGCCGGGTACGACGACTGGCGGCTGCCCACCATCACCGAGCTGTACTCGCTGATCCTGTTCAGCGGCCTGGACGTCAGCGGCTGCGAGGACGAGAGCTCGTGTGACCTGGTGCCGTTCATCGACGAGACAGTGTTCGCGTTCGAGTACGGCGACACCGACGCCGGGGAGCGGCTGATCGACTCGCAGATGGCCACGTGCACCGAGTACGTGAGCACCACCATGCACGGCGACCACACCATGTTCGGGGTCAACTTCGCGGACGGCCGCATCAAGGGGTACGGGACCACGGACCCGATGAGCGGCGCGGACAAGACGTTCTTCGTGTACTACGTACGCGGCAGCTCCGACTACGGGACCCACGGCTACGTCGAGAACGGAGACGACACGGTCACCGACGAGGTGTCGGGCCTGGCGTGGATGCAGTCCGACAGCGGCGAGGGCATGGACTGGGAGTCGGCGCTGGCGTGGTGCGAGGGCAGCACACACGCGGGGTACGACGACTGGCGGCTGCCCGACGCCAAGGAGCTGCAGGGGCTGGTGGACTACACGCGGTCACCGGAGACCACCGACTCCGCGGCCATCGACCCGGTGTTCGACGTGTCGTCGATCACGGACGAGGGCGGGGGCGCCAACTACCCGTGCTTCTGGACCAGCACCACCCACGCCTCGATGATGGGCGGCCAGGCCGCGGTCTACATCGCGTTCGGCGAGGCCCTGGGCTGGATGCAGGGCCCGGACGGCTCGTACGAGCTGCTGGACGTGCACGGCGCGGGCGCGCAGCGCAGCGATCCCAAGTCCGGTGACGCGTCCGACTACCCGTACGGCCACGGCCCGCAGGGGGACGTGATCCGGATCGACAATCACGTGCGGTGTGTGCGGGGCGGGTGAACGATCCCCCCCCGCTCCCCTGGTCCCATCTTCCGCATGGGACCTTCCTCCTCAGTCCCTGAGCCTGCCAACACCTGTGTCACAATGGCCCCATGGGGACGCAAACTCGGACACTGATCGCGGTATTCCACTGACCGTCGTCGCCCTCTCCGTGGATCCACGCAGCGGTCTGGAGGGGTACTTCGAGAGAGAACGCCACCCGGAGTTCGACGTGGGTTGGGTTGGCGCTCCGGCCAGGGACGAGGTCTTCATCGAGGACGTCAGCGTCCGAGTGGGCGTTCAGACCCGCATCGGCGGCGGTCAGCACATCGTGGCCCGCTTCGACCAGCATCCTGACCAGCGTGTGAGCCTGGGAGTCCTCGTCAACCAGGAGCCGCAACCTCGATCCCCCTCGCCGCCAGCTGTCGCCTCTCCTCCTCGGCCTCCATGGCCAGCAGGGGCCTGTTGGCCTCGCACCAGCGCAGGGCCTCCTCGACCGCTGCCACCGGGATGTCCCACTCCTGCGCGGCCTCCTCGACGGTCTGGTCGTTGACCACCATGTCCCGCCAGATGTCGGCAGCCAACAGTCGTCGTCCCTTGAGGCTCATCTGTCGGCGCCACCCATGGGGCCTGCGAACCAGGTAGCGCCAGGCATCGTCGGTGACGCACTCCAGCTCGGGAATCACGATCCGCACGTTCTCGCCGTCGGCCGTGCGCAGCACGATCCTCGCGCCTCGCCTGGTCTCTCGAGACAGGACCGCGGCGATGCGTACGGCACGTAGCACGGTGTCCTTCACGGAGCTCGCTCCCAGCGTGTCACGCAGCCATGCGATCTCTGCCTCCTGCTCCGGAGTGATGTTGAAGTTCTGTCGCTTGGTCGCCGGCGCAGCCATGGTTCATCCTCGTAAGTACGAAATAAGTATTCCTGACTTATCTCCCGATTTCAAGATCGTCGAAGAGGTCAGGCAGCGCGCCGTCTGTCTCGATTCCAGGAGATCACTCCCACCACGGCTGCCAGCACCATGTACATCACCGCCGCCTGCAGGATCACCGCCCGGAACCCCTGGTCGATCACCGCCACGATCGCCCAGGTGGCGCCGAGCATGGACGACAGGGTGGCCAGCCCGAACGTCTTGGGCACGAGCTGGCGCAGTCCCCGCCGCTCGGTCATGCTCACGCCCACCGGGTAGAACATGCCCAGGCAGAACCCCAGCGGCAGCAGCGCGATCACGGCCAGCGGCGCCTTGACCGCCGTGGGCAGGCCCAGCAGGTGCAGCAACCCCTGGTCCACGACCAGCAGGGTCAGCGGCACGGCCAGGGCCGCGCCCGCGGCCGGCACCAACGGTGAGACCGGCCGCCCGGCCAGCGTGCGCCGCCCCACCCACGCCGAGCCCAGGCCGTTGGCCATCAGGTAGGCCGCCAGCACCGTGGCGATGGAGTACAGCGGGTTGCCCATGAACAGCTCGAGCTTGGCCATCAACCCGATCTGCACGAACATGTACGCCACCCCGGTCAGCATGAAGTATCCCGCCAACCACGCGGGCAACCGCCTCGCCGGCGCGTCGACCGGCCCTCGCCCGCGCATGTAGAACGCGGCCAACGTCAGCAGCGCGAGCCCGCCGTACAGCAGCAGGGTGAAGACCTTGATCCAGCTCATCACGAACGGGAGGTCGTCCAGCTGCTCGGCCGTGGGCGTCAACGTGAAGCCGGCGAAGTCCACGCGCCGCTCGAAGGGCTGATCGTCGGTGGGCACGAATGCCTCCGGCTGGACCGGCTGACGCACGTACCGATCGATCTCGTCTTGCGGCGCGTGCAGCGGCGTGTAGTAGATGCGCTGCTTCTTCTCCTTGCGCCACAGCTTCCGGATGCGCTTGATTTCGCCCCGGGAGAACCCGGTCGGCTTGACCAGCAGGGTGGAGCCGCGCAGGTGCCGTTCCTTGCTGTAGGCCCGCCGGCCCAGCACGATCACGCAGTCGTGGAACGGCACGTCGGAGCGCTCGGCGAGCAGCCGCTTGAAGATCTCGATCTTGAAGTGCACGTGCTGCAGCGCGAACACGATCGTGCCGCCCTCGGCCAGGTGGTCGAGGTAGGCCTCCATGGCCTCGGCCGTGTCCAGGTACTTGCGCGCGTGGCCGGTGCGGGTGGCGTGCTGCGCGCCGTTGGTGGCCGCGTAGACGAGGTCGTAGCGGGCGTCGTCGTGCTCCAGGAAGCTGCGGCCCTCGTCGATGTGCAGGTCGACGTGGGGCTGGGCGTAGAACGCCTCGAGGTTCCAGTCGTCCCAGCGGCCGCTGACCAGGTCCCGCGACAGGGGGTTGAGTTCGACGCCGGTCAGCTCGATGTCGCCCGCGGCAAGCTCCTGCATCTTGACCATGTCCTTGCCGCAGCCGGCGAACATCACCATCGCCGTGCTCGGCGGCGAGTCCAGCAGGAACGGCAGGCTCTGGGGCGTGACCGTGCGCCGCGGCTTGCGTACGAGCTGGGGATCGAAGGCGTTGACGTACACGTTGGAGATGCCGTCATCGTGGATGATGCGGTGGCCCGCGGGCTGGCCGTCGCGGGTGAACGCCACCAGGGCCGTGCGTGAGATGGCGTTCCAGCGGTGCCGGACCTCGGTGGCGTCCCGGTCGTCGACGTAGTTGACCGCCAGGGTGGCCGCGTCCGGGTGCTCGGTGAACACCCGCTGCTGCGCCGCGAGCCCGGTCAGCACCAGCAGCAGCGCGCCCAGGGCGAGGATCAGCGGTCGTCGGATCCCGGACAGCACGACCGCGGTGCTCCCGGCCAGTGCGGCCAGCAGCACGCAGATCACCAGGGGCAGGTCCACGGCCTGCAGCGCCAGCGGGGTGAGCACGCAGGCCAGGGCCGAGCCGCCGAGGTCCAGCGCGTACAGCTGTCCCACCCGGCGGGCCCCGGCGGTGAACGCCATGGACAGGATCACCCCGGCCACGGCGAAGGTGGGCACGAACAGCAACGACAGTGTGGCCGTGCGCAGCGCGTCCGCGCGGGGGTTCTGGCGGTGGTGCTGGGTGACGTCGAACACCTCGTTGAACAGCCCGAAGAACAGCAGGAAGGTGCCGAAGGCCATGACCAGCAGCAGCGGAACGAGCAGGGGCAGCCAGCGGGGATCCGCGTCCCTGGGGCTCCAGTGCAGCGCCAGCGCACCGAGGCTCAGGCCGAACATGGTCACCGGGATGGCCACGAACGCGTTGAGGTCGCCGAGGAAGAACGGGAACATGCGCGCCAGCAGCAGCTCCAGCATCAGCATGGCGAAGGCGACCGTGGCCACCACGACCGCGAGGCGTGGCTGGTGGCGGCCGTCACCCGGCTCGAAGGCCGAGTCCGCGGCGCGGTTCAGCGCGTCGAGCATCGGCGGATCAGGTCTCCCCTTCTCAGGTCGTGGGCTGGGACGTGCGGCGCCGGCGATGCGGCAACCGGTACAATCCTATGTCGGAGGGAGCGCAGCTGCATGTCCAGGTTCGTGATCGTACTGTTGTCGTCCGTCGTGATGGGGATCGCGGCGCCCGCGGCTGCCGGGGACGGGAGCGCGAAGATGATCGCCGAGGAGTTGCGGGCCCTGGGGCGCCAGCGGCTGATCGAAACGGCGACCGAGCGGCTGCAGCAGCGGTACTCCGATTTCGACCCCGCCCCGTTCGACCAGGTGGAGGTGCGCGCGTCGAGCTCGGAGGTCTGGGTTTCGTTCACCACCTCGATCGTACTGCTGCGGCCGGGCGATCGGTTCTATGTTTCGCGGTCCATCGAACTCGTCAGTGGCCGGCGGACCGGCCGGCCGGTGAGCCACTCCGAGGACGTCCCTTCGACCCGCAACCCGCCGCCGTTCGTGCCCGATCACGGCGCACGGGCGGCCATCGCATTCGTGATCCAGGCCGTGAACCGCAGCCCCGAGGTGGGCGACGTCCCCGAGGGACGCCTCTCTCCCGGCACGTCGATGACCATCCGCGACGAGGGGGATTCCTACAAGGTCAGCGTGGGGGACGCCTGGATGGACTCCTTCTACCGGGTGGACAAGCAGACCGGCGCCATCTCCGACGCGATGCACGCCCACATGGCGCCGGAGCCCGGTGTCGACGGGGAGGAATTCGAGGTGATCACCGAATGATCCGCCGCCTGCCCGCCCTGCCGAACACCCTCACCCGGCGCAGCTTCCTGAGGCTGGCCGCGGCTGCCAGCGGTGGCCTCGCGGTCGCGCCCACCCTGGGGTGCTGCGGCAAGGGATCGGATCCCGACATCCGCGACGTGGTCGTGATCGGCGGCGGGTTCGCCGGCCTGATGGCCGCGCTCGAGCTGAGCTCGTACGACGTGCTGCTGCTCGAGCTCGAGCCCGTGGCCGGCGGCCGCATCTGCGCGGGTACGCGCGGGGATCTGAGTGGTAGGAATCAGTCGAGCCGCTCGGCGAGCATCGCCTCGAAGCGACGGAACAGGCCAGAGCGCACGTGGGACAGGTGGCGTGCCTCCTTGCCGTCCACCTCCACGCTGTCGAGCTTGCGCGCTCGCTTCGGCATCACCTGGATGGCGTACGAATTCACCTGCTGGTCCCAGAACCAGGCCCCGGTGCCGACCTGGATGTACCTGGGGTCGAGGTCGCGTAGCTCGCGCATGGCGTCGAGGAAGGCTCGACCCTGCTCGCCGTCGCGCAGGCACAGCGCGATGTAGGCCAGCCGGTAATCCAGGGGGGCGCGGCCCCTCGGCGGGGGCGGATCCAGGGTCCACGGGATTTCTCTCAGCGGGTCTGGGTCTTGAGGCCCACCAGGAAGGTCGTCAGTGCGGCCTCCAGCGCGGGCTCGAAATCGATGCAGGCCCACTCGAGCTCGGGCCGCTGCAGCGCCTCGACCACGGCCGGGGGCGGGTGGGCCGACGGCCACATGCCGGCCATCAGCATCTGCGACACGAGCAGGAACTGCTGGGTCTGCTCCATGCCCAGTGACGGCATGGCCACGGCCACGGCGTTGGCCAGCCGCAGGGCCACGTCCATCATCGAGGTCTTGAACGCCACCACCGCGTCCACGGACACGTTGTGTTCGAGCACCGAGGCCAGGGAGGAGGCCAGAGCACCCAGGCGTGGGCGCTCCACCAGGGTCTGGACCAGCGCGTGAGCCACGGCACGCTCGTCGTCCGACCCGGCCAGGGGCGCAAGCGCCCGCTCCACGCCCGCGGTCCAGTCCAGATAGTCCTCGTGCATCAGGTGCAGGAAGATCTGCTCGCGGCTCTCGAAGTAGCGGTAGAGGTTGGCCTTGGAGATGCACGCCTTGCGCGCGATCGCGTTGAGGCTGGCACGCTCCAGGCCCTTGTCCTCGAACAGGGTCGCGGCCGCGGCCAGGATCGCCCTGCGGCGTTGCTCCTTCTGCTCCGGGCTGCGGGCTCGCTTCCAGGTCATGGCACATCCGTTCGTGACTACTGGTCATTTATATAGAGATCCTCGTGGTTTCTGTCAACATGGCCTGCTCCATTGGCGCTGTCCGGGAAGATAAATCGAAAGAAATGCACAGGTGTTCTTGACAGGTAACCAGTGGTTGCTTACATAAGTGACCATCGGTTGCTAAAAACGTTGGCCGGTACGGACCGGCCCCGATCAGGAGGACACGATGGGCAAGCAGCACTGGACGAGCGAGCAGATGGGAGACCAGACGGGCCGGGTGGCGATCGTGACCGGCTCCAACTCCGGCATCGGCCGCGAGGCCGCGGCCATGCTGGCGCGCAAGGGCGCCGCGGTGGTGATGGCCGTGCGGGACCCGGCGCGGGGCGAGGAGGCGGCCGCGGGCATCCGTGCTGACGTCGGCGAGGCGGATATCGTGGTCATGGAGCTGGACCTGGCCGACCTCTCGTCGGTGCGGGCGTTCACCAACGCCTTTCGTCAGCGCCACGACCGACTGGACCTGCTGGTCAACAACGCGGGTGTGATGATGCCGCCGGCGTCGAAGACTGCGGACGGCTTCGAGCTGCAGTTCGGCACCAACCACCTGGGCCACTTCGCCCTCACCGGCCGGCTGCTGGACATGCTGCTGGCCACCGAGGAGTCGCGGGTGGTGAACGTGAGCAGCGTGGCCCACAAGTGGGGTGGCATCGAGTTCGAGGACCTGCAGTGGGAGAAGCGCAGCTACAGCAAGGGCGCCTCCTACGGGCAGAGCAAGCTGGCGAACCTGCTGTTCACCTATGAGCTGCAGCGCCGGCTCGAGCGGGCTGGCGCGGGCACCATCGCCACGGCGGCCCACCCGGGCTGGACCGCGACCAACCTGCAGCGCAGCGCCGGGTTGTTCCGCATGCTCAACCCGATCTTCGCGATGAAGCCCTGGCAGGGCGCGCTGCCCACGCTGATGGCGGCCACCGACGACGCGTCCCAAGGCGGTGAGTACTACGGTCCGCGGGGCTTCCAGGAGATGCGCGGCTACCCCGGCCAGGTGGGCTCCAACGATGCGTCCCGCGACGAGGAGACCGCCCGTCGCCTGTGGGAGGTGTCCGAGCAGCTGACCGGCGTGACCTTCGACGCCATCGGCGGGGCCGCTCCCGGCCGGGCCGGGGCATGAGGAGGAAGGTGATGACCGCCATGCTGTTGCTGACCCTGACCTCCCTGGCCGGCCTGCTCACCTTCGCTGCGCTGGCGCCTCAGCTCGGCGGCCGGGCGCGGGGTGAGCGCAAGGCACGTGTGGAAGCCTCTCCGAACTTCGTGGACGGCAGCTTTCGCAACCTGGTGACCACCTCGGTCAGCACCGAGGGTGCGTCCGGCGTGGGCACGGCCATCGAGTGGTTCACCTCCAAGGTCGAGCGGGTCCCGGCCAACCCGATCCCCGTGGACCGGGTCGACGCCGCGCAGCTGGGCCAGGCTGGCGAACAGGCGCTACGCGCCTGGTGGCTCGGCCACTCCACGGTCCTGCTGGAGATGGACGGCGCGTTGATCCTCACCGACCCGGTGTTCGCGCGTCGCGCGAGCCCGGTGCCGGGCATGGGTCCGAAGCGGTTCAGCGACGAGTTGCCGATCACGGCCGAGGAGCTGCCGCCCCTGGACGCGGTGCTGATCTCCCACGACCACTACGACCACCTGGACCACCGCGCAGTCCGCGCGCTGACCGACAAGGTCGGAGCGTTCTACGTGCCCCTGGGCGTGGGCGCCCACCTCGTGCGCTGGGGCGTGCCCGAGGCGAAGATCGTGGAGCTGGACTGGTGGGAGGAGGCGCGCGCTGGTGGGCTGGACCTGACCCTGGCGCCGAGCCGCCACTTCTCCGGTCGGCGGGGCGTGGACGGCAACAGCATGCTGTGGGGCTCGTGGGTGGTGCGCGGCCCGCACCACCGGGTGTACTTCAGCGGTGACTCCGGCTACTGGGAGGGCTTTGCCCAGATCGGCGAGCGCTTCGGCCCCTTCGACCTGACCCTGATGGAGTGTGGCGCGTACAACGACGGCTGGGCCGAGATCCACATGATGCCCGAGCAGACCGCGCAAGCACACGTGGACCTGGATGGTGGCGTGCTGTTGCCCATCCACTGGGGTCGGTTCAACCTGGCCCTGCACGCCTGGGACGAGCCGGTACGGCGGCTGGACGCGGCCGCGGCCGAGCACGACATCCGGCTGGCCACCCCCCGCATCGGCCAGGGATTCGACGTGGACGGCACGATCCCGCAGACCCGGTGGTGGCACACCGAGGAGCGGGTGGCGCAGCCCGGCGCCTTCCGGTATGACTCGGCACCATGGACCGAGCCCGCACCCTCGCCCTCGAGGCGATCCAGTTCGCCCCGATCCTGACGCTGGCCTCCACCTTCGTCGTGTCCGGCGAGGTGGACCTCGAGCGCGCCAGCACCCTGTTCATCGTGGCGGCGGCCGAGGCCGTGGTCATCTCCGCGGTTGTCGCCCTGCTACGCGGTCGCTTCAATACCATCCTGATCGGGACCAACGTCTGGCTGATCATGGGCGCCGCGGCCTTTGGCGTGCCGATCACGCCGCTGGCGGACATCCTGGGTCAGATGCAGGCCACGGCCCTGTTCGTGTGCGTGCTGTTCGTGGGCCTGGGGCTGTCGTGGTGGTCCCCCCACGGCTTCATCGGCCTGGACGTGCGTGACGCCGCCGCCCGGTTGACTGGGTCCCGCTACCTGATCCTGCTGACCTTCCTGTTCATGCTGTGGTCGCAGGTGTTCGCCCACGACATCCGCCTCGGCGGCGGGTTTCCGTTCATCATGCTCAACGTGAGCCGCCGGTTGCTGGGGCGCAAGCTGCGCTAGGCAGCTAACGCGTCGTCACGAACCGGTACCGCAGCCCTCCGTTGTCGTAGGCCATGTGCAGGTCTCCGTTGGCGTCCGTGTCGATGGCGCAGCGAGCACCTGGCCCCACGTCCACCACCGGTCCGAAGTGCTCCACACCCAGCGGTGAGACGTAGGCCAGCTTCACCCGCCAGTCCGCGGACGTGAAGCAGATGAACGAGCCACCACCCTTTGCCGGCGCCCAGGTGGCGGTGAACCGCTCCGCTCCGTTGCCGAACTCGGAGATGTCCTCGTACAGCACGTGGGCCGCGTCGATGGGGAACATCATCTGCTCGCCGTCGAACACGTTGACCAGCAAGCCCTGGTATGGGCCGGCCAGGTAGGCCACCTGCGGATCCTCGCCGTCGACTCCCACCGACGGGTACTGGCTGTCGCCGTACTGGGGGTAGGTGTAGGACAGCCAGGGGATCGGGCCCAGTCCCTGACCCAGTCGCGTGGTGTTGTGGTAGCCGCCGTCGTTGCCGCCCGCGTTCCAGATCCCGGTGGCTGCGTGCCACACCCCGGGCTGGCTGCCGCCGTAGGCCGGGGCGATGCGGAAGCGAATCCCCTCGCCGCTGGCCCCGGGCGACAGGGTGATGTCCTGCGCGTAGTTGCCCTGGGCGTCGAACTTGAAGGTCGGGTGGGGCTGGCCGCCCATGCGCCAGCAGTTGTCCGGGTAGTACGGATCGATGGACAGGTTGCCGGAGAAGCCGGTGTAGGGCCGGATGTTGTGGGACCACTGCTCGGTGGGCGCGTGGGTCATGTCCGACAGCAGCGTCACCCACTCGCCCGTGGCGTCGCCATCACCGGCGATGAAGGTGGTGAACGAGACCCAGGCCCGGTCGGCCGCATCGATTTCCATGTGCACCGATCCCAGGGCGCTGCCCGGCGCGAACCACGGCTCGATGGCCTGCCAGTCGCCGGACAGCCTGTGGTAGGCGTACAGGCCGGCGTTGGTGGCCTCGGCGATCACGTGGGGCTGCAGGGCCGAGTCCACGGCGATGGTCAGTGAGCGGAAGCCGGTCAGGCTGCCAGCCATCTCCTCGCCGCCGATCACGTCGATCTCGGTCTTGAGCGTGTCGACCGTGTCGTCGTCGTCGCCGGTGTCGTCATCTGCCGCGGCCGAGTCGTCGTCGGCCACGTCGTCGTCGTCGTGGGGCGGGGCGCCCTCCGGACAGCCACTGGCGACCAGCATGCCGGCGATCACCAGGAACCCGATGGCTGGTCTCATGGCACCTCCCTCGACCGATCATGCTAGCACCCCCGTGTGCTCGACCGGGCCCGAGCGGGTGGGGTATGAATGGTCAGCGGAGGGAGGCAGCATGACCGTGCCCCGGTTCCTCGTCCTGGTGGTCACCCTGGCGTTCATCCAGCCGGCCGCGACCCAGCCCCTGGAGTGGACCTCGCACGGCACCGTGGTCAGCGGCAACCAGTTCGACGCCGTTCGGGGTCCCGATGGGATCGTGCACCTGATCGGCAGCCGCTACTACCAGCTCGACCGGGACGGCAACGTGCTGGTGGACGAGGACGTGGGCGACGGCCACCAGGGTGACCTGGACTTCCCGCCGGCCATCGCCGTGGAGGGCAACGGCACGGTGCACGTGGTCACCCGCCACGACGGCGACTTCGACAACGGTATGGACATCCGCTACCGCCGTCGGGCCGGTGGCAGCTGGGACCGCGACTACTTCGTGGGCGAGCGGGAGAAGCGCAACTACGTGGTCGGCGTGGCCGTGGTCGCGGGCGTGGTCTACATCAACACCACCGCTGGCGGGTCGGACGTGTGGGGCGACGTGCGGCTGTGGGAGGCGGGCGCCAGCTCGGCCACCGCCCTCGGCGACCTGAGCGGGATCTGGCGGGCGGACACCGGCGCCCGCCTGCGCAGCAGCAGCTCGCGCCTGTTCCTGGCCACGGGTAAATGTGATCCGGGCGGCACGGCATACCTGCTGCACGCCGCGCCCGGCGGCGACGTGGTCGGCACGCTGGCGGCGAACACCTCGACCCACACCTCCGGCTCGGATCGCCGCGGTTGCGTGGACCTCAACGTGGACGGCGACGGGCACGCGCATCTGTCGTACGGCTCGCAGCACACGGTCTGGTACAACCGCTACGACGACAGCGGCCAGCGGGTCTACGGCAGCGATCTGGAGCTCGGCGATGGCCTCGGCGACTGGCACCTGTCGACCGGCATGTCCGCGGTGGCCGCGTCCGAGGACGGCGACATCGTGATCGCGGTGATGCTGCAGTCCGACGGATCCCAACAAGCATCGGACTCGGATCTGCTGTGGACGTACTCCCTCGACGGCGGCGCCAGCTGGGCCGAGCCCGTTGACCTCGGTGTCAACGTCAGCGGCGGCGAGGGCCGGCTGCTGCCTCGGATCGTGGCCGTGGGCGCCGACTTCCTGCTGTTCCACGAGGACGGCTCCGGGCTCGCGCTGCATACCATGCACGTGGAGCTGGACGCGGACGGCGACGGCTTCCCCTCGGACGAGGACTGCGACGACCACGATCCCCACACCTACCCCGGCGGGATCGAGATCTGCGACGACGGCATCGACAACGACTGCGACGGGGCCACGGACGGGGCCGACACCGACTGTGGGGGCGCCGGGGACGACGACGATGACGTGGCGGACGACGACGACGTGGCGGACGACGACGACCTCGAGCAGCCGGTCGACGACGATGACACCGATGGGGGAGGGGGGTGTGACTGCCGGGTGGACGGCCGGCGCGCAGCCACCTGCTCGGCGGGTGGGATGCTGACGATGCTCGCGTTGATCGGAGCGCTCCGGAGGCGGTAGCTCGTCGGAACGGCGGATCCGGTCCCCCCCCGAGTTCTGGCCGGAAACCGGCCACGAGTCCGAGGGGGGGGGTGTCACCCCTTGCGTACCAACGCCTCCTTGCGCGCCTTGCCCAGCTTCTTGAACGCCGCCTCCTTCTTCAGGGCGGTCGAGCGATCGGCCACGACCTCGCTGAACGCCACGGCCGCGGGTCGGCGGGAGCGCACGTAGCGCGATCCGGTGCCGGCGTTGTGTTCGGCCACCCGGCGGTCGAGGTCGTTGGTGATCCCGCAGTACAGGCTGCCGTCCACGCAGCGCAGCACGTACCAGATCCACGGGGCGTCGTCGTTCACCGGCCCGTCTCCTCTTCGGCCTCGGGTGACCACGCTAGCACAGCGTGACAGCGCACCGGGGCTCTCCGTCGTCGTCTGTCGGTGCCCTGCCGTGCCCCGATCGACAGCGGGCCATCCCCGGCATGGTAGCCTCGTCGCCGCCATGGTCAGGCCGCCCATCGATCCCAGCCTCGAGATCCGCGTGGTGCTCGACACCCGGCGGTACGTGGTGGTCGACAAGCCCGCGGGCATGCTGTCCGTGCCCGGGATCGGTCCGGAGTATGCCGACTGCGTGGCCGCACGCGTACAGCAGGCCTTCCCCCACGCCACCGGACCCCTGATCGCACACCGGCTCGACATGGAGACCTCCGGGCTGATGGTGCTGGGGCTGGACGCCGACGCCCACCGCGACCTGTCCCTGCAATTCCAGCGGCGGGAGGTGTTCAAGCGATACGTGGCCGTGCTCGACGGCGTGGTCGCCGGGGACGAGGGGGTGGTGGAGCTGGCTACCCGTCCGGATCCCGAGCGCCGGCCCCACCAGCTCGTCGATCCCGTGCACGGCAAGCTCGGCACCACCCGGTGGCGCGTGCTGGAACGGGGAGCAGACAGGACCCGCGTCGAGTTCCTGCCGCGGACCGGCCGCACCCACCAGCTGAGGATCCACGCAGCCCATCCGAGGTCGGACGGCGGTCTCGGCTGCCCGATCCTGGGGGACACGCTGTACGGCGATCCGGGCACAGCTCCCCGGTTGCTGCTGCACGCCGCGGAGCTGGCGTTCGCCGAACCCGAGGGAGGGGACCCGGTGCGGTTCCAATCCGCCCCGGCATTCTGAGTCCGCTCGATAGCCCCTCCGGCACGAGCCAGGTCACCGCCACGGTCACCCGTCCGGCCCCGGATGGGGCATGCTCATGGGGTGATGATGCTCCCGCGTGTCCTGCTCGTCCTGCTGCTGTGCTCGATCACGGCGTCCTGTGTCGATTCCGAGCCCCTGGGCCCGGACCCGTTCGCCCTGGAGACCAACCCGTTCAACCCGTTCAGCGCGGTGGTGGGGCTGACCGCCGAGCAGGACGTCACCGCGTGGGTGGAGGCCGGGGAGGATGGCGTCTACGACCACGTGACGCCCTCCGTCGAGGTGGCTGCGGGCGACGACGCCGAGATCCTCGTGCTGGGCCTGGGGGCGGACCGCACGTTCGACGTGCGCGCGGTGGTGGACGATGGGGGCGAGGGCTGGACCAGCGAACCGCAGTCCTTCACCACCGATCCCCTGCCTTCGGGCTTCCCCGAGGTCGAGACCCGCAACAAGGGGGACGCGTCGGCGTTCGACGACCAGGAGGTGATCTGCACCAACGGACGCCGCCACGGCATCGACGATCCGGACGGGATCCCCCTGTACTACTGCTTCGACCGGGACGGCTCGCCCGTGTGGTCGCTGGAACACCCGGACCACGCCTCGCTGCTGGCCGTGCGCGCCCTGTCGGACGGCGGCTTCGCCGCCACTGCGGACTCGGCGTCCCTGCTGGCTCTGTTCGACGATCGGGGCGAGCGGACGGCGGAGTTCACGCCCCTGTGGTTCGAGGACCGCACCCGGTTCCTGCACATCTGGATCGACATGCACGAGGTGATCGAGCTGACCGAGGGGCCCTGGGCCGGGGCCCTGGCGTTCATCACCGGGATCGGCGACACCGTGGCCGACGACGACTTCCTGCTCGGATACGGCCTGATCGTGTTCGACCCGCGCACCGAGGAGGTGCTGTGGGACTGGACCAGCCATGGTGAGCTGGGCGACGGCGTGCCCATCGACCCGAAGCTGGACTACGCGCGGCGCAGTCCGCTGAAGGAGGACGAGGGGGACTGGCTGCACGCCAACGCCCTGGAGCACGGCCGGGATCCGGACGGGCGCCAGTTCTTCTGGATGAGCCTGCGGCACCAGGACTGGATCATCAAGGTCGACGTGGACACCGACGCGGTGACCTGGCGGTTCGGCGCAGAGGGAGACTTCGAGCTCGTCGACGACCTCGACGCGGCCGCCCCGCAGCCCCTGTCGCCCGAGCTGTGGATGTACCACCAGCACTCGCCGGAGATCGAGTGGCAGGACGGGGACCGCACCCGGTTCGTGGTGTTCGACAACGGCAACGTGCGGCGTGGCGCGGACGGCGGGTACGACTTCGACGCCGAGCTGTACAGCCGCGTCGCCGGCTTCGAGATCGACGAGGCGCGCATGCTGGCCATGCCCACGTTCGCGCTGGGGTCACCCGACGGGGAGGACGAGGAGCACTTCTTCACGGCCGGCCGTGGCGACGCCGACCTGCTGCCATCCGGCGACCGGCTGCAGTACGTGGTGGGCTGGCTGGACACCCCCTACATCGCCGAAGTGAGCTACCCCGAAGGCGAGCGAGTGTGGCTGGCGGCCATGCCGGACGGCAACGAGCTGTACCGGGTCAACTACTTCCCCAGCCTCTACGACACGACCTGGGGCTACGACTAGCGGCGGGGGTCAAGTCGCGACGTTCTTGGGGCTGGATCAGCCCCCGACCGACGCCATGGCCGCCGGGTAGGTGTCCACCATCAGGTACACGCGAAGGGCGTCCGGCAGGTCCACGGCCGATGTGTCCAGCGATATCCCGACGAGCAGACCCCCGCCGTCCACCTCGATATCGGTGGCCGCGTAGTCCAGGTACAGGGGGCTGCCCGTGGCCGCATCCACGGCCAGCAGCGCCACCCGGTGCTGGTCCGGCGACACGGTGCTGCCCATCAGCGAGGCGACGATCGCGTCGTCCGTGACCTCCACGGTCAGGTCGCCTGCACCCACGGGCGCGGACTGCACGCCGTCGTCGTGAGGCCGCAGGAGGGCCGTGCCGAACACGTCCAGCACGTCGGTCTGGGGGTTGCAGAACCCGAGCATCTGCAGGAACGGTCCGTAGAACTGGATCTCCGAGCAGATCGTGGTGACGTGCACCTGCGGTGCGTCTCCAGCCGTGCCCGTGTCGTCCAGCCGGGAGGCCATGCGGAAGGCGTTGAACGCGATCGACACGTTCATCACGTCCAGGCGAAGACCGCCGGCCGCGTCCAGCGTGAGCAGCCCGTCGTGCCAGTACACGTCGAAGGGGAACACCACCGTGGTGGCGGGATCGACCGCCGTGGCGCCGCTGCCCTCCTCGGGCAAGGCGCCCACCACCCAGGCCACGCCGTGTTCGCCATCCCCCTCGACCAGGCCCACGAGGTAGTGCAGCGAGTCGAACCCGATCTGATTGTACGACGGCAGGATCGCGGGCATGGGCGCGGCGAGCCGGTACAGCTCCCACGTGCCCGCGTCCTCGCCCGGCGCCGAGGGGAACGGCAGCGGCACCTCCATGGGCGGGGTCTCGGCCCGCTCGAAGGTGAACGCCTCGTCGAAGGTGCCGCCGACCTCGCCGCCGGAGAACGCCAGCCCCTCCCGGTCGGGATCCACCAGGTACCGACCGCTCACCGACACGGTGAACATCCGGTCGACGTCTCCGAGGAACAGCTCCTCGGGCTCGACGGTCAGGAAGCGGCGATCACCGCTGACCTCCACGTCCACCGGCGCCTCGGGCTCCACGCTCACCTGCAGGGAGTCCGCGTCCAGGTGGGCCAGCACGGTGTCGCCCCCCTCGCGCACGAACAGCGAGAACGCCAGCGTGGCGTTGCCCTCGACGATGGACGGCGGCTCGACCACGGCCTCACCAAAGGGCGTGGTGTACAGCAACGACGCGCCATCGGCCGGCAGGTCCTCGCCCGGGCCGGGGATGCACCGCTCGTCGGTGGCGGCCTCGTCTCGCAGGCACCAGTCGTAGGGGATGGCGAACAGCTCTCCGCTCTCGCCGGCGATGAACACCCCGTCGTGGCCGAGGGCCGGCGACCCGTTGAGGTCGTTGCGGCCGTCGGTGATCAGCTGGATCGCCCAGCGCAGGGTGCCGTCGGGGTTCAGCACGTACAGCCGGCCCTCACCCGACCCCACGTAGATGGTCCCGTCCGCGTCCACCGCGGGGGAGGAGCGCACCGGCTCCCGTGTGTCGTAGGCCCACGACAGGGCGCCGTCTGCCGGCTCCAGGGCATAGATCGTGCCGTCCGCCGAGGGCTGCACGATGCGCCCGTCGGGCAGCAGCGCCGGACTGGCGTAGATGTGATCGCGGGTCGGGAACTCCCACTGCAGCGCGCCGCTGTCCCGGTCGTAGGCGCGCAGGTAGCCGTCGAAGCTGCCCATCAGCACCCGGTCCTCCAGCAGCAGGGGGCTGGCCACCATGGAGCCGAGGTTGAACGCGCTCCAGCGCTCGTTGCCGTCGCCGTCGATGGCCCACACGTTGTCGGCCAGGGTCTCGATGAGGTTGTTGTTGCCGAAGTAGAGGTCGCCGTCGTGGGCGTCCACCGCGGGCAGCGACCAGGTCTGGTCGGCCAGCGTGAACCGCCACACAACCTCACCATCGTCGCGGTCGAGGGCGTACAGGAAGAAGTTGTCGTTGGGCACGATCAGCGTGCCGTCCGGGCCCATGGCCACGTTGCCCTCGAACCAGTTGATGTAGGCGTCGTTGACCGCCGGATCGTCGGCCTCGAACCGCCACACCTCTTCACCGGTGGCCGCGTCCAGGGAACGGAAGACGCCGTCCCCACTGCCGAAGTAGACGCGCCCCAGGTCGTCGAGCAGGGCCGAGGAGTCGATGATCTCACCGGTCTCCACGGACCAGCGTTCGCTGCCGTCCGGGTTCAGGGCGTAGAAGAAGCGGTCGGCCGAGCCCACGTACACGGTGCCGTCGCCACCCACGACCGGGGTGCTGAAGATCCCCTTTCCCGTGGCGAACGACCACGTCGCGACCAGGCCGTCACCGGGGACGACCGTGGCCATGCCGGTCTGCGCCGCGTCACGACGGAACTTCGGCCACGGGCTGTCCGGGTCCAGGGGCACGGCATAGGGGGAGCCGGCGACCGTGTCGTCGTCGTCCGCAGGGGGGGGCTCCTCGGTAGGGCAGCCGCACAGCAGGACGAGCACCGCGAGCAGGAGCGACCAGGGGAACCGGGTGCTGCGCATGGGACCTCCTCCGCCCGCGTGTCTACACTGAACCGGGGAGGGTTGGAAGGCCTACCTGCTGCTGGTCACCACGACAACCGTTGGACACCATCCGCCCCTGAGGGCTTGACCCCCTACCGATCCGTCCGTCGTCGATGACATCGCTCGAGGATGGTCTGCGCCCCGCCCCCCAGGCCCCGAGCTATGGTGGACGCAGATGCCAGCCGGGGAGGTCGACGTCATGCCCACGCGCCGCCTGCGATTTCGCAACGGCCGAGGCCCTCGCGCGCGTCGCCGGACCGTACGGCGGATCGGGATCGCTGCCTGGTTGCTCTTCCTGTGCCTGATCACACCCCTGCTCGCCGAGGCAGGCGCGCGAGTGATCTATGCGGTGCAGTACGGCAATGCGGGGTACCTCACGTACCCCACGAACGCCCCGCTGGCGCCGGACGCGATCGCCATCTCGATCGCGGTACCCAACGATCACCGCCCCACACCTCGTCCCCCGGGCTGGCACGCGTACGGTCCGCCCGACGCGGTGCAACACTGGCTGCCGATCAACGCTCGTGGATTTCGTGGCCGCGACGTCGCCGACCCCAAGGGCGCCGACCTGCGGGTGGTCTGCCTGGGCGGATCGTCCACGTTCTCGGGCGAGTGCGCTGCGGGGGAGTCCTATCCCGAGGTGCTGGAGGCGCTGTGGAACGAGCAGCTCGGGCACGGTGCGGTCGAGGTGTTCAACATGGGCATGATCGGCTACTCGACCGCGGAGATCGCACCCCTGCTGCGGGACGAGGTCGTGGGCCAGGACGTGGACCTGGTCACGGTCTGTTCGGCCTACAACAACCTGCAGGGGCTGGGCCTGCTCGACCTGCGGGAGGGCATCGCGCCGTGGCACCGTCGCCAGCTGTGGGGTCGCAGTCTGTTCTACACCGTGGTCTACAACGGGTGGCGCGCCCGCGGAACCCTGAACCGCCCCTGGGACACCATGGTCCGGCGCTACCGTGCCGACCTCGATGCCATGATCGACGTCGCCCGGGACCACGACGTCGAGTTGCTGTTCGTGCTGCAGCCGCTCGCCGATGCCCGGCGCGTGAAGCGCCAGGTGCTGGTCGAGCGGATGAACGGCTCGGTCGACGACCTGGATTGGATCGTGGCGGAATTCGAGCGCGCATCCGAGTGGCACGGACCGCTGCAGCAGGAGATGGTGGACGTGGCCGAGCGGCACGGCGTGTCCTGGATCGACCCGCGGCCTCGGCTGGTGGACCACCCCGAGCCGGAGGACCACTTCCACGCCTTCCTGCACCTCACCCCCGGGGGATCACGCGTGATGGCCGAGGAGATCCAGCGGCTGGTGGACGAGGAGTACGGTGGACTGCGATCGCTGGTCGGGGGGAATGCGGACTGAGCTGATCACCGATCCCTGCGTCTCACCCACAGCAGGACGAGAAGCGAGAAGGTCGCGAGGGGACGGCCGTCCGGCCGGTTGGCCTGGCCGCAGGTGCACCCACCGACCACCTCGGGATCGTCGCCGGTGTCGTCGGCTTCATCCGCCGTATCATCGTCGACCGCGACATCGTCGTCCCCGCTGTCGTCGTCCCCCGTGTCGTCGTCCCCGGGAGTCCAGCCGCCCGTGTGCGCATCCACCCAGTCCTGTACGACGTCGACGCGCATGTCCCAGCCGTCGGCGCCGCAGTCCGCGTCCGCGAAGGCGATGATCCCGGCCACGCGCCAGTCCCCGGCGTGGTCGGTGAGTGCCGGCCCGCCCGAGTCGCCCCGGCAGGCGTTGTGCAGCGGGTCGTCGTGGTGCAGGTACTGCTCGTCCCAGTCCTCCACGCTGATCGAGGCCTCGCGCTTGATGCCCGCGTCGTCGAGGTCGACCGCGGTCGTTCCGAAGCCCACGTAGGTCAGCGGGTGGTCGTCACCGAGCCACGACGGATCGGGCTCGTCGCGGTTGATCGGCAGCGGCTGGGAGGACGCCTCGCCGTCCAGCACGAGCACGCCGATGTCGTATCGCAGGGTGTCTGCGCTGTAGTCGGGGTGGGCCCCGTACTCGGAGGACGTGCGCACATCCCAGGTGTCGTCCGGGCCGTAGCAGCTGTTACACCACCGGACCGTGGCCAGACCCTGCGCACCGTCCAGACAGTGGCCCACGGTCAGGACCACGTCGGGTGCCACCAGCACGCCGCTGCAGGCCCAGCCCGGCACCTCGACCAGGACCACGGAGTCCCAGCCCCCGGTGGGCGTGCCCCCGGTGATGGCCACCCCGGCGGAGCTCGTCTGCTCCGGCGGCATCGCGCAGCCGCCCAGGGCGGCCGAGGTGATCAGCGCTAGCGCGAGAAGGGTGGGGCATGACGTCATGTCCGGTCTCTCGTGGTCGGTCTGTATTTCTCCGGCGCGAACCGCTGGTACACGTCCCCGAACAGGTCCTCCGGGTCGAGCCGCGCCTTGGCCGCCCGGTATCGGGGCCTGTCGAACACCCGCCAGAACTCCTCCTCGGTGTAGTGGTTGCGCGAGATCAGCGTCTTGAACCCGAACAGATCGTGTACCTTGCGCTCGAGCACCTCGGAGATGTCCACGTCCAGATCGTCGTTGGGCCGGCCGTAGATGGCCGCGTCGATCACGAAGTTCGATCCCACCTTCTCGGCGTAGGCGTCGTCGAGGAAGGCGTACACCTGCGGCATGCGGTACGGCACGATCCACAGCGGGTAGAAGTCGATCACGTCGTCGTACCACGCGAAGAAATCCTCGAACCGCTGGTGGGGGATGAACACGTCGATGGTCAGCTCCGGGCGGCGCTTGAGCCACCGCATCGGAGCCCTGAAGCGGTTGGACCACTGGATCAGGTTGGTCGAGCCCAGCAGGTAGCGGCCGAACAGCTTGCGTACGAGCCGGTTCTCCAGCCCGGGCCCGGTGCGCGACAGCCAGTGGCACTCCGTGTCGTAGCGGAAGAAGTACTGCGGGGAGGTCATGTAGTCCTCCCGCTTCGCCAACGTGCTCTTGTAGTAGATGTCCTCGCGTTCGTAGTCGGAGGTGTACGGCGCCTCGTCCACGTACTCGCCCAGGCACAGCACGAAGGCGTCCGGACCGTGGATGATGCCGTCGACGAAGGTGAAGTCGGCCTGCTCGCAGCGCCGCAGCAGGTCGGCCCAGAAGGCTTCGAACGTGCGGTGCAGCCGATTCTCCACCTTCACGTATGGCTTCGCCTGGTACAGCTTCAGCGTCACCCGGCTGAGGATGCCGAGCGTGCCGTACGACCCGTGCATCGCCTCGAACAGATCCGGATCCTCCTCGCGTGAGCAGGTGATCACCTCGCCCGTGCCGGTGATCACCTCGTACTCCAGGCAGCTGTCGTGCAGCCCGCCGTAGCGGTAGGACATGGACTCCACCGAGCAGCCGGAGATGGCCCCGCCCACGGTGATCGTCTTGAGCTCGGACACGGTGTAGGGCACCAGCCCGTGCTTCAGCGTCTCCTCCACCAGCTCCACCAGCGGGATCCCCGACTCCACCTCGCACGTGCGCGCGACCGGATCGATGGACAGCACCTCGCACAGCGGCGACAGGTCGATCGTCGGGATCGCGGACGTGTCCTCGTAGGGGTTGGGCACGAAGTGGGATACCGACTTCTTGACGAACTGGATCGGAACCCCGCGCGTGTTGGCCGCGCGGATCTGGTCCACCACCGCCTGCACCTTGTGTTCGTGCGTGCTCACCACACCTCCCGGGCTGGGAGGTGGGTATATCGGGATCCGGGCGGGCTTGCCAGCGCTCGCCGGCTCAGGGCCCGCGGCGCAGCTCGGTGGTCATGATGTTGGTGTTGTACGGGTGCCAGGTGGACATCACGAAGTACAGCACGACGCCGTCGTCGGTGGCCTCGGAGTAGCGCTCGATCACGTAGGGGCCATACGGCGAGCCCGGGTCGATGCGGCCCTCGTTCTGCACGTTGGTGTCGCAGTCGATGTCCACGGCCGCCTGCCAGTCGTCGGGCGTGTAGAACAGCTCGCAATAACCGCCGTCGGTTTCCGGGTCGAACACCCTGGCGCCGTCGCTGAACGGGCCCCATGGCGCGGCCGCCGAGTGCATCTCGATGGACCACACGTCGCAGTTGTACAGCGCCAGCCAGGCGTCGGCCTCCGGGCTGTAGTGCACGGAGAACTCGCTCACACAACCCTCGGCGTCCTGCATGTCGGGGTCCACCCAGCCCAGCGGGTTGTCCCCGGTGCGGGAGGGGTGCTCCGTGTCGATCAGCACCTTGGCGTCGGCCTCCTGGCGGCTCCAGGTGGGCAGGCCGTCGGCGTCGAGGCCCGTGAAGTAGCGCAGCTCGTGGCCCTGGTCGAGGTCGGACAGCGGCTGCACGGCCAGGCGCATGTCGCTGGCGCGGTACTCGCCCGTGCCGAACAGCAGCACCCAGTCGCTTCCCAGCGACTCCAGGCCGGGGATCTCGACGCCCTCCATCTGCACCACGGAAAGGCCGACGAACAGGTCGGTGCTGACGTCGTACAGCACATCGTACTGGCCGGGATCGCCGGTCCAGCGTGCCAGCGACGAGGCCGCGCCTGCGCCCTGGATCCCCGAGAACCAGATGTAGACCATGCCGTTGGCGCTGATCCCGTCTTGCTGCACGGTCCCGCCGTCCACGTCGAACGAGGGATTGAGGAACGGGTCGCCGTCCTGGCCGGTCTGGGTGAGGAACGCCATGTCCACGCAGTCCGTGGGGTCGTCGTCCAGGGACAGGCCTGTGGCGTCCGCGGCCAGCGGGTTGCCCTCGCCCGATGTGGACGGAAGGTCCTCGGGATCCCCTGGGATGTGGTGGGTGGCGAACGAGTCCCCGAACAGGAACCACAGCACGCCGTCGTGCTCGAACGACGCGCCCAGGTCCGTGCCGCCGAGCTGGGCCTGGGTGAAGGTCTGGTTGTGGGTGGGCACGTCCTCGGGCGCCACCCCCAGGGCCGCGGCCTCGGCGAAGTCGTACTCGCCGGTGAGCTGGCAGATCTTCTGCGTGGACCCGGGCACCACCTCGAAGAGGGGGACGTCGGCGCCGGGAGGGAGGTCGTCGTCGTCCCCCTCTTCGGGGCATCCGGTGAGCCCACAGAGCGTGGCGAAGATCAACGGCAGCCACCGTTCAGCGTGCCTGGCAGTCATGGGTTTCCTCCCGGTCGGGCCGCCTCCCGCCGCGGTCCTGTGATGATTCTGGCCGCTCCTGGTGATCCGCCCGGTTACGCGGTGATTACGCTCCCATCCTGGTACGATCCTGCCATGGTCGGAGCGAACGAGGGGACCCCCTTCGGCAAGTACCGCATCGTGCGCAAGCTGGGCGAGGGTGCGTTCGGCAGCGTGTACGAGGCCGTGCTGCCTGGGCCGATGGGGTTCAGCCGGCGGGTGGCGCTCAAGCAGCTGCGGCCGGCTCTGGTGGCCGAGAACCCTCGCCTGGTGCGCTCGCTGATCAACGAGGCGCGCATCGGTGGGCTGCTGCACCACCCCAACATCGTGGCCATCCACGAGTTCGACCAGGTCGACGATCGCTACTACCTGGCCATGGAGTACGTGGGCGGCCCTACGCTGCGGCAGCTCCTCGACGCCAGCGCGATGCTGGGCCAGCCCCTGCCGCGCTACGCCGTGGTCGAGTGGGCCCAGCAGATCTGCCGCGGCCTGCACCACGCCCACGCGCTGACCGATGACGACGGCCGACCGCTGGACCTGGTGCACCGCGACCTCAAGCCTCCCAACGTGATCGTCGACCCCAGCGGCCTGGCCAAGATCCTCGACTTCGGCATCGCCAGCGCCGCGACCAACGTCACGGCCACGGGCGCGACCGTGGGCATCAAGGGCACGCCGAGGTACATGTCCCCGGAGCAGACCACCGGCCACGGCGAGCTGACGCCGCGGTCGGACATCTTCTCCGTGGGCGCGGTGCTGTTCGAGATGATCACCGGTCGTGCCCTGTTCGACGGCGACTCGGTGCCGGCCGTGGTGCACGCCATCGTCTACGAGGAGTCGGCCGACCGCGTGGCCGAGGCTGAGGCTGCGATGGCGGGCAGCGGAGCGATCCTGAGGCGGGCCCTGTCTCGAGAACCCGACGAGCGCTACCCGCACGCCCAGGCCATGGCCGACGACCTGCGGCAGCTCGCCCGGCAGTACCCGGTGGAGGAGGACCTCGCCGTGCTGGTCACGCGGTTGACCCCGACCGTGGAGGAGACGCTCGCGGGCGCGGGTGCGCGGGTCAATCCACCGGACGAGGCCGCGCTGTCGTCCACGCGCAGCTGGCCGCTCTGGGCGGCCCTGGGGGTGATCGTCGCGCTGCTGGTGGTTCTGGCCGCGGTGCTGTGGCCGCCGCCAGCGGATCCTGTGGCGCATACCGAGCAGACGCCCGCCCCGGTCGATCCCGAACCTGCGCAGGTCACGCCGCCGCTGGTCGCTGACGAGCCGGCGGCCAGCGGAGAAGCCGGGGCCGCGTCTCCAGCGCCCCACGAGCCAACCACGGCCGAGCCGATCGAGCCGCGCCCGCCGGCGCCCACGATCCTGACCGAGGCCGAGGGTCCGGCGCCCCCCTCGGATGGCCCGGCCGCGGGCACGCTGTCGCTGTACAGCCGACCCTGGGCCGACATCTACCTCGACGGCGCGTTGCTCAAGAGCGACATCCGCCTCAAGCGCCACCCGCTGGAGGGTGGGAACCACCAGATCCGCCTGGTGTGCACCGCCGAGGGCGGCCGTGAGAAACTGTTCATGGTGCACGTGGACGGGCAGGACGTGGACCTGGGTTGCTGGGACTTCAGCGCGATGGCGCCCTGCTCACCCTGAGGGGACCGTGACCGACACCGAACCGACCGGCGGCCGCTCGTCACTCATCTCCCTGGAAGGGGGTGACCGCGTCACCTTCGACCGCTCCCTGACCGTGGGCCGCCACCCGTTCAACGGTCTGGTGCTGGGGCACCCCCGGGTCAGCGCCCGCCACGCAGTGCTGGAGTGGGAACCGGGCGGCTGGCACCTGCGCGACCTGGGCTCGCGCAACGGCACCACGGTCAACGACCGCAAGTTCGGTGCGCGCAGGGCGCTCAAGGCCGGCGACGTGGTGCGCTTCGGCGGGGTCTCGGCGTGGCGCATCGAGGCGCTGGTCGAGCCCCACGGCGGGGCTATCGCCCTGGTCGAGAACGCGGCCAGCTCCCGCTGCGTGCCCGTGCTCGCCGACCGCTTCCTGGTGGGGACCGCACCTCCTTGCGATCTGGTCGTCGCCGAGTGGCTGGATGAGGCGCAGTCCCCGATCCGCCTGGTCCTGTTCGAGGAGGCCGGTGCGCTGTGGCTGGACCCGGCCGGTGCGGTCGACGGGCTGGAGATCGATGGAGCGGCCTGGACAGGGGGTGCCCGCGTGCTGGATCGGGACGTGCTCGTCAGGCTGGGCAGCACGGCGCTGAAGATCACCCCGGTGACCGGCGCTGCCGCGTTCCAGCCTACCGAGCGCGCGGGCCGCCGGGAGAAGACCTACGACCTGGACCTGCACCTGGCCTTCGACGGCCCGGCCGAGGGCACGGTCCGGGTCGTGGCCGAGGGCGGGGAGTGGAGCGTGCGCGCCGGCCAGCCGTTCGTGCTGCTGTACCTGCTGTGCCGGGCCGGCGGCGAGTGGGTGGTGGACGACGAGCTCAAGGTGCGCATCTGGGGGCGGCCGCGGGCCGACGATCTGGACCGCTCGGCGCTCAACAAGCTGATCCACGACACGCGCAAGCTGTTCATCGCCCGCGGCGTCGACGGCTGGTTCATCGAGAAGGTGTCCGGCCGGACCCGCGTGCGCCTCCCCCCGGACCGGCTGCACGTGGTCGAACCCGCCGGAACGAAATAGGATCGTTCCCAGTCACCCCGGGGAGCGGATGCGGGTTCGGTCGATCGTCACAGCTGTCGTCGTCGTGTTGCTGGCCGGGCAGGCTGCCGCGCAGGGTGGCGCCCTGTACGCGGGCGAACCGGCGAGCCCGGAAGCGGCGAGCCGTGCGGCGACGTTGCTGTCGTTGCTGTCGCCGCCGGTCTACCTCGACGAGGCACCCCAGCACGTCGAAGCGTGGATTCCCCAGGGACCGCTGGCAGTGATCGGGGCGACGTCCAGCGCCTGCATGGGCGCGGCCGTGCACGCCGACGCCTACCGCGCCGAGCTCGAGCAGCTGTACGGCGCCATCGTGAGCATGCAGGACACGGCCGAGCGCTTCGAGCGCGTGCGCCGCTCCCAGGCCTGCCTGACCGAGCTGGTGACGCCGGCGGAGCTGGCCCGCGTCGACTTCCTGGCGGCCGTGACCGCGTTCAGCGATGGCCGCGAGCACGACGCGGAGGTCGCGTTCCAGCGCGTGTTCGCCGTGGATCCGGACCACGCCTGGGACGATGACTTCCCGCCGCCGGCCCAGCACCTGTTCATCGATGCGCGGGCCGCCGTGTCACGGCAGCGAACCGTGCCCCTGCAGTTCCTGCTGCCGCCAGGCACCGGCGCGTGGGTGAACGGCCGGTCGCTGATGTACGGCCGGTGCGAGATCCACCCCGGGCGTCACCTGGTGCAGATCCGGGGCGCTGGCGACGAACCGTGCCGCGGCGTGGTCCTGGACGTGCACGGTGCGGTGCTGGTGGTCGACACCAGGGCGTTTGACGCGCCCACCCCGGTCGCGCTGGCCGGCGCGACCTCCGCCCTGCTGGGAGCCAGGGCCGCAGCCGGCGAGGATGTCCCGCACCACCTGGTGCTGCTGGGCGAGGACGCGACCGTGTGGCGTTGGCATGACATCTCCCTGGTGCCCGTGGCCGTACCGGCGGCGGCACAGGCCGCGCTGTACCCCGATCCGGAGCCGGTCACAGGCCGCCCCGGAGCGGCCACCGGCGTCCTGATCGCGATGGGTGCGGGGCTGACCGCCGTCGGCGCGGTCGTGACGGGCCTCGCCACCGGAGATCTGAATGCGTTCGAGCAGGACGTGGAGGGCGGCCTGGTATCGTTCCCCCGTCCCACGGCCGAGGACCCGACCGCGCACCCCGGGTACCAGCAGTGGCAGGAGCTCACCCGACGGACCACCGCGGGCTACGCGCTGCTCGGCGCGGGCGGCGCCTGCCTGATGGCCTCGATCCCCGTGGGGATCGCCAGCTCGCGGCAGCCCCACCAGATCGCGGTCACCGCCGCCTTCCAGCTCGATCCCGCCACCGACCGCCCCGGTGGCCTCCTCCTCGGGGTGAGCGTGCGATGAGGAACATCGTGTGGGCCCTGTCGATGGTGGCGCTCGCGGGCTGCTTCGAACCGCCCGTGGCACCGGACCAGCCGCCCGGCTGGCTGTCGGTGGAGGACAACCACATCCTGCTGGACGGGGAGGTGTGGGCGGGCCGCGGCGTCACCGTGTTCGACTCTCGGCAGTGTGGCGCGTGTGCGTATCGGGAGCCGGACCGGGGCCTGCTCGACGAGACCCTGCGGCGGGTGGACGAGGCCGTGTCCGTGTGGGGGGCGGACTACTTGCGCCTGCTGATGCAGAGCTACGGCGAGGACCCAGGCTGGGAGCACTGGCAGGGCGTGCTCGACGACCCGGACTACCTCGCGCAGCTGGTGGAGATCGTGCAGCACGTGGGCACCCACCCGGGTGTGTTCGTGGAGCTATCGCTGTACACCGACGCCACCCTCGACGCCGACCAGCGGCCCACAGACGGGACCGCCGAGGTGTGGGACCTGCTGGCCGAGACCTTCGTGGACCAGCCCCACGTGCTGTACGGGTTGGCCAACGAGCCCAGCTCGGACGGCGATCACCCGGTCGTGTGGGAGCCGCTGGACGCCGCGGCCCAGGCCATCCGCGACGTCGAGGATCGTCACGGCACCCCTCGTCACGTGATCGTGGCCCCCGGCACCGACCGCTGGGGCACTGACCTGGCCTACTACCTCGACCACCCGATCGAGGCGGGCGGCGGCACGGACATCGCCTACGACGTGCGGATCCAGGACGGCCCGTCCGTGGTGGAGTGGCGCGTGTTCGAGCTCGCCGAGTCCCTGCCGCTGATCATCAGCTACCTGGGACCGATCGAGGACGGCGGCTTGGTGACCATCACCGTGGACGAGTGCCTGGACGTGATGGAGCAGGCCGGGGTGGCGGGGATCCCCTACGCGGCGTGGTCGTTCCACTGGAACTGCGGCTGGTCCAACCTGCTGGAGCCGTCCACGACCGGCACCTGCGGTGTGGACACGGAGCTCACGCCCAGTGACCCCTGGGGCGTGGCCGTGCAGCAGCACCTGACCGCGCCCCGCTGACGTCACCCTACGTCTGCCGGACCAGGGTCGTGACCAGCAGCACGTCGTTGTACGGGTTCCACGTGGAGATGTTGAAGTACAGCGTTATCTCGTCGCCGTCGACCTCGGTGAAGCGCCGCACGATCTTGGGCGAGTAGGCGGTGCCCATGTCCGTGTCCTCGCGGTCGGGATCGGAGATGTCCTGCTCCGGCGTGCAGCCGAGCTCGTCGCGCTTGGCCGGCCCCGCGTGCATGAACCCGCAGTAGCCGCCGTCCACGTCCGGGTCGAACGCGACCTGCGGCGCGCTCCACGGACCCCAGATGTGGGACGCCGTGTGCGCGTCGATGGTGTCGAAGCCCCGGTCGTAGAGCAGCACCCACACGTCGGCCTCGGCCACGTACTGCACGGACTGGGTGCCGATGACCGCGCCGCTGTCGACGAAGGGGACGGCGGCTCCCACGCTCTCGCTCCAGGTGGGGTCCCCGCTGTCGTCGAGCCCGGCGAAGAACCGCAGGGCGTCCGGGTCCTCGATCCGCTCCAGCGGAGCCAGCGCCAGGTAGCCCTCGCTGCCCTTCCACTCGCCGTTGCCCAGCAGGGCCAGCCAGTCGGTGGCGCCGGCGTCGGGGTGATTGGGAACGGCCACGTCGTGAAGGGCCACCACCTCGATGTGGTTGAAGTCGTCCAGGTCCAGCTCGTAGACCAGGTCGAAGGTCATCGTGTGGATGTCGTCAGGGTCCGACAGGCGGGCGCGCGCCAGCTCGGTGGGGCCCCAGTCGTAGTTGGACCACACGTACAGCTCACCGCCGACGCTGAGGCCGGCCTGCTGGGCGCGGGCGCCGTCCATGTCGCGGCTGTTGCCGAGGAAGGTCGGCGGGTCGGAGCCGGGCTGCACGAGGAACGTCAGGTCGATGCAGTCCCTGGGATCCTCGTCCGCGGAGAACGCGATCCCGTCTGCGCCCGGGGCGTTCCCCTCGCCCGAGTACACCTCCGGATCGGGCGGCAGGGCCGGGGTCGAGAACGTGTCGGCGAACGCGTACCACAGCAACCCCTCGTGCTCGAAGGAGGCGCCGCCGTCCACGCCCCACACCGTCGCGTGGGTCCAGGTCAGGTTGGGTGCGGGCTCGTCGAGGTGGTAGTCGTACTCGCCGGTGAGCTTGCACACCTTGTGGGTCGCGCCCATCGAGATGGTGAACACGGGCGGATCCGCGTCCCCGGGGAGCGCGTCGTCGTCGTCGCCCGGAGTGGGGCAGCCGCTGCCCAGCACGATGACGAGCCCGGCCCCGGCGAGCAGCCGCAGGTGATCATGGATCCTGGTCATGGTTCCTCCCGTCCGCCGCGGTCATGGTCGCCGGTGATCGGGAGGGAGCGGATTACGCGGTGATTACGGCCGTCTCAGAGATCCTCGGCCCGTCGACCGACCGCCACGAAGCCGTCGTCCCCGACCGCGTCGCGCAGGGCCTGCTCGAATGCGGCCCACGACGGAATCCGAAAGAGGAGGGTCACCCCAGCGACTTCAGCAGGTACGCCAGCGCCAGGCCGAGGTAGTTGCCGATGGCGATGCCAGCCAGGCCGGCGGTGATGCCGGAGACCACCATGTGGCGGTTGTCCAGGGCGCGGGCGAGGGGCCCGATGAAGGCCGGGCCGTAGATGGCGGCGGTGCTGGTGGTGATCGTGGTGTCCACGTCGATGCGGAAGGCCACGCACAGCAGCAGGTGCAGGGCGATGGCGCCGAACATGACCACGCCCACGTACAGGAAGTAGGGCAGCCCCGCGTCGAGCAGCTGCCCGACCTCGGCCTGGGTGCCGATGGCCACGCAGAACACCAGGATCAGGTAGCCGCCCAGCTCATAGGTCCCCTTCAGCTCGCGGATATGGCCGACGAACGAGGCGGCGATGGCGCCCGTGGAGATGCCGATGATCACCACGGCCTCGTGGATCTTGCCCATCAGCACCATGGACAGGCCGACCATCGCGCCGAGCAGCGCGATGGAGAGCAACAGGCCGAGCCCCGCCTGTGTGACCGCGCGCGGGTCCTTCCAGATCGCCGCGTCCCCAGAACTCTCGGCAGCCGGGGTGCCGTCGTCGGCTCCCTCCGGCGCGACGAACGGAGGCAGGATCCGCCCCAGCAGCGGCCGGGCCAGCGTCAGCAGGAACAGGAACCACACCGCGCCCATCAGCATGTCGACCACGTTCAGCAGCAGGAAGGTCTCCTCCTGCACGTCCAGCGCCCAGCCTATGGCCGACATGTTGGGCGTGCCGCCGGTGTACACACCGACCAGCATGCCGGACATCTTCCACGACTCCTCGCCCGGCACGACCAGCAGGAATGCCACCGCGCTGCTGACCACCATCACCGACACCAGCGCCAGGGCGAATGCGAGGATCGTGCGCTTCGCCAGCCTCATCCAGGACGGGAAGTGGGTGGCGAACAGCAGCAGCGGGATCGACAGGGGGACGCTGAGCTCCATGGCCGTCTTGGACACCGGCGCGACCACGAGATCCCCGGGCGCGTTGGCCAGCACGATGCCGAACAGGTAGCACAGCAACACCGGACCGAGGGCGCGGATGAACGGGACGCGTCGAGCCAGCCAGCCAGCCACTGCCGGGAATCCGACCACCACGATGGCGAAGGCCACGGCTCCCAAGGCGAGGACCCCCTCTCGCCCCCAGGCTACTCCGGATCGCAGACCCCGTCACAGGCGTCGGTCACCTGGCCATCCACCTCCGGATCGCCGCAGTCCCGATACTGCATGGCCGAGCACGGTGTCGATGATCTGGATCGATCCCTCCCGTCCGCTATCCTGGCACCCCATGCCCGAGCGGAGAGGCGGCTGCGGATGACCTCGAACGGCGATACGGTGTTCACCACGGTCGACGTGAGGGGGCACCTCCTGCCCGGCATGTGGCAGTACCTGCTCCCCGAGGGTGAGCAGTGGCTGGCCCTCCCCCGTGAACTCCCCGCCGAATGCGACCGTTGCCCCATGGTGGCCCGCGGGGAGTTCGCGGCCGACTGCCAGTGCTGCACCTGCTACCCGCAGATCCCCAACTTCCTCGTGGGGCTGGCTCTGAAGGATCCGGTCTCGCGCCCAGCGATGCGCCGGGTGGTCGAGGCGGGGGGTGCGCTGCCGCGGGAGATGGTGGCCCCGCCCGCGGTGTTCGCCCGATCCGTGCGGCTCGTGTCGTCGGGGCGTTTTGGCCAGCAGCGTGATCCGATCTGTCCGTTCTTCGACGGACGCACCACCCACTGTGCGGTCTACCCCTACCGCAACTCGGTGTGCTCCACCTTCAGCTGTCACCACGATCACGGAGAGACGGGCGAGGCCTTCTGGGAACGGCTGCAGCAGCTGGTTGGCCACCTCGAGCAGCAGATCGCCCAGTGGGCGATGGACCGGCTGGGCTTCGACCACGATCGCTACGTGGACATCCTCTCCGGGCTTGCGGACCGGGTCGGCGCGTGCAGCGATCCTGACACCGGGCTGTGGTCGGAGGACGCGCGGTGCGCACTGTGGGGGGAACACCTCGGCTCCGAGGTCGCGTTCTTCGAGCGATGCGCTGAGCTCGTCCTGGCCCACCGCGGGGACCTGTACGACATCGCCTGTGACACGCCGCTGCGCCAGCCGGTCGCGTTCGAGCGGGCCGTGCGGGACGGTCTGCCTGCGGACCTCCGCGACCACGTGCCGGCGGTCGCCGAACACGACCTCGCGGCCGAGCCGATTCCGAGCCTCAACTACAAGCTGGAGCTGGCGGGGCGGAGCCTGTGGCAGCTCCCGTTCGGCGAGGGCACATGGGTCCTCGCCAGCGGTGTCGACCTCGCCGCCTTCGACGAACCCGAGCGCAGCGCCCTGGGGCTGTTCGCGTCCCCGCGGGCCGTGGACGGCGACCTGCTCGATTGCGCGAAGATCGCCTCGCTGACCCACCCACGAGAGTCCCTGGCCGTGTGGTTGAGGCGGGGCGTGCTGGTGCGCGAACGCTGCTAGAATCCTCGAATGCCTCCTGCGCGAGGCCGAGGCACGATGACTGACGATCGCGACAAGGGCACGCCGTACCCGGACGCGCCGACCCAGGTGCGGGACGCTTCCGCGGACGGGTCGGGTGGGCTGCCCGACCTGGGCCCCAAGTTCGAGGTGCTGGAGTGCATCGGCCAGGGCGGCATGGGCAGTGTGTACCGGGTGCGGCACCGGGACCTGCAGCGGATCCGGGCGGTCAAGGTGCTGTTGCCCGGCGGCAGCGACGAGATGGTCGAGCGGCTGCGACGGGAAGCGGCCATGGCCACGGACCTGGCCCACCCCAACATCGTCACGGTGTACGACCTGGAGCGGCTGCCCGACGGCCGCCTGGCCATCGTGATGGAGTACCTCGACGGCGAGGATCTGGGCACCCGCATCCGCAACCTGGGGCCCCTGGCCGTGGACGAGTTGCCCGAGCTGTTTCACGGCGTGGCCGACGCGCTGGACCGGATGCACGAGCAGGGCGTGATCCACCGGGACCTCAAGCCGGACAACCTGTTCATCTGCGACGACGGCACGGTCAAGGTACTCGACTTCGGCATCTCGCGGTACGTGGTGCAGGACGACGGCCTCACCCAGACAGGTCGGCCCCTGGGGACCCCGGCGTTCATGGCGCCCGAGCAGTTCGCGGGCACGGACCTGTCCCCGCGGACCGACGTGTTCGCGCTGGGCGGCGTGCTCTACCTGTGCCTGACCGGCCGGTTGCCCGTGGCCGGTACGGGCTACGCCGAGATGGTAGCCGCGGCCCTGTACCAGGTCCCGCCAAGGGCGGACGAGGGGCGCGACGACGTGCCCGATCACGTGGCCGACGCGCTCGCCGCAGCCCTGGCCAAGAAGCCCGAGCAGCGGCCGGCCTCGGCCACGGAGCTGCTGGCCGCGTTGAGTGGGGAGTCGCGGATCGAGCCGCCGCCGCCCGAGGTCGAGACCCAGCGCTGGGTCCCGTCCGTGCAGGTGTCGGAGCCCGCGGAGGTGCCGGGCGCGAGCTGGAAGGGCTGGATGGTCCCGCTGGTGGGCACGCTGGCCCTCGCGTTCGTGGTGGGGATCTACGCGTACTGGCGTCATGGGCAGGCGGATCGATTGGCGGGAGTCGAGCAGCCAGTGACGGGCGCGGTCGAGACGCCAGCCGACGTACCCCAGCGCGGTGGTGTGCTGCGTGCGGGGGCGCCGACGTCGCTCCCGACCCTGGATCCGCTGCATTCGGACATCTCCGAGGGCCAGATGGCGATCTGCCGGCTGCTGCACGACACCCTGGTGACGCTGGACTGGACCGGCGAGGTGCGGCCGCTGCTCGCCACGGAGTGGACCGTGGCCGAGGACCGGCGCACGTTCGCCTTCCTGCTCCGCGATGACGCTCGCTTCCACGACGATCCCTGCTTCGAGGAGGGGCGTGGCCGGCTGCTCGTGGCCGACGACGTGAAGGCATCGCTGGAGCGGACCGTGCGGCGTGCGCTGACGCAGGAGGGACACCCCCTGGCCGACATGCCACGGATCGAGGGCACGGCCGCCTGGATAGACGGCTCGGCCGATCACCTCGAGGGTATCGAGACACCGGACGAGCACACGGTGGTCGTGAGGTTCGAGCGGCCCAACACGGAGTTCCTGCACATCCTGTCGTGGATGCCCTGGTCGATCACGGCCCGGGAGGCGCTGGACGCGTACGCGCAATCGGGGGATGTGGGCCGCCACGTGGTCGGCACCGGGCCCTACCGGCTGGCCGCGGAGGCGGAAGGCGCCGACCTGGTGCTGGTGCCTCATCCGGACGCCTGGCAGCGTGACACCGAGGGTGGGCAGCTTCCCTACCCGGACCGGCTCGAGTTCCACGCGTACCCCGGACCGGTGGCCGCGTCCACGTCGCTGCGGGAGGGCCGGATCGACCTGCTGATCGGCGTGGGTGACGAGCTGCTGGCCGAGTTCTTCACCGTGGAGTCGGGGCGTGCGTCGCCCCTGCCCGGCTGGGCCGGCATGCAGGCGGGCGGCTACCTCAACGATGCCATGCGCGAGCAGCGCGTGATGGCCCTGGACTTCCGCTCGACCAGCCCCCTGGTGCAGGACCAGCGGGCCCGCCGGGCGATCAGTCTGGCCATCCAGCGCGACACGTTCGTGCCCGAGGACTCCTTCCCGACCATCAGTCCGCTGGTCGTAGGCGCGGCCGGCTCCGCGACCCGGGGTACGGCCGATCCGTCGAGTGCGAAGGCGTTGCTGGCCGAAGCACGCCAGACGTGGGGTGGCGAACCCCCTGCGTTGACCATCTGTGGCACGGAGTCCAACCATGATCCGATGAGGGCGATCCAGACCCACCTCGAGGCCGTGGGGCTCTCCGTGACGGTGGTCGCGGCCGAGCCTCGGGCCATGTACGGCTATGTCAGCGACGGGGGGTGTGACGCGCTGATGCTGGCCATGGTGGGGCTGGTGGTGGATGACGATCCCCTGGAGTTCCTCATCAGCTACGCGGCCATGGTCGAACTCGGCCATCGCGTGCACGGTGTGGGCGAGACGATCGAGCAGGCACGGAACGAAGGTGACCCCGGTCGGCGGTCCGGGTACGTGGCCGAACTCGCCCGCCTCATCGAGGAGGACGCCATGCTGGTGGTCCTGTCCCAGCGCCGCGCCGGGATCCCGGACTTCGCCTTCATCGCCTCGGACCGCGTGGGTGGATTCACCGATCCGCGGACGAGCCTGATGAATCCGTTGAGGGAGCGCCTGCACCAGCTGTGGGTGCGGCCCGAAGAACCCTGAGCTCCAGGGGGGGGCGCCCGCGACGTGCGGCGGGAGGGTGACGAGTATGAGCGAGATCGAGCACGGCGCCGACTGGCGCGATACCTTCGAGGTGATGCCATGCGGTGTGGTGGTGGCGTCCACCCGGGCCGAAGGGGAGGTCCTGCTGGTCAACGCCGCGTTCACCGCGATCACCGGGTACACCCACGACGACATACCCACGGTGGGAGACTGGCTGCGGCTGGCGTACCCCGATCCCGACTACCGAGCGTTCGTGATGGGCAACTGGGAGCGGGACGTGTCCGAACCGGACCGCGACGTGTTCTACCGGGTCCGCTGCGCGGACGGCTCGGACCGGGAGCTGCTGCTGCGCGCCGGGCTGCAGGGTACGGATCGCATGATCGTGACCCTGCTCGACGTCAGCGACATGCGCCGCTTCGAGCGCCGGCTGCAGGAGAGCGAGGAGCGGTTCCGGCTGATCGCGGACACGGTCGACCAGGTGTTCTGGATCCACGGCATCAACCCGGAGGTGATGGAGTACGTCAGCCCGGCCTTCGAGCGAATCTGGGGGCAGTCCGTGCAGGTGCTGTACGACGACCCGCACCAGTGGTCCGCGCCCATCCTGGAGGAGGACCTGCCCGCGGTCGGGGCGAAGTGGGCGAGGGCGCTGGCCGGGGAGATGGCGTCTGTGGACTTCGAGTACCGGATCCGGCGGCCCGACGGCGAGGTGCGATGGATCGAGGACCGCGGGTTCGCGGTCCGGGGTGCGTCCGGGGAGGTCGTGCGGCTGGTGGGCATCGCCAAGGACGTGACCGCGCGCAAGCTCGCCGAGGCCGCGGCTCGCGAGGCCGAGCAGCGGTCCCAGGCGGCCCAGAAGATGGAGGCCGTCGGCCGGCTCGCCGGCGGCGTGGCGCACGACTTCAACAACGTGCTGTGCGCGATCACGGGCAACACCTCGCTGGCGCTGTTCGGCCTGTCCGAGGTCGATCCCCGCCGCGCCAGCCTGGAGAACATCCTGGCCGCGTCCGAGCGGGCCGCGGACCTGACGCGACAGTTGATGGCCTTCACCCGCGATCAGGTCGCCGAACCCAGGCTCGTGAACCCTCGTGAGCTGGTGCGCGAGATGGAGAACCTGCTGGAGCGCCTGCTCGGTGAGGACGTCATCCTGCGGACCAGCCTGCCCCCGGAGACCCCGCGAGTGCCCGCTCGGATCCTGGCCGATCCGGGGCAGATGGAGCGTGTCGTGCTCAACCTGGCGATCAATGCGCGTGACGCCATGCCTGGCGGGGGGGAGCTGCGCATCGAGGTCGACGACGTGGACGTGGACGAGGAGGCCTGTCAGGGACACGATGGCGCTGCACCGGGTGCTTACGTACGGATCTCCGTCAGCGACACCGGCGTGGGCATGGACGATACCGTCCAGGAACGCATCTTCGAGCCCTTCTACACCACCCGCGAGGTGGGGGAGGGCACGGGCCTGGGCCTGTCGATCGCGTACGGCATCGTCGAGCGTGCAGGGGGCTGGATCGACGTGTCCTCTGCGCCAGGCGAAGGCGCGACATTCCACGTGCTCCTCCCATGCGCGGAAGGAGAAGGAGAGGAGCCCGGTAGGGCTGCGCCCTCCGCCCCGGTCGGCGGAGACGAGACCGTGCTGCTGGTGGAGGACGAGGAGATGGTGCGGGAGCCGGTGGGCGAGTTCCTCCGCCACCTCGGCTACCGTGTGCTGCCCGCGGCCACGGGCCAGGAGGCGATCGTGGTGGCGCGGGAGTACGCCGGCTCGATCGACCTGTTGCTGACCGACGTGGTCATGCCCCACATGAACGGCCGCGACCTCGCCAACCAGCTCGCCGCGGATCTCCCCAGCATGAGGGTGGTGTACACCTCCGGGTACACGCAGGACATCATCGGGCGGCTGGGCGTGCTCGAGGAGGCCGCCGAGTTCCTGGCCAAGCCCTACTCCCTGGACGTGCTCGCCGCCAAGGTCCGCGAGGCGCTCGACAGCGCTCCGACGTCCACGTCCTGAGCCGTTTCCCGGCCTCCACGCGCGTGCGCGTCCACTTGACAGAATGCGGCCTGTCGGCAAGAATTCGAACGAACGTTCGAACGAGAAACCCTCGATCCGTCGGCGCGCATTCGACGCCCGGAGTCGCTGCCGGAGGGTGAGGAGAACGAGACGACATGAGGTACGCCGAGACCGGATTCAACCTGGAGATCGACCTGACCCGCGGCAACGTCGAGCGCGTGGCCACGGATCCACGCTGGACCGAGCAGTACCTCGGCGGGCTGGGCACCAACGCCCGGCTGTTGTGGGAGCGCTGTCCGCCGGAGACCGACCCCTTCTCCGAGGAGAACCTGCTGATCTTCGGTACGGGCCTGCTTTGCGGCACGCCCGCCATCGGCTGCAACCGCACGGTCGTCACCACGTTCTCGCCGCAGACGAAGCTGATGGGCTTCTCCATGATGGGCGGGTTCTGGGCGCCGGAGCTCAAGTACGCGGGCTACGACAAGGTGGTGCTGCGCGGCAGGTCGCCGGCTCTGGTCTACATCTGGATCAACGACGACAAGGTGGAGATCCGGGACGCGGCCCACCTGGCCGGGAAGGGTTCGGTCGAGACCCAGGCGCTGATCCGCGAGGAGCTGGGCGACCCCAAGGCGCAGGTGGCTGCCATCGGGCTGGCGGGCGAGAACCGCGTGTTCTTCGCATCCATCGAGCAGGGGCGCTCCAGCGCCAGCCGGGGCGGGCTGGGCGCGGTGATGGGCGACAAGGGCGTCAAGGCGATCGCCGTGCGCGGCACCGGGGATGTGAACATCGCCCGGCCCCTGGAGTTCATGGAGGTCATCGACGAGGTCCTGAAGTACATCGAGTGGCGTGCCGAAAACCCGATCAAGGGCGTGATGCCGATCCTGACCGGGCTGGGGTCACCCCAGGAGATGGCCGTGCACGACGAGAAGTGGCACACCGAGAACTTCATGTGGGGCAACTCCCGCCTCCGCCGCAAGGGCTTCTGGACCGAGGAGATCGCGGAGAAGTGGACCGCGACCATGGAGAGCTATCGGACACGGCTGATCAGCTGCCACAACTGTCCGATGAAGTGCGGGGCCACCATCTCCATCCCGGGCCAGCCCACGTACATGATGAAGTGCTTCTCCAAGCTCACCTACACCATGGCCGCGATGTCGGACCTGGACTTCGGGCTGCGCATCGCGCGCAACGCCACCGAGTACGGGTTGGACGGCTTCTCCGCGCCCCAGGTGATGGCCTACGCCCTGGAGCTGAAGGAGGCGGGCATCCTCGGGGACGAGCACTTCGAGGGCATGCCCGAGGACAACGAGGGCAAGTTCTACTGGCTGCTGGATCGCATCGTGCGGCGCGAGGGTATCGGCGACGTGCTGGCCGACGGCACGTACTGGGCGTCCGAGGCCATCGGCAACGGCGCGGACGAGTACGCCCACAACAACATCAAGAAGCACGAGCAGCTGCCCCTGAAGCTGGGCATGCTCAACCCGATCTACTTCCTGATGTACGCCACGGGCGAGAAGGTCAACATCACCCAGATCGAGGGCAATTATCCGCAGGCGCCGTTCTGGACCCGCGAGGAGCGGGAGGATTTCGTCAAGGACTGGCCCCAGGTGCCCGACGATCGGTTCAAGCGGTACTTCGTGGACTGGGAGCCCCGCGGCGAGAAGTCGATCCCGCACTACCCGCCGCCGGAGATGGCCTGCGAGATCGTGGACTGGCAGGAGCGCATGCACTACATCGACGACGCCACCGGCATGTGCGCCGGGCTGTCTTCGTTCCCGTACAAGCCGCCCTACCACATCCACAACCTGCCGAGGCTGATCGGCGCGGCCCTGGGCCTGGACCTGGACGAGGACTCGCTGACGGAGATCTCCCGGCGCAACCGCAACCTGGTGCGGTCGGTCAACATCCGCCGCGGCATGCGGCGCAAGGACGAGAAGCCGCCCGCCGACCACTGGAAGCGGCGCTTCCCCGAGCTCGAGCAGGAGCTGCTGGACACCTACTACCGGTTCCGCGGCTGGACCCCCGACGGCGTGCCCACGGCCGAGTCGTTGACCGATCTGGGGCTGGATTTCGTGCGCGACGACTTCCTCGAGCGGGGGATCCTGACCGATACCGACGACGCCGCGGCGGACGCGTGAGCAGCGGGAGGTGATGACGATGGACAGCGGCAACAAGACGAAGGTCGTCAAGACCATCCGCATCGACGTGGACAAGTGCAACGGGTGCAGGGCCTGCGAGGTCATCTGTTCGGCGTTCCACGCCGCGCCCAAGTACAGCAGCAACAACCCCGAGCGCTCCCGCATCCGCGTGATCCACGACCCCATGCGCGACATCTACGTGCCGGTGTACGCCGGGGAGTACGCGGTGGCCGAGTGCGCGGGCCGGGACAAGTACACCATCGACGGCAAGGAGTACGACGAGTGCGCCTTCTGCCGCGCCTCCTGCCCGTCGCGGAACCTGTTCAAGGAGCCGGACTCGGGCCTGCCGCTGAAGTGCGACATGTGCGAGTCGGATCCGACGCTGGAGCAGCCGCTGTGCGTGCGGTGGTGTCTGGCCGACGCGTTGATCTACGAGGAGCGCGAGGAGGAGGTCGCGGAGGAGGACGGACCCGAGGACATCGAGATCGGGCTGGAGTCGCTGGTCCACAAGCACGGCTGGGACAAGGTGGCCGAGGTGGTCGCCCGCATGTCCCGCAAGGATGGCTGAGCCATGGATCAGGCGACTCCCTACCTGGAGATCTACGAGCTCATCCGGGCGGCCGGGGGCGACGCGTGCAAGCTGTGCTACCAGTGCGGCAAGTGTGACGTGGTCTGCCCGTGGAACCGGGTGCGCGATTTCAGCATCCGCCGTATCGTGCGCGAGGCGCACATGGGCCTGTCCGAGATCGAGACCGACGACATCTGGCGCTGCACCACCTGCGGCACCTGCCCGTCCCACTGCCCGCGCGGCGTGAAGCAGATCGAGGTCGGCGTATCCGTGCGCCGGCTGGCCGCCGAGTACGGCGTGTTCCCGGCCATGGCCAAGGCCGCGCGCACGGCCGCGGGCAGCCTGTCGGCCGAGGGCAACCCGCTCAACGAGGACCGCGCCACGCGCACGGACTGGGCCGAGGGGCTGTCCATACAGCCGTTCGCCGAGGACATGGAGGTCCTGTTCTTCGTGGGCTGCTACTACGCCTACGACCCACGGCTGCAGAAGGCGGCGCGCGCGCTGGTCACGGTGCTGCAGCGGGCGGGCGTGTCCTTCGGCACCCTGGGCACCGAGGAGAGCTGCTGCGGCGAGAGCATCCGCAAGACCGGGGACGAGGAGGTCTTCAGGGCGCTGGCGAAGAGCAACATCAAGACCTTCGTCGACCGCGGGGTGAAGAAGCTGCTGGTGGCGTCGCCCCACTGCTACGAGACGTTCGTCAACGAGTACCCCGAGCTCATGGTGCACTTCGAGATCGTGCACGCCTCGCAGTTCCTCGCCGAGCTGATCCGTGACGGCAGGCTGACGGTCACCGGTGAGCTCGCCCGCAAGGTCACGTACCACGATCCCTGCTACCTCGGCCGCCACAACGACATCTACGACGAGCCGCGGGAGCTGCTGGCGCAGGTGCCGGGCCTCGAGGTCGTGGAGATGCCCGACCACCACGCCGCCAGCCTGTGCTGCGGTGGCGGCGGCGGCGGCATCTGGATGGAGACGCCCAAGGAGGAGCGGCTGGCCAACCTGCGCATGGAGCAGGCCCACGGTACGGGCGCGGACGTGCTGATCACGGCCTGCCCCTACTGCATCTCCAACTTCGAGGAGAGCCGGCTGACGCTTGGCTACGGCGACGAGATCGAGGTGATGGATCTGGCCGAGTTCCTCGTCGACCTGGTGGGAGGTGCGTCATGAGCGAGCACCCCGTGCAAGGCAACGATTTCGGTGACGTGATGGTCGTCGGCGGCGGGATCTCCGGGATCCAGGCCGCCCTGGATCTGGCCACGTCCGGGTTCAAGGTCTTCCTGGTGGACCGGGCGCCGACCATCGGCGGCAAGATGGCCCAGCTGGACAAGACCTTCCCCACCAACGACTGCTCGATGTGCATCGAGTCGCCCAAGTTCATCGAGTGCGACCGCCACCCCAACATCGAGATCCTGACCTATACCGAGGTCGACGACGTCCAGGGCGAGGCCGGCGATTTCACGGTCAACCTGACGAAGAAGGCCCGCTACATCGTCGAGGAGGACTGCACCGGCTGCACCACCTGCGTCGAGTACTGCCCCGTCGAGATCCCCGATCCCTTCAACCAGGACCTGTGCGGCAACAAGGCCGTGCACATCTACTTCAGCCAGGCCGTGCCCCTGGTGCCGTACATCGACGAGGAATGCCTGTACCTCAAGGAGGGCAAGTGCTCCATCTGCGTGGGGGTGTGCAAGACCAACGCCATCGACCTGCACCAGAAGCCCGAGAAGCTGGAGCTCAACGTCGGCGCCATCGTGCTGTCCCCGGGCTACGACGTGTTCGATCCGGCCGTGCGCGGTGACTTCGGCTACGGCGCCTACCCCAACGTGGTCACCAGCCTCGACTTCGAGCGGCTGCTGTGCGCCACCGGACCCCACGAGGGCGAGATCCTGCGGCCGTCGGATCTCGAGCACCCCCACAAGATCGCGTGGATCCATTGCGTGGGTTCCCGCCAGGTGCTCGAGGGTGGCAACACCTACTGCTCGTCCGTGTGCTGCTCGTACATCCAGAAGCAGGTGATCCTGACCAAGGACCACGACGCGCACGCCCAGGCCACCATCTTCCACAACGACATCCGCTCGTACGGCAAGGACTTCGAGCGGTTCTACAACCGCGCCGAGAACCTCCCCGGCGTGGAGTTCGTCCGCTCCTACGTGTCGGTCAGCGGCGAGGACCCGGAGACGAACAACGTCACCGTGCGGTATGCCACCGACGATCAGGGCGTGAAGGAGGAGGAGTTCGACCTCGTGGTGCTCGGCGTGGGCCTCGAGCCCCCGAAGAGCGCGATGCGCATGGCCGAGCAGTTCGGCGTGGAGCTCGAACCCCACGGCTTCTGCAAGACCAACCCCCTCAACCCGGTCGAGACCACCCGGCCGGGCGTGTTCATCAGCGGCGCCTTCGCCGGGCCGCTGGACATCCCCGAGTCCGTGGTCACGGCCAGCGGCGCGGGCGCGCTCACCGGCGCCATGCTGGACTACCGCCGTGGCAACCTGGCTCGCGAGCGCACGTACCCCGAGGAGCGGGATACGACCTCCGAGGAGCCGCGGGTGGGCGTGTTCGCCTGCCACTGCGGGGCCAACATCGGCCGGGTGGTCGACGTGCCCGGGTTGGTCGAGTACTCCAAGGGCCTGGATCACGTGTGCCACGCCGAGGAGGGGCTGTTCATCTGCTCCACGGACGCGGCGCAGCAGATCTCCAACACCATCCGTGAGAAGGGCCTCAACCGGGTGGTGGTGGCCGCGTGCACGCCCAAGACCCACGAGCCCCTGTTCCGCGACACCCTGCGCGAGGGCGGCATCAACCAGTACTTCTTCGACATGGCCAACATCCGCGAGCACTGCTCGTGGGTGCATTCCAAGCAGAAGGAGGAGGCCACGGCCAAGGCCCACGACATCGTGCGCATGTCCGTGGCCCGCACCCTCAACCTCGAGCCGCTGCAGGAGTTCGACCTGCCGGTGAACCATGCCGCGCTCGTCGTGGGTGGCGGTGTGGCCGGCATGACCGCGGCCCTGGGGCTCTCCCGGCAGGGCTTCGAGGTGCACGTGGTGGAGAAGGAGCGGGACCTCGGCGGCATGGCCCGCCGCATCCGCACCACCCTGGAAGGCCTGGACGTGCTGGCGTACCTGCAGGACCTGGTCCGCGAGGTGTACGCCGAACCGCGCATCCGGGTGCTCCACTCGGCCACCATCACCGACGCCACCGGCTACGTGGGCAACTTCGTGACCACCGTGCAGTCCGAGGGCCGCACGGTCGAGATCGAGCACGGCGCCGTGATCCTGGCCACCGGTGCGGCCGAGCACCAGCCGGACGAGTACCTGTACGGCGAGGACGAGCGCGTGCTGACCCAGGTGCAGCTCGAGGAGCGGCTCGCCGCGGGCGACGAGGCGCTGACCAGCGCCGGCACGGTGGTCATGATCCAGTGCGTGGGCTGCCGCAACGCCGAGCGCAACTACTGCTCCCGGGTCTGCTGTAGCCAGGCGATGAAGAACGCGCTGACGTTGCGCGAGGCCAACCCCGACCAGCAGATCTACGTGCTGTTCCGGGACATGCGCACCTATGGATTTCGCGAGGACTTCTACCGCGAGGCCGCGGACAAGGAGGTGCGGTTCGTGCGCTACACCCCGGACGGCGCCCCCGCCGTGGAGCCGGCCCAGGGCGAAGCCGGCCCGGTGCTGCGCGTGAGCCTGCCCGACCCGGTGCTGCGCAAGGAACTGGTGCTGGACGCGGACGCGGTCGTGCTGTCCGCGGCCGCCGTACCCGCCGCAGGCAGCGCGGACGCCACGAAGCTGTTCAAGGTGGCGCAGAGCCCGGACGGGTTCTTCCAGGAGGCGCACGTCAAGCTGCGGCCCGTGGACTTCGCCGCGGACGGCGTGTTCCTCGCGGGCAGCGCCCACTACCCCAAGCACGTGAGCGAGGCCATCGCCCAGGCCTACGGCGCGGCGGGCCGCGCGGCCGCACTGCTGTCGCAGGACACGGTCACGGCCTCGGGCTCGGTGTGCGACGTGAACGAGCACGACTGCGTGTCGTGTGGGGCGTGCATCAGCGCGTGCACCTACGACGCCATCGAGTTCGTGCACACCCCGAAGGGCCGCAAGGCCCGGGTCAACCCCGTACTGTGCAAGGGCGACGGGCTGTGCAACGCCAAGTGCCCGACCAGCGCGATCATCCTCAAGCACTTCACCGACGAAGAACTCCACTGCCAGATCGACGCGGCGCTGTCCGAGGCGTGGGAGTCCGAGCAGGGAGGAGCGTGACCATGGGACACGAGCTCGAATTCAAGCCACGGGTCGTGGCCTTCCTGTGCCACTGGTGAGCGTACAGCGCTGCGGACCTGGCTGGAGTTTCCAGACAGCAACACACCACCGAGATCCGAGTCGTCCGCGTCATGTGCACCGGCAGGGTGGACCTGTCGTTCATCTTCCGCGCCCTGTCCCGCGGCGCCGACGGCGTGTTCGTCGGCGGCTGCTGGCCCGGTGAGTGCCACTACATCACCGAGGGCAACTACGACGCGATGGCCAACATGCACCTGTGCCGCAAGCTGCTGAAGCGGGTGGGTGTCGATCCCGCGCGCCTGCGGCTGGAGTGGGTGGCCGCGTCCGAGGGCGCCCGCTACGCCGAGGTGATGGACGAGTTCGTGGGCACGCTCCGGGGGCTGGGTCGCCTCGGCAGCGCCGAGGGGCTGGAGCCCGACGAGGTGAAGACCCGGCTTCAGGCCGTCGACCGGCTGGTGCCGTACATCAAGCTCGCCGAGCGCGAGCGGCTGCGCGCGCCGCACAAGGACGAGGCCGTGTACGAGGCGTTCTACGCCAGCGACGAGGTCGAGCGGCTGTTCGACGACCTGGTCGGCGACAAGCTGACGACCTCGCTGATCATCTCCCTGCTGGGCCGCGGACCCCGCTCGACCGCGGAGATCGCAGAGGCCCTGGACCTGGAGCCGTCCGCGGTGTCGAGGCACATGATCACCTCGTCGCGCCAGGGCCTGGTCACCTACGACACCGAACACAACCGCTACGAGCTGGCGTGAGCATCATGCACACCGGACGAATCGACGCGATCATCGACGGGCACGGCGCCGAGGCCAGCTCGTTGATCCAGGTGCTGCTGGAGATCCAGCACGAGGCGCACTGGCTGCCCCGCACCGCGCTGGCGCGGGTCAGCGAGCGGCTGGGCGTGCCCCTGGCCCGCATCCAGCACATCGCCACCTTCTACAAGGCGTTCTCGCTGGTTCCCAAGGGCCGCCACGAGATCCACATCTGCATGGGCACGGCCTGCCACGTGCGCGGCGCGGGTCGCGTGCTGGACAAGGTGCAGGACGTCACCGGGATCCTCCCTGGCGAGACCGACCTCGACCTCAAGTTCAGCCTCGAGACCGTCAACTGCGTGGGCTGCTGCGCCCTGGGCCCGGTGATGGAGATCGACGGCACCACGCACGGCAAGCTCAAGCCCGCGGACACCGTGTCCGTGCTGCAAGGCTACGAGTAGGGGAAACGAAGAGACATGGCGCTGCACACCCCTCAGGAACTGGAGACGCTGCGCGAGCAGGTCCTGGCCGCCCGCGACTCGGACGCCCCGAGGGTGGCCGTGTGCGCGGGCACCGGCTGCATCGCGTCCGGCGCGCTGGCCGTGGTCCAGGCCTTCCGCACCGAGTTCGATGCCCGTGGCCTCGATACCCGCATCGAGTTCCGCGGCACGGGCTGCCACGGGTTCTGCGAGCGTGGCCCGATCGTGGTGCTGGAGCCGGGTGAGACCACCTACCTGCAGGTCACGCCCGACGACGTGGCCGAGATCGTGGGCAAGTCGCTGCTCGGCGACGAGATCATCGAGCGGCTGCTGTACGAGGATCCCGCGCGCAAGGAGCGGATCGTGCGCGAGTCGGACATCCCGTTCTACGCCCACCAGGAGCGGCTGGTGTTCGGTCCCAACCGCACCATCGACCCCCGCAGCCTCGACGACTACCTGGCCATCGGCGGCTTCCGCGCCCTGGTCAAGGCGCTGTTCGAGCTGAGCCCGGACGAGGTGATCGCCGAGGTCAAGACCGCGGGCCTGCGCGGCCGCGGCGGCGCAGGCTTCCCCACGGGCCGCAAGTGGGAGCTGTGTCGGGCGTCCGAGGGCGATCCGAAGTACGTGGTGGTCAACTGCGACGAGGGCGACCCGGGCGCGTACATGGACCGCTCGCTGATGGAGGGCAACCCGTTCGCCGTGATCGAGGGGCTGCTGATCGGCGCGTACGCCATCGGCGCGTCCGAGGGTTTTGTCTACGTGCGCCAGGAGTACCCCCTGGCCGTGGAGAACCTCGGCATCGCCCTGGGCAAGGCCCGGGAGGCGGGCCTGCTCGGGGAGGACATCCTCGGATCGGGCTTCGACTTCACCATCCACGTACACCGCGGCGCGGGCGCCTTCGTCTGCGGCGAGGAGACCGCGCTGCTGGCCTCGCTCGAGGGCCGCGTGGGCGAACCCCGGCCGCGGCCGCCCTACCCGGCGGTCAAGGGCCTGTGGGGGAAGCCGACCAACATCAACAACGTGGAGACCTGGGCCACGGTGCCGCTGATCATCGACCGCGGGGCCGAGGCGTTCGCGGCCATCGGCACGGACGGCAGCAAGGGCACCAAGATCTTCTCGCTGGTGGGCAAGATCACCAACACCGGCCTGGTCGAGGTGCCGATGGGCATCCCGCTGCGGGAGGTGATCTACGACATCGGCGGCGGGATCCCCGGCGGACGCGAATTCAAGGCCGTGCAGACCGGCGGCCCGTCCGGGGGCTGCATCCCCCCCGACCAGCTCGACCTCGAGGTGGACTTCGACCAGCTGACCCGCGCCGGGTCGATGATGGGCTCCGGCGGCATGATCGTGATGGACGACGAGACCTGCATGGTGGACGTCGCCCGCTACTTCATCGCGTTCCTCACCGACGAGTCCTGCGGCAAGTGCGTGCCCTGCCGCGAGGGCCTCAAGCAGATGCTGAAGGTGCTGACCGACATCACCGAGGGGCGGGGCAGGCCCGAGGACATCGCCACCCTCGAGGAGCTGGCCGAGACCGCGCGCGAGGGCTCCCTGTGCGCGCTGGGCAAGACCGGGCCCAACCCGTTCCTCAGCACGTACCGCTACTTCAAGGCCGAGTACGACGCGCACATCCACGACCGCACCTGCCCGGCGCGGTCGTGCAGGGAGCTGATCGACTTCTGGATCGACCCGGCGAAGTGCAAGGCGTGCCTGATCTGCCTCAAAGGCTGCCCGGACGATGCCATCCTCGGCGCCAAGAAGACGATCCACGTGATCGATCAGGACAAATGCACCAACTGCGGCACCTGCTACGAGGTCTGCCCGGAGCGGTTCTCGGCGGTGATCAAGCTCTCCGGCGAACCGGTGCCGCCGCCCATCCCGGACGAAGAACGCGCGATCGTGCGCAAGAAGAGGGCGAAATGAGCGCCATCGCACTGCAGATCGACGGCAAGGCGCTGAAGGCCGAAGAGGGCACGACCGTGCTCCAGGCCGCGCTGGCCGCGGGCATCGAGATCCCCACGCTGTGCTTCCACGGCCAGCTCGACCCGTACGGCGGCTGCCGGCTGTGCATCGTGGAGGCCGAGACCGCCGGCTGGACGAGGCACATCGTGTCGTGCGTGTACCCGGTGGAGGAGGGGCTGGTGGTGCGTACCCGCACCGAGGCGGTGGACCGGATCCGCAAGACGTTGATCGAGCTGCTGATGGCGAGGGCTCCGCACGCGCCGCAGCTGGTGGAGCTGGCCGAGGAGTACGGCGCGGACGCGGGGCGCTACGAGGCCGACCCGATGTACTGCATCCACTGTGGGCTGTGCGTGCGCTACTGCCGCGAGGTCAAGGGGGAGCACGCAGTGGGATTCGTGGACCGGGGCATGCGCAAGGAGATCGCGTTCATCCCGGGTGTAGCCAGCGAGGTGTGCGACGGGTGCAAGGAGTGCTTCGAGCTGTGCCCCACGTCGTACCTGCAGGCCGCGTTCGTGCTGAGCCAGTCGCTGTCGGCGGCGACGTAGAACGATGAGCATCCGGCAGCGGACCCGGGTATTCGACGCCAAGGCGGGTGCCGGGGCGCGGGCGATGGAGTTCATCGGCGAGGAGCCGCTGCTGATCCGGGTGGAGGACAAGCCGTATTCGGTGGTGATGCGCACGCCCGGGGAGGAGGGGTTCCACGCGGCCGGGTTCTGCCTGGGCGAGGGGATCGTGGACGGGCCGGACGATTTCGCCCGCATCGGGTACGACGAGTCCGCCGACCCCAACGTGATCGACGTGTGGCTGGAGCCGGACTGGACCGACGAGGTGCACGAGCGGCTGGAGCGGCGGTTCTTCATCAGCCAGACCAGCTGCGGCATCTGTGGCAAGGAGCTGCTGGCCGACCTGCACCAGATCCTGTCGCCCGCGGACCGCGGGTTCGAGATCACGCTGGACCAAGCGCGGGAGTGCATCGCCACGCTGTCGCGCAGCCAGCAGCACTACCAGACCACGCGGGGCTCGCACGCGGCCCTGCTGTTCGACGAGCAGTTGCAGGTGCTCGCGTTCGCCGAGGACGTGGGCCGGCACAACGCCCTGGACAAGGCCATCGGCAAGGCGTTGCTGGATGGAACGCTGGCAACCGCCCGGGTGCTGGTGATGTCGTCGCGGCTGAGCTACGAGCTGGTGCAGAAGGCGGCGCGTGCGCGGCTGCCCATCGTGTTCAGCGAGTCGCGGCCCACCGGCCTGGCCGTGGACATGGGACGGGCGCTGGCCATGACCCTGGGGTTCCCGTCCGGGGGTGACCTGGCGCTGGTGTGTGGTGGGGAGCGGATCCTCGGCTAGGCCCGGGACGCGGGTGTACTTCACGTTCGACATTCCCGAGGGCAGCACCACGTACGCCGTGCGGGCCGTGGGTGCGGTGGTGCGCGTCACCGAGGGGACCGGCGGGCGCCAGGGGCTGGCCGTGAAGTTCGAGGCTGCGTCCATGGACATCGAGCGGATCACCTGGTTCGTGCGGCGGCGCTTGGGGCGCCGGTCGGGGGGGACGGGGGGCCAGCTGTAAGACGCGCGTAAGATCCCTTGACGCGAGGCAGGTGGTAGGGTGTCAATTGGAGTCGAGGGGTGTCGTGCTGGTGGGAGCGCACGCAGGATACGCAGAAGCTGGACCCGAGCACGCCGCCGCTCGAGACGGAACGAGGACGGACAGGTGTAACGTGGAACCCAGACCCCCCCTGCAAGCCTCGGGCCACTCGCGATCGCATTCGCGACGCGTAGCGTGCCCATGCACGGCCGGACTCCCTGGGAGCGAGACCTCGGGGGCTCGGAGAGCGCGCTGGTGTTCGCGGCGCGCGGGCTGGCGGCGCGTGGGCACCACGTAGACGTCTTCACCCGTTGTGAAGCACCTGGCGTGTACGACGACGTCACCTACCACGACATCGAGCAGCTGGAGCCGGCCGCGCGGCAGCGTGACTGGGACGTGTTCGTGTCCCTGCGGTTCCCGGACCTGGTCCAGATGGACGTGCGTGCCGGGCTGCGGGTGCTGTGGTCCCAGGACGTGCTGGCGCAGGCGCCGGTGGAGTCCTGGCTAGCCTGGGCTGACCAGCTGGTGTTCGTCAGCGAGTGGCACCGCGACGACACGGTGGGGCGGTTCCCGGGGATCGCGCAGCGCTCGTCGGTGATCACCAACGCGATCGATCTGGATTCCGTGCCTGGTGAGCGGTGCGAGGAAGCCCCGCCGCTGCTGGTGCACCTGTCCCGGCCAGAGCGCGGGCTGGGGCCCCTGCTGGACGCGTGGCCATCGATCCGGGCAAGGGTGCCTGGCGTACAGCTGGCCGTGGCGCGGTACCGCTCGTTCCACGAGCCAGCCGGCTCCCAGGTCGAGGCGTTCTGTCTGAGGATGGATGAGCGCGTGCGCACGTGCGAGGGGGCCGGGCACGTGGGCAACCTCAGCAAGCCCCGCCTGTACGAGCTGCTGTCGCGGGCTGCGCTGATGGTGTACCCGGCGTTCTTCGACGAGACGTGCTGCATCGCGGCGATCGAGGCGCAGGCGTGCGGGACGCCGGTGGTGGCCACGGACCGGGCCGCGCTGCCGCAGACGCTGGCGCCGGATGCGGCGGTGCTGGTGGGCGCGGATCCGAGGTGGGTGGAGCGGTTCGCGGACCGGGTGGTGGAGCTGCTGTACGACCCGGAGCGCCGAATGCAGATGGGGGCCGCGGGCAAGGATCGGGCGAGGCAACACGGCGAGGATGTTGTCGCGGCGCAGTGGGAGGAACTGTTCTGCAGGAGCCTGGAGGCGAGGGCAGGAGAGCGGCGGGGATCGGTCAGGCGAACGCTGTCGCGGCGCGGGGACCTGGATGCGGCCGGAGACGTCCGGGCCAGCGAGCTGCCGGGACCGGCCCATGCGGGTTGGCCGGGGCTGCAGGGCGAGCTGTGGGCGGCCTTGAAGCGGCACCTGCCCGCCAGCGGCAGGGTGGTGGTGGTCGGCGACGGCGAGGTCGCGCAGCGGCTGAGCGTGGAGACCGGCCTGGAGTTGGAGGTCCGGACTGCGCTTTGCGAGGGGCGCGGCGCGGATGTCGTGCTGGACGTGGGTGGGTTGCTGCAGGCCGGGGACCGGGCTGCGTTCCTGGGCTGGTGCTCGGATGTCGCCCAGCGGGGACGGGTGGTGCACGTGCTGCCCGAGGCGGCCCTGGCCGTACCCGGGCAGCGGGTGTACCCCGCGTACGACGACATCGTGCAGTGGTTCGGTGAGAAGGCAGGGCTGGAGTACACGATCGAATCGGCGGTGAGCTGGGGCGTGCCCGCGCGGTGCTGGATCGTGGAGTACGAGGCCGGCGAGGCTGCGGCCGGGGCGGACCGGATAGAGCGCAAGCGGGTGGTGACGCGTCCCGTGCCCACGGTCAGTGTGTGCATGATCGTGCGGGACGTGGCAGACACGGTGCTGACCACGCTGAGGTCGGTGGTGGAGATCGCGGACGAGATCCGGATCGTTGATACGGGGAGTGTGGATTCCACGTTGGAGGTGATCGCGGGATTCACCCAGCGGGTGGCCGTGCCGGTGCACGTGCGGCAAGAGGCGTGGGTGGACGACTTTTCCGCGTCGCGCAACCAGTCTGTGGAGGGCGCGTCCGGGGACTGGGTGCTGTGGATCGACGCGGATGAGCGACTGATCGGCGGGGAACGGTTGCGGAGGCTGCTGCAGACCGAGCACTTCGAGGCGTACGCGATCCGGCAGCACAACCACATCTTCGACCGGGGCACGACGAACGTCGAGCTTCCGTTCCGGGTGTTCCGCAACGGGCGTGGGTACCGGTTCTTCGGGGCGATCCACGAGCACCCAGAGCGTGCGCTGAACGAGACGATCGAGCCGTGGATGATCGCAGACGGCGTGGACATCCTGCACTACGGCTACCTGACCGAGCCGGGCCGGCGGCGCAAGCTGCTGGAGCGGAACCTGGCGCTGCTGAACCGGGACCTTGAGCTGTACCCGGGGCGGACGTTGACCGAGGTGCTGTACCTGCGGGACTGTGTAAACCTGTGCCGGTTCGATTTGGCGCGGGCGGAACGTCCGCGGGCGGACCATTTGGCGAGTCTCGAGGAGGCGGTTCGACGGTTCGAGGAGTCGTTTTTTCCGGAGCGTGGGAGGTACTACCACCTGGGGCGGCAGTACTACGACCGCGGGTTGGAGATCCTCGGGCAAGGGCATGAAATCGTGGTGCAAGTGGGTGGCAAGGATGCGCGGCGGCTGGTGCACCGGTTCCGGCGGGCGGATGATGCGCTGTTCCTGGCGACCATGGCTGCGCAGCAGCACGTACAGCAGGTGTTGGGAGGGCGAATCTGATGGCATGGGTCCAGGCTGGACGGGCGGCCGATGAGGCCTTGCCCAGGGACAAGCTGACCGAACGGGAGCTGGAGGAACTGCGGCAGTTGCTCCGGGCACAGGAGAGGATCAAGGAGCAGCTGCTAGCTGTGGAGCAGCGGATCGAGGTGCTGGTCTTGTCGGCACGGGATGCGCGGGGACTGAGTGGGCGCGTGCGGGTGAACGTGGCGTCCGGGGAGCTGGTGAGCGAGGAAGGG
>CAZXHG010000023.1:0-56935 GCA_964639985.1 uncultured Rickettsiales bacterium
GGGCCAGGTCCGCCGGAACCCCGGTTCATGTCGCTGCAACTGTCAAACTGGGGCTGCACGACCACGGCGCCAACCTGCGGGCCATGGCCGACCAGGCCGAGCAGGGGGGCTGGACCCTGCTGGTGGTGCGCATCCCCCTGGGCCACCACCTCGGCCACGCCGAGCCCGACGACTTCTCCGACGACGTGGCGCGCTACGCGGACCGGGCGCGCGAGGTGTGCGCGGCCGACGGGATCCCCTGGGTGGACACCGCGCCCGCGCTGGCGGCCGTGCCCCGGGACGAGGGCTGGGTGGAGTTGATCCACCCGGCCGCGGCCGGGCAACGGGCCGTGGCCACGGCCATCGCAGGTGCGATCGAACCCTTGGTCGACCCGTGACCGTGGGATGAGGTGGCCACCGGTCCGGGCAAGCTCGTGGGACAGCTCCCGCTCGTCCTTGCACTAGATCTTCAGGCGCCTCTTCCGGAGCGTCATCGCCAGGGCGAACGTCCCCAGCCCCAGGACGAGGAATCCCAGCCCGAAAGCGTCGAGCAACAACGGCTGATGGAAGGTGCCTTCGGGGAGGGCACTCGTGTAGCCGGGGATGTCCATGCCCAGGAGCTGACACAGGTAGGGGAAGGCGTTGAACAGTGAATGGCAGATCACGCACGGCCACAGCGACCTCGTCTCCACGGCGATCCATCCCAGCAACAGGCCGCCCCCGAAGGCGGCGACGCCTTGCCAGGGATTGAGATGGACGACCGCAAACAGCACGCTCGAGATGACGATGGCAACCCAAGGGGAGTAGCGGCGCAGCAGTACGTGGAGGATCAGACCCCGACACAGCAACTCTTCCAGTACGGGCCCGATCACGACCACGAAAAGGACCGTGGCGGCCAGTCCCCGGACGCCGCCGAAAATGTCGTCGAACGCGCTCTCCAGCCACGCGGGCATGGGGAGGACGATGCGGATCAGGTTGTCCACCTCGGAGGCCAGCAGGGACGAGCCCAGTGCCACGGCGACGAGCGAGGGGATCAACAGAGGTGGAAAGCCACGCAGCAGGAAGGCGTCCCGCAGCGGCACTCGCGCGATCGCGGTGCCCAGGATCAGGACGGTACCGACGACCACCAGGTCTCCCAGACTCAGGATCGCGGGATGGGACGTCAGGTCCCGGGCGATGGCGCCACCGGAGACCCAGGAGAGGGCAACGTTCGCCAGTTCCAGCTGGAGGGCAACCACGGTCCCGATGACGAGGACGGCGAGAATGGCCCCGCAGCCAAAGGCGAGAGCCGGGTAGGGGCGTGGTGAATCGGTGTGGTGTTCGGTGTCCGTCACGGGTTCCGTTGTCCGATGATGATACCCATCCGACGCCGCTCGTCTCTTCAGCCCACGATCAGGAACCCGCCCCGATCCGCACCAGCTGCACCTGCGGTCCGACCACCTCCAGCTCCAGGCTGAACGCCTCCCCGTCGCCCGTGCCGGTGTCCACCTGCTCCAGCCGGTGGTCGTCGTCGAGCCTGTACAGCTCGTAGGTGTACGCCCCGCCTTCCCACGGCAGCGCGTCCAGCTCGAGTCGGAGCGTGCCCTCCGCGTCTGCCCCGGCGCTGACCAGCGCCTGGACCTCCTCACCGTCCTCGGAGCGGCCAGCGATCACGTCCACCTCGGCGGCCTCGGCCCCCTCTGCCCCCACCCGCACCGGCGTGCGCTCCCGCAGCCACTCGAACGCCTGGAACGACAGGGTCGGGATCTTGGCCGTGCCGTCCGGGTTGACCATGGAGAAGCCGTAGTCGTCGACGAACGTGTCGGGCAGGCCGTCGAGGCGGTAGCGCAGCGCGAGGTCCACGTCCGCGTCCTGCAGCGCGATCAGCGCGCTGGCATAGAACGCCGCCCCCTCGGCGTTGGCGTTGCGCTCGTCGGACTGGGCGCTGAACATGCCCCACTCCGACAGGATGCTCTCCCCTGTCATGCCGAACGCGTCCATCTCCGCTCGCCACTGCTGCGCCTCGGCCGCGAACACCGTGGGATCGACCGAGTCGTAGGCGTGCCAGGAGACGAAGTCCGGGTCGATACCGAGCCCGTCGCAGTGGTCGAGGAACGGTCCGCGCCACGACGCTTCCGGCGCGTAGCGGGCGAACCCGCAGCACCCGATCTCCAGGTCCGGGTGCCGCTCGTCGAGGATGGTGTACACGGTCTCGAAGAAGTCGAACCACTGCTGCTGCGTGCCGGCGAAGAAGTTCTCGTGCTCGGGCTCGTTGAAGATCTCCCAGTAGCGGATCCCGTACTCGTGCCCCTCGCCGTCGGGCCAGCCCTCGTTGAAGTGTCGGATGATGCGGTCGGCCACCTCGGCCCAGCGTTCGGCAGACGTGTCGCCGGGCAGGCCCGGGTACCCCCAGCTGTCGCCCAGCCGGTAGAACACCTCGCGGCCGCCCTCCACCGCGGTGGTGACCATCGGGTCGATCATGGAGAAGTCGTAGCTCGCCGGGTCCTCCACGTCCCCCTCGTCCGTGTTGCCGTAGATCTGCCGGATGTCGCCCGCCGACGGCGTCTCCCCGCCCGCGAGGTCGTGGGTGCGGAACCAGCGCAGCCCCACCTCGTCGCACACCGGGCTCAGGTCCAGCTCCCAGGCGTAGGACCAGGGCCCCGCGTTCACGCCGTCGTGCAGGCCGCGGATCTCGCCGGTGGTGGTCGCGGGATCCACCGTCAGGACGAGGGCATCGTCGTCGACCGGCTCCTCCTCGCAGCCCCACACCAGCACCAGCAGTACCAGCGCGGCGAGCCGACAGGGGAGGGGGGGCGGAGCCATCGTCCGCACAGCCTACCAGAGCGCGGCGGTCACTCCCCGTTGCCACCTGCGAGCGCGGCCCGGACCTCGTCCGGTGTGGCCACGGCCAGGTCCAGGACCTCGGTGGGTCCGAACTCGCCGTCGATGACCAGCTCCGTGCACGCGCAGGACGCGGCCCGGATCTCGGCCAGCCCCGCGGTGACGAGCTCCTCGGTGGTCGACGGGCCGGCGATCACCACGACGCGGCAGGTGCCGTCGGGCACCCGCTTGCGGAGCCTCGCGAGCTGGGCCGCGGTGGCCTCGGCGCCCTCGCCCAGCCAGACGAAACCGTCGCCGGCCCCGGTGTGCAGACGGCCGGCCGACACCTCCAGCAGATCCCACGTCTCGCGTCCCTGCACCCGATCCGTACCCAGGAACCCGATCGTCGGCCCGACCCCGCGGACCTCCGTGTGCACGGAGATCCGATCCCACGACCTGTCGTCCTGCCGCAGGTGGAGCGCCGAGCCGTGGAGCGACGTCCGGCATCCCTGGTCGTCACATTCCACGCCCGGCGCCAGCTCCGGGTAGCCCAGTACGCGCACGCTGTAACGGTGCACGTGCCCGATCAGCAGGTCGAGTACAACGTCGCGGCCGTGCGCCTCGAGCACCTCGGGCGCGATCAGCGCGGCCGCGGCGTCCCGGTCGCGCAGCCACAGCGCGTCGCGCAGGGCCAGGTGCGCGTCCAGCAGGGCTTCGGCCGGCGGGATCTCCCGCGTGAACGGCGCCAGCACCGGTCCGGACGGGGCGCCCACCAGCCGGCACTCCGCGGTCAGGGTGTGCAGCTGCTGCATGTCCATGCCATCGTCCTCGTCGCCCGACCGCGTGTGCATGGTCACGTGGTTGGTGGTCGAGAGCGAGGCGTACAGCAGGTGGCCGGTCTGCAGCACCACCCAGCGGGCCTCGCAGCGCTGCAGGGCCCGCGTGTGGGTTTCCCGGCGCACGGGGGGGCTGTCGTCCGACAGGGGGATTTCCTGGCTCTGCGTGGCCTCCTCCAGCACCTCCCACGAGGCGATGAGCACGGCCGCGGGCGTGCCGTCCACGTCGATCCACGAGTCGAGCACCACCTGCGCGTCGTGCTGCAGCGAGGCCGGTTCCCCGAACTCGTATCCCTCGGGAACCTCGATCGTGCCCCGCCGGACCTCCACCTCGGCGCCGGAGCTGCGGGACCACTGGTCGAACGACCAGGAGGTCTTCGAGCCGGGGCGGCTCCTGCGCGGCAGGTCCGGCCAGAACAGGACCAGGCCCGTGAACGTGCCGTACGCGGCCCACAGGGATGTGGGGCCGTCCACCTCGGCCAGGCCCCGGCCCGCGGAATGCAGCAGGATCGGCGCGAGCGTGTCCGGCACCTGGGTGCCGCCGGGGTTGCGCGTGCCCTCGCGCACGTGCGCGATCTCGATCTCGCCGTTGTGCAGCGCCCAGTCCGCTCCCTCGTGCTCGGACGGCCGGGCCGTGGCCGAGCCGTCGATGACCATGCCCATGGCGGGCATCGGGGTCGGCTCGTCCGGCTCGGTCATGGCCATCTCGAACGAGGCCGTGAACGCGTACTGCAGCCCCTCGGGCGGTGGCGCGGCCCACGACACGCCCTTGCGCGGCGCGTCGGTCGGCGTGGCTGTCACGCCGGGCAGATCGAGGTCTGCCGCGTGCGTCGTTCCCCCGCTGCACAGCAGGGTGGCGATCAGGCCGATGGCGGTGATGCGTCTGCGCATGGTCTGCCTCCCACGGACTCCAGCGATGGTCTCACGCAGGCTACATGGGGGACAATGGCGGGTGACCCCCTCGGACCAGGGCCCGGTGACCGGGCGTCGGCCTCCATGGGCGACCCCGCTGGGCGCGTTCGCCATCGCGGCCGCGGCGCTGGCGTTCGCCCAGGGCGCGCTGCAGCTGGCCTGGCCGCTGGCCCTGGAGATCCTGCTGGCCAAGGAGGGCCCGGTCGAGCACGCCACGGTGCTCGTCTCCGCCGTGACCGTGATCGCCTGCCTGGTGTACCGGGGGCGGGGGGTGTTCTTCACCCTCGGTCTGCTGGCCAGCGTGCTGTTCATCCTCGAGGAGACGAGCTGGTTTCGCGAGTTCGTCCGCTACGACACGCCCGCGTGCATGCTGTGGTTCAACGCCGAGGGTGATCTGAACTTCCACAACCGCACGTCCTCCGGCCTGGACCTGATGCTGCTGTTCCGCGGCGCGTTCGGCCTCGTGTTCATGGTCCTGCCGTGGCTGCCGTGGGTGCGCAGGCACGCCCGGATCGGACCGCTGCTGCCGCCCCGCGGCCCGGGGGTGGTGTTCGTGGTGTACGCGGTGTGGGCCACGTTCACCCACCACGTGCTGCCGGGCGCGGCCGGCGCGGCCGAGGTGGGCGACGTGCTGCAGGAGGCGCTCGAGCTGGTGGCCGCCGGCGCCATCCTGTGTGCCGTGCTGCAGCGGGGGAGGGCAGCTACGGGTGGGGCTCCTCGCCGGGCGTGAACACGGCCGCGGCCAGCACCAGTCCGTGGCCCAGCAGCTCCAGCGTCTCCTCGGCGCGGGTCTCCACCAGGGAGGCGTGCCGCATCCAGGCCAGTCCGCCCGCGTCGAGGGTCTTGGTGATCGCGTACGTGACCGTGGCCATGGCCAGCAGGGTCACGGTGGCCCGGCTGCTCAGCTCGGGTTCGAACCACGGCAGCCGGCGCCAGGCCAGCACGGCCATGCCCAGCACCAGCAGCGCGGTCAGGGAGTCCGCGAGCGGATAGTCCAGGTGGATCTCCCGCCACATCACCAGCAGCCCGAGCCCGGTCAGCCACAGGAAGAACCGCCGGCGCGTCAGGGCGAAGCGCGCCCCGGCGACCAGCGGGATGCAGGGGGTCAGCAGCAGGGCGGCGAACTCGGCCTCGGCCTTGCCCGGCCAGACCGGACGCACGGACGGCACCCACGCCAGCAGGACCACCGCCAGCACGGCCACGCCCACGGGCGCGAGCAGCCACGGCCAGGAGACCCGGTCGGCCACGCGCCTAGTACACCTCGAGCAGGTAGGGGCCGATGTCGTTGACCAGGTACCAGTCCGCGCTGACCTCGACGTAGTACGTGCCGGCCGTGGCGAAGGTGTAGGTGATCGCCGGATCGATCAGCAGCGGCATGTACTCGCTGGTCGCCAGCTCGGTGGCCTGGTCCGTGTCGAACAGGCGAAGCTCCGCGGCCAGCAGCGAGCCCACGTCCAGGGCGTCGATGTCGAAGGTCCAGGTCTCGCCCGCGTACACGTAGAACGACCAGTAGTCCTGGTCGCAGTAGATGATCGGATCGCAGCCCGTGGACTCGCCGCAGTGGGTGCCCCAGGCGTACAGCGTGTCGGCCAGGTCCATGGTGTCGTTGGACTCGATCTCGGTGTTGGTACAGGGACTCGAGGACGTGGTGGTCAGCGTGTAGAAGTAGTCGAAGCCGGCCTGGGCCGCTTCGTCGGTGACCGACACGTAGAAGGTGCCCGAGTCGGGGAAGATCACCGAGGCCACGGCGTCGTCGCCGCCGTAGCCGTCGTCCGTGGACTCGATCAGCAGGGTGGCGCCGTCGTCGTCCCAGATCTGCAGCAGCGAGTCCAGGTCCGAGCCGTCGTCCGCCGCGTCGATGTCGATGTCCACCTGGATCCACGAGGTCACGGCCAGGGAGAACCAGTCCACGTCGCCTGGGGCGTCCATCAGGCCGCAGACCTCGTCGTTCATGGAGATGGAATCCGCGTTCAGGTAGGAGTCGTTGCCCTCGGTCTCGGGGTTGCCGCAAGGCGGGGTCGGGTTGTCGACCTGGCCATCGCAGTCGTCGTCCACGCCGTTCTCGATCTCGGTGCCGTCCGGGTTGACCGAGGCGTCGCCGTCGTCGCAGTCCGCGCCCGTGTCGCCGCCGTCGAAGCCGTCGCCGTCCACGTCGGTCAGGTCCGCGCCGTCGCAGTCCTGGTCCACGCCGTCGTAGGGCACCTCGTCCGCGCCCGGGTTGACGTCCGGGTCGGAGTCGTCGCAGTCGATGGCGTCGGTGTAGCCGTCGTTGTCCGCGTCCACGGCCGAGGTGTCGTCGTCGTCGCCGGTGTCGTCGTCGTCCGCTGTGTCGTCGTCGTCGTCCGTGACGTCGTCGTCATCATCGTCCGTGACGTCATCGTCGTCGTCCGTGACGTCGTCGTCGTCGTCCGTGACGTCGTCGTCGTCGTCCGCTGTGTCGTCGTCGCCGTCGCACGCCGGGCTGCCGGCGCAGTCGGGGTCGTCGCAGTCGAACAGCCCGTCCTGGTCGTTGTCGGCCTCGTCCGAGCACTCGCCGGCCTGATCGCCTTCGACGTCGTCGGCCACGTCGTCGTCGTCCTCGGCCGGCGGGCAGCCGAGCATGCACGCCGCCGCCAACATCACCATCAGCATCCAGATCCTGGTCATCGTGCTTCCCTTTCGATGACCGCAGCCGGTCCCCTGGCCGCGGGGGGCCCCTTTTAATGAATGGGATTCGGTGGGTCAACGATTATCGGGTGATGCCCATGCGCGCCGTTCAGTTGGGGACCGTCGCCTCGCCCGATCCGTTGTCCCCCCAGCATTCGACGCGGCCGTGCACGTCCTTGGCGCAGTTGTGCCGGTGGCCGGCGCTCAGCTGCGCCCAGTCGCCGCTCGCCGGGGGGGTCGCCTGGCCGTAGTCGTCCGAGCCCCAGCACTCGATGGCGCCTCCCGCGGACAGGGCGCAGCCGTGGTAGGTGCCCACGCTGACCTGGGAGAACGTTCCCGGTGGCGGCGTGGCCTGGCCCTGGTCGTTCCAGCCCCAACACACCAGCTCACCGTCGGGTATGGCGTCCGGCAGGTAGTCCCCGCGGATCGCGCAGCCGAAGCAGTTGGAGATGTCGAACCGCGAGAACGGGCCCGCGGGTGGGAGGGTCGCGCCCATGAAGTCCGGCCCCCAGCAGGCGATCTCGCTGTCCAACCCGAGGGCACACGAGTAGCCGGAGCCCGCCTCCACGTGCACCCAGTCGCTGCCCGCGGGAGGTGTCGTGCCCGTGTCGTCACCCCAGCAATCGATCGAACTGCCGGTCGTCAGCGCGCAGGAGTGCGAACCCGAAACGCTGACCTGCGTGTACCCCGGTCCGGTGACGTCGCACTCGCCCTGGTAGCCGGGCCCCCACGTCGTGAGGTCGCCGCTGGCGTCCATGGCGTAGCTGCAGTCCAGGCCGATGAAGATCTCCTCGTACACCCCGGGCGGGGCAGCGGTCTGGCCGCCGGCAGGCATGCCCCAGCAGTGGATGGCCATGTCCTCCCAGATCCCGCAGGTGAAGTGGCCGCCCGCGCCGATGGCCCGCCAGCAGCCGCTCTCGTCCTGGTCGCCGTCGCAGTCGTTGTCCGCCGAGTCGCAGATCTCCACGGCCCCCGGGTGGATCGCGGGGTTGGTGTCGTCGCAGTCCCCATCCTGCTCGGTCCACCCGTCGCCGTCGGCGTCGGTTCCGGTGGTCGTATCGTCGTCCCCGGACGAGGTGTCGTCGTCCGATGCTGTGGCGTCGTCGTCGTCGGGCGTCTCGTCGTCGTCGTCCACGGTCGCGTCGTCGTCCGCGTCGTCGTCGTCGGTGTGGTCGGGTGCTTCGACCTCGACGTCATCGTCGGGACACCCCGTCAGGCACGTCACGGCCAGCAGCGCGAGCGCGAGCGATGGAGTCCGGATGGTCATGGAACAGGCCTCCCTCCCCTGATTCCCCTATTGTAGCCGACTGCTCCGTCTCCCAGCAGGTCGCCATCGTGTAGAAGAAGTCGAACGCGCTCCACAGGGGTGCCAGCCACCCCGGAGAACGTGATCGGCATACATCGCCCCATATCGTGAACATACCGACGGTAGGTGTGTCAGAATACGTGGTCAGGGGCGAACACCGCGATCAGCCACCAGAATGCTCCCAGTGCCAACCAGCACGAGGCGCAGACCGCTGCCTGGGCGAGCTTGGGCAGGCGGTAGAAGAGGCTCCAGAACAGCGCCACCACGGCCAGGGCCATCAGGGCGAAGGCGAGGCACAGGCTGTTGATGACGAAGCTGAGCAAGCCCAGGCCCTGCAACAGCTGGGGCAGTTCGTGGGCGAACGAGAATACGAAATAGGTCGACGCCGCCCCCGCCGCCCCCGTGAATGGCGCGATGGTCGCGATGTACAGCCAGTTGGGCGGCTGGGTGGCGTCGGTCACGGCGGCGAGCACTGCCCCGCGTCGAAGGGCCCGTCGCCGCAGCCCCAGCACTCGACCGTGCCGTCGTCCCGTAGGCCGCAGGAGTGGTACGGACCGGCAGCCAGGTCCACGAACGGGCCGGCCGTGGACACGCACTGCCCCATGTCCCAGTCCGGGGGATCGCAGCCCCAGCACACGGCCCCGCCATCCGCGCGTAGGCCGCAGGTGTGGTAGGTGCCGGCCGCGAGCAGGAGGAAGGGGTCGCCCGGGGGGGTGGTCTGGCCGAACTCGAACGGGCCGGTGCCGCCCCAGCAGGTGGCCGTGCCGTCCGCGGCCAGGCCGCAGTTGTGGTTGCCGCCGACCGAGAGGTGGATGAGCACGTCGCCGGGCGGGGTGCACTGGCCGTAGTCCTGGTCCCCGCAGCCGTTGCACCACACCGCGCCGTCCATGTCCAGCACGCAGGAGTGGTAGTTGCCCGCGCCCAGCTCGGCCGAGGTGTGGTTGAGGTCCGTGCACTGGCCCTCGTCGTTGAAGTACCCGCAGCCCCAGCAGTCCAGGGTGCGATCGTCGGCGCGGTTTTTTTTTTTTGTTTGGGCGCCGGCCGAGACCCACACGTATTCGCCCTCCGGGGGCGTGGCCTGGCCGTCCTCGTCCGATCCCCAGCACTCGATGGATCCGTCCAGGGCCAGGCCGCAGCCGTGGTTGCCGCCCGCCGTGATCTGGGTGAACGGCCCGGCCGGCGGGTTGCACTGCCCGGCGCTGGTGTCGCCCCAGCAGGTGACCGCGCCGGCGTCGTCGAGCGCGCACGAGTGCTTGATGCCCACGGCGATGCGGCCGGTCTCGGCCGCGGGCGCGGTGTCGTCGTCCCCGGTGTCGTCGTCGTCCGCGGCCGAGTCGTCGTCCGACGCGTCGTCGTCGGCCGCATCGTCGTCGCTGACATCGTCGTCGTGCACGGGCGGGTCGTCCGGACACCCACCCAGGCCCACGCCGAGCAGGACACACAGCAGAAAACGGGTCATGGCGGCCCCTCCTGAACGGAGGATAGCACGGTGGATCAGAGGTGCCGGGCCGGGGTCCATGGCTGATCGGGGGCGACCGTGGTGGCCGGCCCGGGCGTCGGGATCTGCGCGGGGTGCTCGATGCGGCCGCAGTCGAACCAGGCCTCGCCCACCGCGCGCGCCCACGCCGCGGGCAGCAGGTTGCGGCTGGCCGCGTCGCCCAGGGCCTCGGCCAGCTGCTCGGACGTCCATCCACTGGCCGCGAGGTCGTCGGCCACCCGGCCCAGCCCGGCGTCGGAGATCCAGCCGTCTCCGTGCAGAACCAGGGCAATCTGCAACGCATCGCGACATGCTGCAACATGGGGCGCGAACTCGGCGAACACCTCTGGATCGTTGCGCTCCAGCCGGATGCAGATGCGGCCTACGGTGTCGCGGTCGGCCACCAGCTCCTTGAGGTCGCGCACGCCCCAGGCGTCGGGCCGGGCCACGCCCACGCCGGTCAGTACCCGGGGGATGTCGTCCAGCGGGATCCTGCCGGCCACGATGTCGGCGTACAGGCAGTAGGCGAGCGCGTCCTTCTCCAGGTCGTCACCGAGCAAGGCCTCGCGCACCTCCCGTGGCCAGGCCGTACGGCCGTGCATCAGCGCGGTGAGCTTGAAGCCCACCTGCTCCTTGAGGCGGCCGAGCCGCCCGGAGCGGATGCAGCCGCGCCAGTCCTTGAACGTGGTGCCGTCGTACTCGATGCCGTCCATCAGCATCTTGCGCTGGATCACGGACCGCATCTGGGGTGGCGAGGCGGACACGAAGTACAGGGGCGTGTGCCGGCTGGCCTGTCCGGGCCCCCGGCGCAGCTCCTTGAGCAGGGGGACCATGCCGGCGATGTCGCGCTTGTCCACCGCGAACTCCAGCGGGATGCGCGACAGCCCCTTGAGCGACGAGAACCGGGTGTTGAGGTAGGTGCGGTCGATGTCGCACACCACCAGGTCGCCGGACCAGCCCTGGTCGAAGGTGCGCTCGTCGACGCGGTCGACCGGGAACGTCACCGGACCAGCCCCTCGAACTCGTCGGCCGCGGGCCGGGCCATCAGCTCCTCCATCACGCGGCGCACGCTGCGGCGGCTGTACAGCAGCTTGTACACCCCCTCGGCGATGGGCAGCTCCAGGCCCTTGTGCGCGGTGAAGCGGTGGATCGCCTTGGCCGTCTTGACCCCCTCGGCGACCATGGTCATCTCCCGCTCGATGGCGGCCCGGGTCTGTCCCTTGGCCAGCCGCTCACCCACCTGGTGGTTGCGCGACAGGTATGACGCGCAGGTGCACATCAGGTCGCCGATGCCGGACAGGCCGCCGAAGGTGACCAGCTCCGCGCCCATGGTGGAGCCGAGGCGGGCCATCTCGTTGAGCCCGCGGGTCAGCAGCAGGGCCTTGGTGTTGTCCCCCATCTGCAGGCCGTCGACCACGCCCGCGGCCACGGCGATGATGTTCTTGAACGCGCCGCCCACCTCGGCACCGACCACGTCGTGGCCGGAGTAGACCCGGAAGTAGGGGTTGTGCAGCACGGCCTGAGCCGCCTCGAAGACCTCGTCGAACGGGGACGCCACCAGGGTCCCCGCCGGCTTGTGGTGCACGAGCTCGCCGGCCAGGTTGGGGCCGGCCAGTGCGCCGATCTTGCGCACGCAGGTCTCCTCGCGGAGCACCTGGCTCATGCGCTTGCCGGTCTCGATCTCGATGCCCTTGGTGGCGTGCACGATCATCTGGTCGCCGCCCAGCCACTCGCCCATCTGGAAGGCGACCTTGCGCAGGCCGTGGGAGGGCACCACCAGCAGGATCAGCTGCGCGGACTCGCAGCAGCGCTGCAGGTCGGTGGTGGCCTCGATCGAGGGCGGCAGGTCCACCCCGGGCAGGTAGCGCTCGTTGGCGTGGGCGGCGTTGATCGCCTTGACGTGCTTGCCGTCGCGGGCCCACAGCAGCACGGGGTTGCCGTTCTCCGCGGCGATGCGGGCCAGGGTCGTGCCCCAGCTGCCCGCGCCGATCACCGATAGCGTCTGGCCCATGGTCTCACCCCGCCTTCAGCGTGCGCCCGAGGTCGTAGCCGCGCAGCCGGTTGCCGTAGTACAGCAGCAGGTTGCGGTCCTCGTGGAACACGCGGTCGCCCCGCCGCCGGGCCGCGGGGTGCGAGTGGTAGATGGAGAAGTGCTTGAGCGCGTCGCCCACGATCTCCGGCACGTCACCGGAGCGCAGGTCGTCCCCCAGGCGGGGGGCGTTGTCCGCGCCCTTGACCGCGTCGAGCAACCGGCCGGTCTCGGCGTGCACCTCGCTCATGGGGAACGACGGTGTGTCGCCGCCGGTGCGCAGCAGCCGGTAGGCGTCGATGCCCGGGTTGGCCTGCTGCAGCAGCCGGTACAGGGCCTGGGCCACCACGTTGGTGGAGCTCAGCACGTTGTCCCGCTGCAGCGCACCGGTGATCGCGTCCGCGGTCTCGACGGTGAACTGCCGGTCCCGCTGGTCGTCGTACACCGGGGCGCCGTCGCGCAGCACGTAGCGGCTGGCGTCGACCGGGCGCCCGCGCGGGTCGAGGCTGTTGCCGTCGCGGTCGACCCGGTTGCCGAACACGTCCAGCGGCTCGGAGAAGGTGATGTAGAGCTTGGAGTCCAGGGACACCAGGTTGGAGAAGAAGTTGAGGATCCGCCGCGGCTTGGAGAACTCGTCGTCCTCGATGATGTACCGGCTCTTGCCCACGGCCTTGAGGTGGTCCGCGATCAGGGTCTCGCCCTCCAGCACCAGCTTGTACGACAGGGTGCACGGCACGATGTACAGGTTGGGGTGGCGGCGCTTCGACAGCAGGTTGCCCACGTAGGCACGCAGGGCGCAGCCGAGCAGGCCCTTCTTGAGCTTCTTCTCCACCATGCCGTTGCGGGAGCGGGTGCCGCCGGGGAAGAACAGGTTGTCGTAGCCCATCTCCATGGAGCAGGTGGCGTACTCCTTGAGCACCTCCTTGTAGAGGGCGGCCTTCTTCTTGCGGTCCACCTTGTACGCGCCGAGGTTGTGCATGAAGAACCTCAGCATCGGGTTGTTGAACAGGTTGAGCCCGGCGCCGTAGCACAGCGGGTCCATGCCCACGAGGTGCCAGGCGTAGCCCAGCACGATGCTGTCGAGGTTGGACGAGTGGGTGGGCACCACCACCAGGGTGCCGCGGTCGGCCAGCCGGCGGATGTGCTCCAGCTCCCCCTGGACCACGAGCTGGTCGGCGACCTGGTCGCGCAGGTCGCGCAGCTGGGCCAGCCGCCACGGGCTCATCGCGCCCATCAGCAGGGTCAGGCCGGTGGGGATGGCGCGGGTGGCCACCTTGTACACTCGCTCGTCGAAGTTGCCCGTGACCTCGTCCACGAAGTGGCGGGCCATGGCCTCGAGCATGGCCTGCTGGTCGGTGGTCGAGGCGCGGCTGAGGCGCTTGCGCAGCGGCCCGTAGAACCCCAGGTCCTCCTTGATCCGCGGCTGGGCCGGGTCCTCGCGGTCCAGCCGCATCTTCTCGTGGTACAGCGTGTCGTTGAGCAGCGTCTCGAGGTACGCGTCCGGCGCGGACCGGGCGCGCCGCACGGTGCGCTCCACGATCCGGCTGACCACCTCGACCTGGATCCGCTCCTTGTCCTGGGGTCTCATCCGCCCTGCCTCCTGACCGGTGGAAGGGGGATCCTACCCCCGGCGAGCAGGGAAGGGGAGCGGATCAGTCCATGGGCAGCAGCTGGATGGGGAACGCGTCGAGGTCGGTGTAGCGGGCCGGGCTGAAACCGGGGTGCTCGGTGCGCGGGGCCGGGGACGCGGGCCGGGGCCGGCGTCCGGCCTCCAGATCCTCGACGATCAGCGGCAGCAGCGACTCCATCACGATCCAGGCGCGGACCCGGATGCCGGCCTCGTTGGCGTGAAGCCCGTCGCCGGACAGGTCGGGTTCGGCCGGCATCAGCGCGGCCAGGTCGATCAGGTCCACGCCGCGATCTGCGGCCCAGGTGCGGTAGACGCGGTTCTGCAGGTCCACGGCGCGCCGCAGGTTGGCGTAGCTGAAGGGTTCGCGGTTGAGGTTGGTGTACGCCAGGCCGTGGCGGCGTGGGTTGAGCGCGAGGCCATCGTCCACGAGCCAGGCGAAGGTGGTCATCACCATGCGCACGTCGTGCTGCCGGGCGTCCGCGTGGATCCGATCGAGGTTGTGCACGATCGTCTCCAGGCCCATCACCCCGGTCAGCTTGTCGAGCTCGGGATGGTGCTCGTCGATGCCGCGGTGCAGCTCGAAGGTCTGCCGGGGCTTGGTCGGCTCCGGCCACCAGCCCCAGCGGTCGATCACGGTCACGGCGCGCCTGGCCCAGGCCGACACGGTCGCGCCACTCTCCAGGCGCCTGCGCAGGGGCGAGGCCTTGGGGGCGACGCCGGCCGCCACAGGCGTGTAGCGGGCCCCCTCCTCCAGGGTGATCACGGTGTCGAGGCGCAGCTCGTTGGCCCCCTCGTAGTAGATCAGGTAGTCCAGATCCACGGGCAGCAGCTCGTGCCGCACGACTGCGGCGATGTCGTCCGAGGTGAAGGACTCGCGACCGGCGTTGATCACCTCGAAGCGCACGGCGCGGCCGTTCTCCAGGGCCCACACGTCGAGCCACAGCTGCAGCAGCTCGGGATACGACAGGGGCAGGGGGTTGCTCGCGGTCGTGGACGCGCCCCCGCTGCCGTTGCGTTCCCGGTCGGGGGGGGGGACCTGGGCGATGGCCTCCCCGGGCCAACCCCTTGGGTTGGGGGTCTGGCGGGGGGGCAGGGTGCTGTTCGCGGGGTAGCGGAAGCGGGGGTGCGCGGTCCCCCAGCTGGGGGTGAACGTCCACAGCCCCTGCGCCTGGAACAGGAACGGCCCCTCCCGCGCCGTGCCGCCGTCGCGGGCCAGCTCCTCCAGGTACCGCTCGTTCCACACGTAGTTGGTCATCCAGTGCTGGTCGCGGTACCGCTGCTCGTGGTCGAAACGCACCTCGCCTGTGGGGATCTGCCCGGGGGACTGCACCAGCCAGCGGGGATCGACGTCGTCGGCGAATGGCCACTCGGCCACGAAGGAGGCCAGGTCGTACTGGGCGAACCCCGCGCCGCGGCCCGACCAGTCCGGCACGCCCGCGACCCGTCGGGGCTGCAGGTGGGTGGCGAACAGGACGTAGCCGTCGACCGTGCGTAGCACGGCCTCGCCCACGATCAGCGCCGCCAGCGTGGCGATCGTGGCGGTGAGGATGCGCGCCAGGTGCCGGTTCACGGGGAATCCGGCGGGCGGCGGAAGATGAGGAACGCCTGGCCCTCGATCAGGTCGACCGAGCGCTCGAACTCGAATCCGACCGACTGCCAGGCGGCCATCAGGACTGCGTCCATGGGCCCGAACATGGCCGGGATGTTCTCGCAGCCAAGGCTCCCGCACCCGGCCAGCTGCAGCTCGTCGTCGAGCACCAGCCACGGCAGGGAGACGGCCGGGACGCGGCTGCCCTGGGAGCGGTTCTCCACCAGCGCCAATCGGCCTCCCGGCCGGATGGCCTGGAACACGCTGGCGAGCATGCGCTGGTTGGGGTCGTCCAGGGTGACGAACCTGCCGAGCCCCACCCCTGCGAGGAACGCCAGGTCCACGGATGCCGGGGGCAGGCCCAGCTCGTCGTAGTCGCACCGGTGCGTCTCGACCACCCCGTGGGGATCGAGCGCCGGATCCCGCATCCGGTCGTCCAGGTAGCGGATCAGCGCGGGATTCACCTCGACGGCGATCACCCTGCCCTCCGAGCCGACCGCCTCGGCGATGTACGGAAGGAAGTAGCCCGTGCCCGCGCCGACGTCCGCAGCCACGTCGCCCGGCTGCAGGCCGAGTTCCGCCACGAGCTCGACGGGGTGGAAGACCGGGTCGCGATCCGCGCTGGGCTCGGCCTGCTTGACGTCGGTCTGGGCGATCAGGTGGTCGAGCTCCGCGCGGTTGTTGAGCTGCGCCTGCAGGTCGAGCGCCCGCTGGATGTCCCGGGACCTGAACGAACCGCCGTCGGTCGGGGTCGCCACGATCGCCGTCACGGTGGACGTCGAGTACAGCGAATCGTCGACCCAGTACTCCAGCTGATGGGGGAGGTCCACGCCCGCCGCCACCTCCCGGAAGTCGCTCCAGCGCAGCGATACGTCCCGGCGGGAGTCCTCCTGCAGCTGGATCCAGTCGAGGCGCGCCGGGTGCAGGGCCTCCCGGTCGAGCCAGATCCCGGAGCAGACGTCGAACGCGTCGGCCGAGGCGAAGGCGCGGCTGCTGCGCGGTGGTGCCTCCGGAATGGTGGGCACGTGGTCGTGCACGGGCCTCATGCGGGGCCGGAACGGCGCCAGGCAGGCCCGTTCGACCGTGGCGTCCGGACCGGCCTGGTCAAGCCAGTGGGACAGCCGGATCGCTCCGATCCGTTCCGTACTGCCGTCCCCATCGTAGTCGACCGTGCCCTCCACCAGCCGGAGCCCGGACGGGGCGAGCAGCTCGTCGAGCCGAGCCCTGGGAACGGGGGCGGGCGGGGCATACGCGGGGCCCTCCAGCGTGTCGTCGAGGTGGAACCTCAAGTACACGGTGTCCCTGCCGTCCATCACCTGGTCGCCGAGCAACTCCAGGCCCCCCGCGGTGACCGCGGCGTGATCGAACCAGCGCTCGAGGCGGATGTGCTGGGGTGTGCCCTTGCGTTCGGTGACCTGCTGGTTGTGGCCGGCGAGGTACCAGCGACGCACGGCCCTTCCGTCGAACAGCTCCACGTACTCCCAGTCCAGTTCCATGCCCTCGGAGAGTCTCGTGGAGCGGGTGTGGATCCGTCGCCTGCCCGCCCGTTGCGAGACCTCGCTGTCGAAGGAGGCGGGCGCGTCGTCGGGCAGGTGGCGCAGCGTGTGGACCTGCAGGGTGTGGGCCTCGAGGAACGCCGTTCGCCGGTCTGCCGCGTCCCTCGCCGCTGCCAGGACCTGGTCCAGCGGGGCGTCCTCGGCGAGGGATGCCGGGATCGCCTCGCCGTCGGCTGGGGCGATGGGTGCAGGCGTGTCCTGGGAGACCCTCGAGCAGCCGGTGGCGAGCGACAGCAGCCCCGCGAGCATCGACCAGCCGAAATACCCCACCCTCACCCCTCCCCGAACAGCAGCGTGTACACGGACCGCAGCGCGGGCCGGCCCTCCACTTCGACCACGAGCCGGAAGCGCTCACCCCGCCACGGCGGCAGGGCCGCGCTGGCCGAGCCCACGGCGTGGTTGCGGCCAGGAGCGCACGCGTCGAACTCCCAGCTCCCGATCACCACGGCGGTGTCCCCCTCGACCCGTGCGACCACCCGGCCGCCGGGCAGCTCGCCGGGCAGGTCGTTGTGCACGAACACGTCACAAGTGAACACGTCGCCGCGGGACCAGCGGAAGCGGGGGACGCGCGCGCTGGCCATCTGCGGCCGGCAGGCCTGGCGCACCGCCTGCAGCGCGGGCTTGGGCTCCAGGGGCCAGGCGATCAGGCTGTTGTTGGCCGCGCAGGGCCACGGCTCGTCGAAGCACCAGTTGAGGGCCATGGAGCAGCGGGGCCACTGGCGCCGGGCTTCCTCGTAGATGCAGCGGTACCCCTCGGCCTGCAGCAGCTGGCCGCGCTCCACCAGCTCCCGTAGCGACCCCGGTTCGCCGAAGTAGTGGCGCTGGGTGTCGAGCATCAGCCAGCTGTCGGGGGCGGCCTCCCAGGCGCCATACCCGTGGTGGGTCTGCCAGGTGGAGTCCGGCCGGGGTGGGAAGCGCTGATCCTCGGGCAAGAAGCGCTCCAGCACGTGCACCGGCGAGGGCCCGGCGCAGCCGAACTCGGTGTAGGCGGTGTTCGTGGCGCGGGCCATGCACGAGAACACCTCCTCGCCGGTGAGGTGATCGCGGAACACGTAGTGGCCGTGGCCCATGCCCATCAGCGGGGAGGTGGCGATGAACGGGATCTCCGGGGTGCGCTCCAGGGTCAGCGCGCCGAGCAGCCGCAGGGCGGTGGACTGGTCGGTCATGCCGGACCACGCGTTGAACAGCTCGTTGCCCCCGCACCACAGCGCCAGGCAGGGGTGGTGGCCGGCGCGGTCGATGATCGCGGTGGCCTCCTGCCGCAGCACCGCGAGGTACTCGGGGGTACCCTCGTAGGGGTTGCAGGCCAGGGGGAAGTCCTGCCACACCAGCAACCCGCGCTCGTCGCACAGCTCGAAGAACGCGTCCTTGTTGACGATCGCCCCGCCCCACACTCGCAGCATGTTGAAGTTGGCCTCGCAGGCCAGGTCGATCAGCTCGGCATAGCGGTCTCGCGTGAGCGTGCCCCAGAACACCTCGGGGTTCACCCAGTTGGTGCCCTTGGCAAAGACGCGGCGGCCGTTGACCTCGAGGGTGATCGGCGGCTCGCTGCGGGACTTGGGGAAGCCCGGCACGTCCCACCCGCCCTCGTTCATCACCAGCCGCACGGTGCGGAAGCCGATGTGTCGCTCGTGCCGGTCGGCGACCTCGCCCGTCTCGTCGTGCAGGGTCAGCACCGACGTGTAGAGGTCCGGGTCCCCCTGCTCCCGGGGCCACCACAATCGCACGTCGTCCACCTCGAGCGTGGCGTCGACGCGGCCCTCCACCACCTCGCCGTCGACCTCCTCGACCTCGAACCCGTCCGGGTCGAGCAGCACCCAGGTCCAGTCGGCCGCCTCCGCGCGCGCGGTCAGCGTCACCGTGGCCGACTCGCGGTCGTCGTCGAGCCGGTCGCGGATCCGGACGTGCTCGAGCACGGGACCTCGCCGGATCTCGATCCAGGTCTCGTCCCAGATGCCCAGCGGGATCAGGCGGGGGTGCCAGTCCCAGCCGTAGCTCACCGGCGGCTTGCAGCTACGGTCGGCCTGGGCGTGGGTCTCGGGCGCGCCCGCCAGCTTGGGCGCCGGCGCGATGACCACCCGCAGCTCGTCATCGCCGGCCAGCGCGTCGGTCAGATCGAGTTCGACCGGGGTGTACATGCCCTCCTGGCGATGGAGGCAGCGGCCGTTCAGGCGCACCTCGAAGGCGTAGTCGATGCCCCGTGAGACGAACACCACCCGCCCACCGTCCACCGGGCTCTCCGGAAGGCGGGCGCGGTAGCTCCACCAGCAGTCCTCCATCCATCGGTAGTCCTGCCAGTTGTCGGCGTACCACCACCGGTCCAGGCCGCGGGCGCGCGCCACGTCGAGCTGCACCGCGCCGGGCACCGCGGCGGCGAACCACTCCCCGGGATCGTCGGCGGCAGCGTGGGCATACCCCACGCTCCAGTCCAGTTCGTGCCTGTCACGGGCCATGCCCGTCCCCTCGATCAAGCGAGCAGCAGCTTGCGGGCCCGCTCGGTGCAGCGGCTGGCCGCGCGGCGGTCCTCGAAGATCTCGAGCCACGCCCGGGCCAGCTGGTCCCAGAACAGCGGTGACGTGGCCGCGGCCTCGGCTCGCACCATCGCCTCGAGCGCATCGTCCGGCCGGCCCCAGGTCAGCCACTGGCGGACCAGCGACACCCGGTCCTGGCCGCTGTCCGCGGCGTCCTCGGCGCGGCGCAGGGCGGCGAACGCGGCCTCGCTGAGGGGCAGCAGCTCACCCCACGCCTCGAGCAACGCCTGCCAGTCGATGAAGTCCTCCACCACCTCTTCGGCGCGCAGCAGCCGTTCGGCCACCTCGTCGTCGTTGCCGATCTCCCGCTTCCAGTTCTCGGCGAGGAAGATCCAGCCGATCACGTCGTCGGCCGAGCTCTCCCGCTCCTCGAGCTCGCCGCGGATGCGCCGCTCGCCAGGGGACCAGTCCGTCTGCGTGGCGGTCAGGTGCCGGGCCAGGCGCGCGTCGACCCAGGCGCCCGACGGTGGCAGCTCGAGCGGTTCGAGCTGCTCCGCGTCCGGATCCAGCTCGTAGGCGTGCCCGGTCCACGACAGCAGGCCGTAGTCGTCGGAGACCCGCACCTGCGCGGAGCCCAGCAGGGCCCGCAGCTCGGTCAGGGCCTCGCACAGGCGCTGTACGTCGCCGTGGATCGGGTCGGACGGCAGCTGCAGCGCACCGTGTACGATGAGCCCGGCCGGGTGGGGCGCGCCGGGCACCTGTAGCTGGTAGGGCTGGAGGTGCCACAGCACCTGGGCCCATCGATCCGCGTGGTCCGCCAGGGAGCTCCGCTCCCCCCCGTCGAGCGGTGTCTCGCGGGCAGCCTGGATCACCACGTTCCAGACATCGCTCGCTTCGTTCATGACCTGTCCATTCGGCGCGCACCATACCCAAGTTCGGGTCTGGAATGCTACCCGGCGCGGCCTGGTCCTAGAAATAGGTCTTGAGCTGCACGTACGCCATGTTCGGGTAGAAGCCGAACTCGCTGTTGAGCGGGATGGCAGCCAGGGCCTGCTCCTCGGTCATGGGGGTGAAGTCCGGATTGACCAGGTCCATCGGCTCCATGTCGTCGGGGCGCCTGCCCAGGGCCAGGTAGCCGCCCACGGCCAGCTCGGCGTTGTCCGCCACCGACCAGCTCAGGCCCGGTCCGACCAGGAAGCTGCCGTCGGTCAGGTTGGCGATGGCAAAGGCGTTGAACCCGACCAACGGCATGGCCTGCCAGCCCACGGACAGGGCCGCGTACCAGCGCCCCATCGCCCACAATTCGCCACGCTGGAAGCGGTCCCGCGCGGTCAGCTGCAGGTAGTCCTCGGGATCGGTCGCCCCGAGGGTCTGCACGTAGATCTCGGCCGCGAGGTTGACGTCCGCGTGGGGCTTGCCGCTAGCGCCGATCACGGCGCGCAGATCCGGGTTGCGGTGGTACGGCTTGAAGGTGACGGTGGCCTCCCCGTGCACGGCCACCGGACCGATCCCGCCCAGGGCATTGGCGCCCACCACCCAGTCGTCGTGTACGTGACCGGCGAACAGGCCGATGTCGGTCGTGCCGACCGTGGCGCTGCCGAACGCGGCGAACACCATCTCGTCGGCGGCCCACTCGTCGCCCGCGTAGGCCGCGACCACGGCCACGTGGCCGCTCATGCCGATGAACCAGTCCGCGCGTACCGCGTCCACCCCCGGCTTGTAGCTCTGGTCGATCACCACCGGGGAGAACGGGGCCACCAGGTCCATGGGCGTGAAGAACAGCCCCGCCCCGAAGCTGATCGGCTGGCGGCCCAGGGTCAGGTCGAAGTGGGGTACGGAGAACGCCACGAACAGCCGGTCGAGCCGACCGCGCAGCTGGAAGCGGTCAGTCTCGATGCCGTCCCACGACAGATCCACCGCCTGGGGGTACTCGCTCGCCGTGCTGCCCGCGGTCGGCGACAGCCCGATCGCCATCGCCTCGGACATCACCACGGCCGCGGCCTGGTGGTGTACCCCGTACCGAAGCCACCGGCCGTAGCTGCCCTCGAGCTTGAGCCGCAGATCGAACACCCCCTGCCCGGAGGGATCCTCAAGCATCAGCAGGTGCTCGTAGGGGAACACTCCCACGCCGAACACCTTGAAGTCGCCGCCGAGATCCAGGGCCGACTCGTCCGTGTCCACCACCCGCGCCGCGCGCGCCGGTCCGGCCGCGGCCGCCGCGAGCAGCGCGAGGCACAGGAGGGCGGCCCGGGCGCGCAGGTCAGACACCGCCGTTGCTCTCCTTGGTGAAGTCCTCGGCGACCTTGCCGTCCACCAGGCGCACCACCCGGGTGGCGCGCTCCATCACCTTGGGATCGTGCGTGGCGAACAGGAAGGTGATGCCGAGCCGCTGGTTGAGGTCGCGCATGGTGGCCAGCAGCTCGTCGCCGGTCCTGGTGTCGAGGTTGGCCGTGGGCTCGTCCGCCAGCACCAGCGCTGGTTCGCCCACGATGGCGCGGGCCACGGCCACCCGCTGCTGCTGTCCGCCGGACAGCTCGCTTGGCCGGCGGTTCTCCATGCCCTCCAGGCCCACCTCCTCCAGCGTGCGCATCACCCGCTCGCGGCGCTCGCTCTCGGGCACGCCGCGCAGCAGCAGCACGAACTCGGCGTTCTCGTAGGCGCTCAGCACCGGGATCAGGTTGTAGGCCTGGAACACGAAGCCCAGGCGCTGCAGCCGCATCTTGCTACGCCCTGCGGCGCCCGCCGACGCCAGGTCGGTGCCGTCCACCACGATGTGACCTGCGCTGGGTGCGTCCAGGCCGCCGATCAGGTTCAGCAGCGTGGTCTTGCCCGAGCCGGACGGTCCCATCAGCGCGGTGAACTCGCCCGCGTCGATCTGCAGGTCCACGCCCTGCAGCGCGTGTACGACGACCTCGCCCTGCTGGTACTCCTTGTTGACGCCCGATACCTCGACGATGGCCATGATCACGCTCCTCTCACTGCCGCAGGGACTGCAGGGTGAACGTGCTCTCTGGTACGTCCACGTCGTAGCTGATGTCCTCGTACACCACCTCGGTGTACTCGTCGGGCTTGTCCGCGGGCACCAGCTTCATACGGGTCGGCACGGTGCGGCCACCCATCTCGCGGATGTCCTCGAAGGTCATGGTCCGGGCCAGCTCGCCGTCCTCGTCCCAGTAGGTGATCTCCGTGGGGATGCGGTCCTCCCGCACCTTCACCACGACCTTGCCCCACACCACCGGTGCGTCCGGCCGCGGCGTGCACTCGACCACCCACACCCCGCCGTCCTCGGGACGGCCCGCGATGGCATAGGTGTAGTCGTCGGCCATGCGCGACTCCTTGACCAGGTCGTCGTTGGAGAAGTGGCTGCCCATCCACGCGCCCGACATCATCGACGCGGGCACCTTCATCGTGCGGTCCACGTTGGGCAGGTAGTTCCAGATGTTGTCGTCCACCTTCAGCGTGGCCATGCCCGCCTCCTTGGGCGGGTCCAGGATCACGATCAGGGACTTCTCCGTGCCCTGGGTGGTCATGCGCATGCGGACCGTGCGGGTCCAGCGGGCGGTCTGCACCGTCATGGCCACCGTGCCCACCGACGACTGGCCGCGGTACACGTCGTCCGTGCCCTCGAGCAGCTCCCGGGCCAGGTCCGCGTCGTCGGCCTGCGCGGGCATGGTGAACATTGCGATCGCGGCCAGGCCGATGGCGAAGGCGATCGCCCACTTCAGCGAGATTGTCCTGCGGGTGGTCATCGAGTCTCCTTGCCCTGGGTGTGTACGACCCAGCTTGCATCGAGGTCCTTCTCACGGGACACTGCCAACAGGTGAGAAGGGGTGAACGCATGGGAGTGGTCAAGCGTCCGTATGGTCCCTGGAGTCGCTCCATGCTCGCCGGCCTGCGCGAGCGGGGCCTGCTGAAGGTGGAGGCCTTCGCCTGCTGGCTGGGGGACAGGGACCTCACCATCGACCGCACCCTGGTCTCCCACTGGGGCGCGGGGCGATCCCACCTGCCCGCGGACGTGCTGCCGCTGCTGGCGGAGTTCACCGAGCGCACCGAGCAGGTGTTCGGCCCCTACATCCGCGACCTGGGCTGGGAGATGGTGCCCGTGCCCCGGGGCGCGCCCGAGGGCCGAGAGCTGGCCGACCTGCTGCTGGAGCTGAGCGTGGCCCTGGGCAGGCTGCAGCTGGCCCTGATGGAGGCGCGCTCGCCCGGCTCTCCCGGCGGCCGCGCGATCATCGCCGAGGAGTGGGTGATCATGCGCGACCGGCTCGACGAGCTGATCCACCGGGCGGCGGACGTGCGGGCCCAGGTCGACGCGCGTGCCCGCGGCCTCGAGTGATGGCGCCACGTCCATCATCTCAGCGCTCGTACTTCAGCTCGTCGACCAGCCGGTAGTACAGCAGGTCGATCATCTGCGAGTTGCGCCACACGAACAGGATCAGCGGCGAGTACACCAGCAGGAAGCCGAACAACAGGAACCAGTACAGCTGGTTCGAGAAGTCCATGAAGACCAGCATCAGGATGAAGAACACGCCCTCGGCCGCGCCGGCCAGCCAGAAGGTGGCCGTGGCCATCCGCCGCTTGCGCCGCAGGAACGACTGCACGTCGTCCCGCGCGGCCGCCAGGCGGTCCGGATCGGGGGTGGGGTTGTCCGGTGTCATGGGGTCTCCTCCTGGGCCTGGCGGAGCTGGATCAGGCCCGCGGCCAGCCGCGACTTGACCGTGCCCACCGAGATCTCGAGGGCGGCAGCCACCTCCTTGAGGGTCAGCCCCTCGAGGAAGTGCAGCAGGATCACCGAGCGAAGCTTGGGCGACAGCAGCACCACGTGGTCCAGCAGCTCCTCCACCTGCTCGTTGGCCGAGGCGAGGCGGAACGGACCGGGACGTTCGTCCGCGGGTTCGATGAGCAGGGACGCGGTGTCGCGCCGTCCTGCACGCTTGGACAGCATCTTCAGCGACACCCGGGTGGCCACGCCGTAGCACCACGCGCGGAATGCGTCGCGGGAGCGCAGCTTGCGGATGTTACGCACCACCACGATGTAGGTCTCCTGCAGCGCCTCGTAGGCGGACTCCTCGTCACCGAGCATGCGGTGGGTGTGGCGGAACAGCTCCCGCTCGTGGCGGCGCAGCAGGACGTCGAAGGCGCGGTGGTCGCCCGCCTGCGCCTGCAACACCAACCTGGATTCGTCCGCCTTCATCGTCGTCCTCGCTCACCTGTAGGTGCCGCCATGACCTCTGAGGGTTCGATCCTGGCGCGGTTTTTCTCGCGGGCGCAACTCAAGGTCTGCGCGAGACGGCCGATACCCCACGACAGAACGCGGATCCGAGGGCGCCATGAAGATCGACAGCTCGTACGTCACCATGCAGGGCCGGCACCGGGAGGTGCAGGTCGACCAGCGCCGCGAGAGCGTGCGCGCCTGGGTGGGGGAGCCGCCACCGGTGGCCGGGGGCGGGCCGGAGGACAAGGTCACGTTCGAGCCGCCGGGGCGGGCCCTGGGCCGGGCGACCGCGCCCGGGCAGTGCCGGCGCTGCGGGGAGGATCCCGGCCCGAAGCTGCCCGGCCACGTGAGGGTGCGCCTGGCCGTGCTGGTCGCGCTGCTGGAGCGCATGACCGGCCGTCGCGTCGAGATCTTCGATCCTGGCGATGTGGCACCGGCGGAGGGCGAACAGCCGCCGCCCGGGGCCCCGGTCGAGGCAACGGCCGAGGGGCCCGCGTCCGTGGGCTGGGGACTGGAGATCCGGGCCGAGCAGACCCACTACCAGTCCGAGCGCACCTCGTTCGAGGCGTCGGGCGTGGTGCACACCGCGGACGGCCGCGAGATCACCTTCGACGTGTCCGTGGGCATGAGCCGGGAGCTGATGAGCCACGAGAGCATCGAGATCCGGGCCGGCGACGCGCTGATCGACCCGCTGGTGATCAACCTCGACGACGCGCCTGCCGAGCTCACCGACACCACCTTCGCCTTCGACCTCGACCTCGACGGGGCCGAGGACTCCATGCGATCGCTGGCCGCGGGCAGCGGCTACCTGGCGCTGGACCGCGACGGCAACGGGCAGGTCGACGACGGGAGCGAGCTGTTCGGACCGACCACCGGCAGCGGGTTCGCCGAGCTGGCCGCCTTCGACCACGACGCCAACGGCTGGATCGACGAGGCGGACGACGTGTTCCACCGGCTGCAGGTGTGGACCCGCGACGACGACGGCGACCACCTGCTGGCCCTGGCCGACGTGGGCGTGGGCGCCATCTTCCTGGGCCACGTGGCCACCCCGTTCACGCTGACCGACGACGCGGGAGTCCAGCGGGGCCAGGTCGCCGCCAGCGGCGTGTACCTGAACGAGGACGGCAGCGCGGGCACGATCCAGGAGCTCGACCTGGTGGTGTGAGGGCTCAGCCCCCCTCCAGCTCGTGCAGCCACCACCGCACCTCACCCGCGTCGCGGAAGCGCATGTCCGTCTCCGGGTGGCCCATGAACGACATCAGCAGCTGCCGGCCCTCCACCTCGGCCACCATCACCAGGCAGGAGCCGGCCAGCACCGTGTAGCCGGTCTTGGAGCCGATCACCCGCCAGTGCTCCATGCGCGTGAGCATGTTGGTGCTCTGGGCGACCAGCCGGCGGGGCCGGTCCTGGCGCTGGAAGGCGTGGTTCTCCGAGCCCAGGATCTCCGCCAGCGCCGGCTCGGCCAGGCATGCCTCGAGCAGCATCCCCGCCTCGTACGGCGTCGTGCGGTTGTCACCGGAGATCCCCGTGGGTTCGTCGAACGTGCTGCGCACCATGCCCAGCCCGCCCGCCTTGCGGTTCATGGCCTCGGCGAACTGCACGGCATCCATGCCCGTGGAGCGGGCCAGCGCGGCCATGGCCCGGTTGTCCGACTCCAGCAGCGCCTGGCGCAGCAGGTCGCCGGCCCGGTAGCTGGTGCCGATCCACAGGGGGGAGCGGGTGAACGAGGGGTTGTAGGCGTCGTCACGGCTGATGCGGACCACCGCGTCCAGGTCCGGGCCGGTCTCCAGCCAGGTCAGCACGCCCATCAGCTTGGCGATGGAGGCCATCGGCCGGTCGCGGTCCGCCTTCTTGGACACGATCACCTCGCCGGTCTGCCGGTCCTGGACCCACGCGCCGTAGCTGCGGATCCAGGGGGCGTCCGGGATGATGTCCGGGTGGTCGATGGGCGTGGGCGTGGGCGTCTCCCCGGCCGCGGGTTCGGGGGGCGGGGTGGGATCGGCGGCGGCCACCTGCTCCACCGGGTCGTCCGTCGCCGGCGGCGGGGCTGGATCGCCCGCGCAACCCGCCGCGGTGAGCAGCGGCAGCAACAGGGCAAGGGCGGACAGGCGGGGGCTCATGGCCCGACAGGGTAGCAGCCGCCCGTGCAACGGATCGACCCCATGGTGGCTCCAATCCCTGGGGGCTAAGATGCGGCGAGGCCGCGAGGAGCGACGATCATGGGCGACAGGGTTGTGCGGTGGCTGAAGCGGAACTGGCTCCCGCTGGTGATCTTCGCGGCGGTGGGCGCCTACTGGGCCGGTGGGCGCGAGCTGCGCGGGGCGCAATCCCCGCCACCCCTCGACGAGTCCGTGCCGATCCTGGCCGCCTACACCTCCGATGGCGCCGAGCTGACCCCGCGGATCGGCGAGCCCACGGACAGACCGCGCCTGGTGGACTTCTACACCGACCAGTGCCCGGCCTGCCGCGCGGTCAAGCCCGCAGTGGAGCAGCTGTCCTCGGACTGCGCCGGCGGCGACCTCGACGTGCTGATGGTGAACCTGTCCGACGAACGCAACATGCACCTGGCCTCCCGCTATCGCGTGGTCGGTGTTCCCACCCTGTCCGTGCTCGACACCTCGGGCGAGGAGGTCGGCCGCATGGTCGGCGTGGTCAGCCACCGGGCGCTGCGCCGCGCCGTGGACAAGGTGGCGGGCGTGCGCTGCGTCGATTGACGATCCCGCGACCGGCCGGTCATAGTCGGACCCGGAGGCATCCTTGTCCCGGTCCATCGCCCTGACCGTCACCGCGCTCGCCCTGCTGGCTGCCGGCCCGGCCCGGGCCACGATCCACCAGGAGCTGCCGCGCACCCTGTGGCCGGAGGAACTCGGCCCGCGCGTGGTCTCGCCCCAGCGGTGGCGCGCCGACCGCCCGGTGTCCGGCCCCCTGCAGCTCACCACGCTGCTCGAGGCCGGACCGGCGACCCGGGACGGCGAGCGCGGCCGCGTGCTCGTGCTGGTGGAGGCCGCGCTGGCCGATGCCCTGGCCGGCCCCCTGGAGACCTTCGCCGACGACCTCGTGCTGGACGGCCACTCGGTCCTCGTGGAGACCTCGAGCGGCGGCGAGCCCCACGAGGTGCGCGCGCACCTCGCCGAGCTGCACGAGGACGACCTGGTGGGCGCGCTGCTGATCGGCGACCTGCCCGTGCCCTGGTACGAGGTGGAGGACGACTACGACGAGTACGGGTACGCGGCCTTCCCCTGTGACCTGTTCTACATGGACCTCGACGGCGACTGGCTCGACCACGACGGCAACGAGACGTACGACGAGCACGACGCCGCGCCCCCGGCGGACAAGCGCCCCGAGATCTGGCTGGGCAGGCTGCCGGTGACCGCGCACATGGGCGACGCGGCCGCGCTGATCGCCGACTACCTGGACCGCAACCACCGCTACCGCCGCGGCGAGATCCAGCCCACGGACAGCGCGCTGGTGTACGTGGACGACGACTGGGCGCCCTGGCTGGACTACTACGTGGACGAGCTCGGCGGCGCGTTCGACTCCGTCACGGCCGAGGCCGAGCTGGACGTGACCGGCACGTCGGACTACATCCCCCGGCTGACCCAGGCCTACGACCACGTCTCCCTGTACGTGCACTCCAGCCCCGACGCCCACTTCTTCGTGCGGTACGGCAACTACGACACCATGATCTACAGCGACGTGCCGCCCGCGGCCGACGCGCTGTTCTACAACCTGTTCGCCTGCTCCAACGCCGACTACACGGACTACGTGTACATGGCCGGTGTGTACGTGCTGCAGACCGAGTCCGGCCTGGTGGCGGTGGGCAGCACCAAGACCGGGTCGATGCTGGAGGCGCACACCTACTACGACAACCTGCGGCTGCTGCAGTCGTTCGGCGTGGCCTACGCGCAGTGGTGGAGCGACCACTACCCCTACGACATGGGCGAGGTCTACTGGCACTACGGCATGACCCTGATCGGCGATCCCACGTTGCGGGTGGGCTACCCGACCTTCGACGTGACGCCGGCCGAGGTGTACGCGGACACGCGCGGTACCGACCCGGTGGAGGTGGTGCTGGAGCTGTCCAACGGCGGGCGGGACGTGCTGGACTGGACCGCGTCCGTACACGAGCCGTGGGTGACCGTGGCCCCGACCAGCGGCGAGCTCGGCGGTGGCGAGGACGAGCTGGTGCTGCAGCTGGATCCGTCCGGCCTCGACAGCGGCTACCACGAGGCATCGCTGGTGCTGCAGGCCCCGGGGGCGACCAACAACCCGCTGACCGTACCCATCGAGTTCGGGGCGCTGGGACCGGCGGCGATCCGCGTGGCGCCGGATCCCCTCGAGGTGTACCTGGTGCGCGGCGACGGCGAGGCCACGGCCACGGTCGAGGTGAGCAACGGCAACCTTGGTCGGATGGCGTGGACCGTGTCCACGGACGTGGACTGGATCGAGCCGGCCGCCGACGCGGGCGAGGTGTTCGACGAGCCCGAGACCCTGGAGCTGATCTTCACCCTCCCCGCGCGCCGGGACGGCCGGTTCGACGCCGAGCTCGTGTTCTCCTCTCCCGAGGCGGACGAGGATCGCGTGCTCGACGTGCAGCTGCGGGTGGGGCCCGCCGGGTGCGCCGACTGCGAGGTGGGCGGTCGCACCCACGGCTACGCCGTCCCCGCCGCGCTGGTCCTGCTGGTCGCGGCGCGGCGGTTCGCCCGCCACCCCCGGATTGTCAAGAATCCGTGAAACCCCACCAGCGGGCGCGATCGACCCGCTGCATCGGCTTCCCAGGGTCCGGCTGTTGTGGAATACTCCGCCTTCGGATGGTCCGCGGGTGCGTCTCCCGGCGGGCAGAAAGTACGGAGGTCAGGCCATGGCGAACAAGCTCCTCGAGAAGATCGCCCCCTATTATTTCCTGCTGTCGTCCTTCGGCTGCGTCTCCATGATCGGCACGGTGTTCGGCCTTGCCGTGTTCGTGATCAAGGGCAAGCAGCTCCAGCAGGGGACCCGGTCGCTGTACCTGGCCATGGCCCTGTGGACGATCCTGATCAACGTGATCCTGTACGTCGTGCTGACCTCGATCGGCGGCGATCCGGAGGTCGCGACCCAGGTCGAGGCCATGTGATCCCCCCCCCAGCCCCCGATCCCCACACCAACGTTCACCTCGCCCCCCTCGTGCACACGTGCGCGTCCTGCTGATCACGCCGCGGCCCCCCGCCCCCCCGGTGGGAGGAGACCGCCTGCGGCTGCACCAGCTCGTGCGCTTCCTCGGCGCCAGGCACGAACTCGCGCTGGTCACGCTGGCGGAGCACGCCGACGACGTGGCCGCGGCCCAGAGCCTGCGGCCGCACCTGCGGGACCTGCACGTGGTGAGGCATTCCCGGACCGCCCGGATCGCCCGTACGGGATTGGGCCTGTTCCGTCCCGACCGGCCCCTGCAGGTCAGCCACTTCCACACCGGCCGGCTGGTGCGGGCCGCGCGCCGCGCCGGGCCCGCGGACGTGGTGCTGGGCTCGCTGGTGCGCACCGCGCCCGCGGCGCTGGCCGTGGGCCCGCCCGCGGTGGTGGACGTGCAGGACGCCATCTCCATGCACTACGACCGCGCCCTGCCACACCTGCCACCCCACTGGCGGGCGCTGTACGCCCTGGAGCGGTCCCGGCTCGACGCGTACGAGCGGACCGTGGCGCGACGGGCGGCCGGGGTGACCGTGATCAGCGAGGTCGACCGAGCCGACCTGCAGCGGCGGTGTCCGGACGTACGCATCGCGGTGGCGGGCAACGGTGTGGACCTGCAGCGCTTCGCGCCGCGTGAAGACGAGGACCCGATGCCGGGGCGGCTGCTGTTCCTGGGCAACCTGCGCACGCTGGCCAACCGCGACATGGTGCGCCACCTGGCCGGGGACGTGATGCCCCGGCTGGAGGGCCTGGGTGCCGAGGCGCAGCTGAGGATCGTGGGGGTGGAGCCCGCCCACGACGTGCTGGCGCTGCACGATGGCAGGCGGGTGATCGTGGTGGGGCCGGTGGATGACCCGGCCGAACACCTGGCGCGGGCCTGGCTCACGGTGTGCCCCATGCGGTTCGGGGCCGGCGTGCAGAACAAGGTGCTGGAGTCGATGGCCGTGGGCACGCCGGTGGTGCTGACCGAGCAGGCAGCCGCGCCCCTGCGGCTACGGGATGGCGACGGGGTGCTGGTGCGGGACGGGGCCCAGGGGATCGCGCGGGGGTGCGCGGACCTGCTGGGTGATCCCGGGTTGCGTGCACGACTGTCCGAGCGTGCGCGGGACGTGGTCACGGAGCGGTTCGACTGGGATGACGCGCTCGAGCCGCTGGCGGCGCTGCTGGAGGAGGTGGCTCGGTGAGCGGACGGTCCTGGATGTGGGTGATCGGCGAGAAGCTGCGAGAGCGGCCGGATCCCGACGCGGTCAACGAGCTGGACCTGCGGCTGGTGGACCCGATCGTGGCCGCGGTCCGCGTACTGGGCCGCTACTTTCGCGCCGAGGTGCACGGCGTGGAGCGCATGCCCACCGGGTCGGCGCTGGTGGTGGGCAACCACAACGCGGGCATCACCTTCCTCGAGCCGTTCTTCTTCGGGGCCGAGTACGCCGCGCAGGTGGGGGAGGGGTACGACCTGTGCTTCCTGGCCCACGACGCCATGGTCTCCCTGCCGGGGCTGGGCAAGGTGCTGATGCAGCTGGGCGCGATCCGCGCAGCCCACCACACCGCGGACGCGGCCTTGCAGCAGGGCCTGAAGGTGGGCGTGTTCCCGGGGGGCAACTGGGAGGCGTTCCGGCCGTTCTCCGAGCGGCACGACGTGGACTTCAAGGGCCGCATCGGATTCGCGCGGCTGGCCCTGCGCAACCGCGTGCCCATCGTGCCGGTGCTGTACCTCGGCGGCCACGAGAGCTTCGTGGTGCTGCGGCGGGGCGCGCGCATCGCCCGCTGGACCGGGCTGAAGCGCTTCATGCGCACCGACTCGTTCCCCGTGTTCCTGGGCCTGCCGTGGGGGATCGGGGTGGGGCCGGTGTTCCACCTGCCGCTGCCGTCCAAGGTGGTGGTGGAGGTGGGGGAGCCGATCTCGCTGGAGCCGTGGTTCGACCGGGGTGCGGATGACCGCGAGGCGCTGGGGGAGATCCGGGATGCGGTGCAGGGGGCACTACAGGAGATGATGGACCGGCGGGCGGCCCAGCGGCGCTGGCCGGTGATCGGCTAGGGCGGCCCGGCAGCGTACAATGGGGGAGGCATGACCACCGACCCACCGCTGCGGCTGTTCGCCCACTACCCGGATCTGGGGGACGCGCTGCCGCGCGTGCCCCTGGTGGCGCGGCCGACGCCGGTGCGGCGGTTGGAGGGGCTGGGCGAGGCGCTGGGGCTCGGGGAGCTGTGGCTGAAGGACGACAGCGGCGGGCCGCCCGTGGGCGGGAACAAGGCGCGCAAGCTGGAGTTCCTGGTCGCGGATGCAGCCCAGCGCGGGTGCCGGACGCTGATCACGGTGGGGTACCTGGGTACGAACCACGGGCTGGCGACTACGCTTGCCGGGCGGCAGGCGGGCATGGACGTGGAGCTGGTGGTGATCCGCGAGGTGGTCACGGACCACGTGCGGGACACGCTGCTGCGCTGTGCTGCGCTGGGGGCGAAGTTGCATCCGGCGGGCGGGGAGGTGCAGTCCACGGCGGTGATCGCCAGCCGGCTGGGCATGGCGCGGGTGCGCGGCAAGCGGCCGTACTGGGTGCCGCCTGGAGGATCGTCGCCGCTGGGTACGCTGGGGTACGTGGAGGCCGGGCTGGAGCTGGCGTGGCAGGTGGGGCGGGGGGATCTGCCCATGCCTTCTTGTGTCTACGTGCCGCTGGGATCGGCGGGGACCTCGGCGGGGATCGCGCTGGGGCTGTCGCTGGCCGGGCTGACGTGCGAGGTGCGGGCGGTTCGGGTGGTGAGCCCGCGCATGGCTTCTACGCGGCGGACGGTGCGGCTGGCGCGGGCTGCGTGGCGGCAGATGGGGAAGCTGGACCGCTCCGTGGAGGGCAAGCCGCCGCCGCTGCGGTTGCATGCCGTGGGTGGCTTCGAGGGACCGGGGTACGGGACGGAGACGCCGGAGGCGCTGGAGGCGATGCGGCTTGCGGCGGAGACGGAGCAGCTCACGCTGGAGGTGACGTACACCGGACGGACCCTGGCGTGTCTGGCGCAGGATGCACGGGATGGGCGGGTGGACGGGCCGGTGGTGCTGTGGAACACGTTCCACCCGCGCGGGGCGATGCCGGAGGACGCGCCGGACTGGCGCGAGCTGCCGAGGGCGTTGCATCGTTTCTTTGGGTGAGCGGGGCAGGGGCCGGCCCAGCCTCCGACCGTAGTTCGGCGTCCCTGGGGCTCCCTCACCTCGCTTGCCCCCATCCGCCGGGTTCCGTCCGAAATCGGCCAAAGGTACCAGGGTGGAATGCCACCCCCCCCCCAATTTCGGGCCGGATGGCACCCACTTCGTTCGGGCCCCGACGCGGTGATATCCTCGACCCGAGGATCGGATCCATGCGCATTGCCATCTGCATCGCGATGATCGTCAGCTCTGCCCCGTTCCTGGGCTGCGCACGCGACGACTGGGCGGCCGTGTCCGTGGCCCCCTTTCACTCCTGCGGCCTGACCACGGACGACTCCCTGGAGTGCTGGGGATGCGAGGCCACCTGGGACGATCTCGACGCCCTGGACATCCGGGACTACGGCCAGTGCGATCCACGGGGTGGATCCTACGCCCAGGTCGCCACGGCCGAGCGCCACACCTGCATGCTGGGGGTCGACGGCATCATCCAGTGCGAGGGCGAATGCGCCGAGGGCCAGTGCGACGCTCCTCCCGGCACCGTGTTCACCCGGTTCAGCACCTCCGACTATCAGACCTGCGGACTGTCCACCGCTGGCCAGATCGAGTGCTGGGGGGATTCCCAGGTTCGTCTGGGTAGGATCGAGCCATGGGCCAGCAAACATGATCGCAGAAACGCAGCCCGTGGTCGTACTCTGGCCGGAGAGGAGCCGCCTCGGTCGGGGGGCACGGGGAGCCGGCGCCGTGGCATCACCCTCGGCAGCCGCCGCACCACTGCTCCCCTTGCGCATGTGACGGGCAATCAGCAGGCAGTGTTGCCAGCAGGCAGTATTGACGCTGGACCTCAGGCAGAGGGGGAACGTCACGAGACCAAAGGTATTGGTAAGTGCCTGATCCCTGTTTTCAGCTCCGAATCAGTCCCCGAGCAATCCCTCCAGCCACTCGTCCGTGAGCCGGGCCGGGTGGTTGCGCCACACCACCACGCCCTCCCGGTCGATCACCGCGGCCGCGGGTACTCCGGTGATCGCGTAGTCCGACGTAGAGGTGAATGCGTCCGGCTCCACGGCGCACGGCAGGCTGGCCTCGCTCCGCTCCAGGAAGTCCCGGATCCGCTCGTCGGTCTGGCCCTTGGTGTGCTTGGTCACCAGCACCACGCGCAGGCCCTGGTCCGCGAACCGCTCGTCCAGCGCGACCAGGTCGGGCATGACGCGCCGGCAGTGCGGGCACCACTCGTTCCAGAACACCAGCACCACGACCTCGCCACGAAGCGACTCCAGCGACGTCTCGTCCTCCAGCCAGTGGTCCACCACCAGCTCGGGCGCCGGCTGGCCGACCACGCCGATGGCGGTGACGTTCCGGCGCGCCCGCTTCGCCAACCCGTCGTCCGGGTGTTCGTCCGCCAGCCGCTGGAAGAACTCCCGGGCCCGTGTGTGGTCCTGGTCCGTCCACGCTCGATTGCCCTCCCTGTACAGCGCCCTGGGCACCAGGCGATGCTCCGGACACCGTTCCAGCAGCTCCTCGAACCGCGCCAGGGACTGCTCCGGCTCGGCGAGCGCGTGGTGCACGATCGTCATGTCGTGCAGGGCGGCTCCCACCTCGTCGGTGCGGTCGGGGAAGTCCGCCAGCACGGTCTCGAAGGCGGCCAGCGCGGTCCGGTAGGCGGCCTCGGCCTCCGGTGGCAGCTCGGTGTGGCCGGACGCCAGGTTCGACGCCACCCTGTGGAGCCTGCGGGCTTCCAGGAGGGTGGCGTAGGCCAACAGGCGGCTGTCCGGGTACGCATCACGCCACAGCGCGAGCGATGACCGGGCCTGGGCCGGATCCGGCTGGAGCAGGTCCATCTCCGCGGCCAGCAACCACAGCTCCTCTGCATAGGCTCCCGTACCGATGGATTCGTGCAGTTCGTCGATGATCGGACTCGCCCGGTCGAACTGGTTCCTCTCGAGCAGCGAGACCGCCCGCTGGAACTCCACCCACGCGTCCTCGCGTCCCCAGAACCTCCGCCAGGTCACGTCGTCCAGCAACGGGGTGGTGGGGCGGTCGGCCCCGCGCCACGTGCTCGGCCGGGGGAATTGCTCGCGGGACAGGCCCTCCCCCGCATCCGCGAATCCAGCCGATCCCGGGGGTGTCGCGCGGCCGTCGGCCGGACTCCCCCAGCACGCCAGCGTGCCCTCGACGTCCAGGGCGCAGGCGTGGAGCGAGCCCACGCTGAGCTGGTCGAAACGACCGGGCGGTGGGCCTGGCTGCGCGAACTCACCCCAGCAGCCGAGCTGCTGCTCGTCGTCGATGCCGCAGGCAAAGCCGTCGCCCACGCCGACCGCGACCGACGGGTCCGGTGCCCCCGGCTCCGTGGGGATCCCCCAGCAGTGCACTGCGCCGCGACGTGACAGGCCGCACACCGCCGATTCCCCCACGTCGAACCGGATCAGCGCCTTGCGCCGGATGGACCGCTCCGTGGGCGCACCCCAGCACTGGACCTTGTCACGCTTGCTGGAGGCGCAGGAGATCCAGCGTCCCACGACGACCCGGGTGAACGTCCCGCGAGGGGTATCGCACTGGCCGGCGTCGGCCGCGCCGGCGCACCCCCAGCACTCGACCTGCCCGTCCTCCCGCAGGCCGCAGGAGTGCACGTCCCCGCTGGCCACGGCCGTGAACACGCCCTCGGGCGCCGTGCACTGGCCGTGGTCGTGCCCCTCGCATCCCCAGCACTGGACCGCGCCGGTCTCGGTCACGGCACAGGTGTGCGCGTACCCCGCGCTGACCGAGGTGTACACGTGATCCGGCATCCACAGCTGACCGTTGTCCCCGCGGCCCCAGCACTCCACCACGCCGGGTTCGCGCAGCGCGCAGGTGTGCTGGTCACCGGCGCTGATCTCGAGCCAGGCGGGTTCGGCGGCCGCGGCGCTCGTGGCCACACCGGCTACGCACAAGCCCGCCGCCAGGACGATCCAGGCCCTCGTGCACTCCATGGGGTTCCCTCCTCTCACGCCTCGCACCGTGCGAGGAATTCCGGCACCACCCGGTCGAACACCTCGGGCTGGCCCTCCCAGTCCTGCACCGCGGATCCGAGCCCGTGCAGGAACAGCACGGTGGGTCCGCTCCCCGCCTCCTCGTACCGGATCTCGACACCGTTCAGCTCGATCGTCGGCATCCGGCCATTCTACTCCTCCGGCCGAGGGGGACAGGTGGGGACAGGTGCCGGTTGTCTGGCTTTCAGCTTTTCTCCCAGGGAGCCCGGAGCTGTCGTTCGAACCGCTCGAGTCGTTTCTACCCTCTACCGTCCCCGGCGTTCCCATCGCCAGTGCGTCTCGACCGTGCCGCACCAGTCGCAGACCGTCGGCAAGACCCCGGGACGAGGTAACCACCAACGCCTGTCGCTCGTGATGCTGGCGTTGGTGCTCCGCCCGTGCTCTGGCCCCAACGGTGGCTGGGCGATATGCTCCGCGCATGATCGACAGGACATCCTCGAGACGGTACGGCGCCGACGAGGCGCTGGAGGTCTGCGGCGCCCCGTCGGCGGCCGGGCCCCTTGTCGACCTGGTGCTCTGCTTCCGCAGCCAGGCCCGCAGGGTCCTGGTCATTGCGCCGGTGGCAGCAACGGCGGGGGAGGTCGCGGACGCCGCTGCCCGCGCCGTGCTCGCACCTTCCATGTACCGGGCCCACCGCTGGACCCTGGAGCTGGGTGGCCGGATGCTGTCGAGCAAGGAGTCCCTGCGCGCCGCGGGGCTCGCTGACGGCGCGGAGGTGTACCTTCGCGGTGTGGCCGGCCTCAAGTCACAGGCTGGCATCGGGCTGGAGGCGCCACGCCAGGAAGCTGCCCCCCTGGAGGAACAGCTCCGCGGCGCTTCCCACCCGCGGGCGCCGTCCGACCCGGCCCGGGCTGACGCCGTGGACTGCACGGTATTCGCACCGCCGCGGACCAGCCCGGGGGAGACGGTGTTGATCCAGGTGTTCGCCCACTGCCCCGAGCTCGCGGAGCAGGCAGAGGGCCTGGCCAGAGACTTCGACGACCAGGCGCGCCGCCGGGGGACCACCAGCCTGGAGACCGAGATCGCCCGCGGATCACGGATCGACTTCGAGCTACGGATGCGGAACGCCGAGGTCCTGGACCCGGTCCTGCACCTGGTATGGCGGGGGCGGACGCAATCGGTGGAGTTCGAGGTCGACATCCCCGAGAACATCACCAGGAGGCGGATCACGGGCAGGGTGCTGGTCTCGCAGGGCAGCGTGCCCGTGGGGCGGGTGAGCTTCGTCGTCGACCTCGCCAGGCAGGCGCCTGCCAGGGCGGCCACCCCCGAGCCGCTGGGTGAGGCGCGGCGCTACCGAACCGCCTTCATCTCGTATGCGTCAAAGGACCGCCCCGAGGTCCTGCGGCGGGTTCAGATGCTCGAGCCGCTGCAGATCGAGTTCTTCCAGGACGTGCTGAACCTCCGCGCGGGAGAGCGTTGGCAGCAGAGCCTGTACCGACACATTGACCGCGCGGATGTCTTCTTCTTGTTCTGGTCCATCCAGGGACTGCCTCGGCCCCGCGCGCGTCAGCGGGTGCGGAAGCGGTGTCCGGAGCATCCCCCGGAGGTCTGGACGGTGGGGAGGCCAGCGCGGCACAATCGGTGACATCTCGGCGAGGGAAGGCATGAAGATCCGTCTCGGCTTCGTCAGCAACAGCAGCTCGACCTGCACGGTGGTGCAGATGGTGCTCCTCTTCGAGCCCGAGGAGTGGACCGATGAGATGTCCGCCGACTTCTCCATCGACCCCGATGCCGACGCCGCCGATCTGATCACGGACGCGAGCGGGTGCACCTGGCGGCACGACACCGAAGGGCTGATCAACGTCTGCGAGCCCGAGTGCGGCACTCCGCATGCCATCGGCTCCGTCCTCGGGTACTGGCTGGAGGAGGATGACCGGTGTCGACCTGGCGATGAGGAGTGGCACCCCGAGGCTGGCGAGGACGACGACGCGACCCGCGCGAAGGTCCACGCGGTCTTCCAGCGCATCATCGATCGCTATGGCCTCCAGGGCGCGGAGGTGAAGGTGAACAGGGAGTCCGACCGCTGGTAGCCCTCCTGGACATCGAACGTGGCCTCGGGCGTTGCGCCGTCGAGGTCGAGGGGACCGGTTGAATCCTCCCCGCCGCCCACGGCTCAAACGGTGGCGATCCGCCTGCTACAACTACGACTTCGACCGCGTCACCGGCATGTTCGCCCGCTGGGGCCGTACACTCGACGACGACCCGCCCCTGGCCCCCGCACCGGAGATCGCGGACATCGAGCTGTCCACGGGCGACTGCTCCGGGCGATGTGCCTTCTGCTACAAGGGCAACGCGCCGGCCTCGGGGAGGCACATGCGACTGGACACCTTCCAGGCGCTGCTCGCGCGCTTCCCGACCACCCTCACGCAGATCGCATTCGGACTCACCGACGCAGACGCCAATCCCGATCTGGTGCCCATCCTCCACCACTGCCGGACCCAGGGCGTGGTCCCCAACCTGACCCTCAGCGGTCACGGCCTGGACGAGCATCTGACCCGGGAGCTCGCGGGTCTCTGCGGCGCAGTGGCGGTCAGTGTCTATCCCCACACGCGGGAGCTCGCCTACCAGACCATCGAGGGCCTGTCAGTCTCCGGCCTCGTCCAGACCAACGTCCACCTGCTCGTCCACCGCGACAATGCCGGCTTCGTCGACAGCGTGCTCGATGATCTGCAGACAGACCCACGCCTGCGTGGTCTCCATGCCCTGATCCTGCTCTCCCTCAAACCCCGTGGCCGCGCAGCACACGGCTTTGCTCCCATCCCCGAGGAGCGGTTCCACGAGCTGTGCGGTTGCTGGTGCTCCCGGCATGCGCGGATCGGCTTCGATTCGTGCCTCGCGCCGTCTTTCGAGCGCTACCTCGACGCCCGCGACCTCCCGCCGGACCATGACTCGCGGCTGCGGCAGATGGTGGAGCGATGCGAGGCAGGGCTGTTCAGTCTGTACGTCAACGTCGATGCAGAGGCCTTTCCCTGTTCCTTCCTGGAAGGAACCCCGGGCTGGGAGCGTGGTATCGACGTGCTCGCCGAGGACTCCCTGGTACCCCACGTATGGTCTGCCGAGCGCATGGAGGCCTGGCGTCGGCGGCTCTTCGCCGTACGACGTGAGTGTCCGGTGTACGCTCCCGTGGATGACGCGGCGGGGACCGACGGCGGGGTTCAGAGAAAGGGAGAAAGGTGCCGGTTATCGAGCTTGTCCGACAAGCCAAGAGCTCAATGACCCGCACCTGTCCTGCACCTGTCCTCAAGCCGTTGCATCGGTTCTTTGGGTGAGGGGGAGATCGTGTTCCTCAGCGGGGTGGCTAGCCTTCCGGCTTTCTCCTCCGGGGCCCCTGATCCCCGGGCCACGTATTCAGGAATCGGACACCATTGTGAACAAGCACTCGGCCACTCTCTTGAGCTTGTTCTGGACGGGTTTGGGCGTGTCCCAGTCGGCGACATCGCCCTCGAGTGTCACGTCCACGGCAACGCCGGTGGAAGCCGGGCAAGATCGAGTCCACCAATCGCGGTCGTTTGCGCCTCCCCAGGATCACGACGGGCTCAGAACGAACCATCGCCGTTCTTGCGTTCCCCTGGTTGAAGGGAGGGAACTCTGGGCCGTGCCGTCGCCCGGGTCGCCACCGCGTTGATCGGCCTGCTGGCCGGCTGCCACGACTGCGACGTGATCGCGCCGCTGGAGTACGAGTCGATCCAGGATTCGATCGACCGCGCGGGCGACGGGGACGTGGTGTGCGTGGACAAGGGGCACTACACCGAGAACCTCGACTTCGGCGGCCGCGCCATCCACCTGCTGGGGCTGCACGGGCCCGCGGAGACCGTCGTCGACGGCGACCACGCCGGGCCGGTCGTGACGTTCGACGACGGCGAAGGGGCGGACGCGGTCCTCGAGGGCTTCACGCTGACCGATGGCCGCGACAACCAGGGCGCGGGCGTCTACGTGACGAATGCGTCGCCCACGCTGGTCGACCTGTGGATCACGGGCAACGAGGGATCCGGGATCGGTGTCCACGAGGGCCACGTGACCGCGAGAGATTCCTGGATCAACGAGAACGAGGCATCGGGTGGGGCTGGAGTGAGCGTCTGGCGGGGCTCTGTCGACCTGCAGGCGTGCTCGATCCAGGGCAACCACGCCCAGAGCTACGGCGGAGGCGTAGAACTGTTCCTGAGCGAGGCATCGTTGAGCGATGTGTACCTGTCGGAGAACGAGGTGTGGAGACAGGACGGCATCACGCACCACTACGGGTTGGGAGGGGGTCTGTACGCCTCCCAGTCGACCTGCACGGTGGTCGGTGGGGTTTTCCACGGCAATGACTGGATCGACGAGGGCGGTGCCGCCTACATCGCGGGTTCCGAGGTGAGGTTCGAGCGCACCATCGTCACGGACCATCTGTCGCTGTACGACGGGGCGGGACTGCGGATCGTCGAGTCCGAGGTGGAGCTCGACGGCGTGGAGCTGAGCTACGGCACCAGCAGGAGTGGCGACGGCGGGGGGATCGCGGCCGAAGAATCGATCCTGCGCATGGACAACGTGCTGGTCCATGGCAACGAGGCGGCCACCGGGGGCGGCGCGGTGCTGCGGCACGTCAATGGCTCGTTCGACCACGTCCGGATCGAGGCGAACAAGGCGAACGAGGGGCACGGCGGGGGGATGGTGATGGAGGACTCGAGTCCCTCGTTGACCAACGTGATCCTGGTGGGGAACGAGGCCGAGGAAGGAGCCGGCATGTTCCTGGACGGGGCGAGTCCGATCCTGCACAACGTCACCCTCGCCGGCAACCTCGCACACGGTCGGGGAGGGGGAGTGTACGCGCGCGACTCCGATCCGGTGATCACGAACACCATCTTCGGCGGGAACTGGGCGATGCAGGGGGCGGAGATCCATGCCGAGGACCACGGATTCGAGCTGCGGTACAGCGACGTGTGGAGTACCGGGTACGCCACCTGGGGCGAAGGCTTCACGTCGGTGGCCGTGGCCCGGGTGGAGCCGCTTTTCGAGGAGAGGTCCACGGCCGATCCCGCCCACTGGGATCTGCACCTCACCCTGGAGTCCCCGCTGGTCGACAGGGGCGACCCGGGCCTCGTCGATCCGGACGGCACCCGCAGCGACATGGGCGCCTACGGCGGGCCGGGCGGGGGCGGCTGGGACCTGGACCGGGACGGGTTCACCGAGTGGTGGCAGCCCGGGGGGAGGGCAGCGGCGGGCAGCCGGACCGGCCTGGACTGCCTGGACCGCGGGCCGGGCTCGCCGACCACCATCGAGTGCAACAGCTGTGGGTGTCGCGCTGGCGGGCGGAATTCGCGGATCGGTCCTCCAGCGATCATGGCGCTGGTAGTGCTTCTGTCCCTCCGGAGGAGGGTGCGCCGTGACCACGGTGCGTCGTCCAGCAGGTGCGCTCCTCGCTGACCGTACGCCCCCCGGCACCTTTCCCCGACCTGTCACGTCGAGACGACCGGGGCGGATTCGTGCCTGACACCGTTCATTTTGGTAGATTGTCCACCTGTCTGCACTCGGTCGAATACGCGCGAGGGGCGTGGTGTCGATGAACAACGCAAAGAACCCATCCGAGGATCTCGTCCGTGGGGGTGGCTCCGCCGGACCACTGCCCCGTGGAGCCTCGCGGCGGGAGCCGGGATTGGCCAGCACCTGGAAGTGGCTCCTGGGAGGACTTGGGTGTGTCGTGGTCCTCCTGGTGATCCTGGCGCTGCTGCTGGTCCTGTCGAGCGCGGTCGGGATGATGTGGGTCGCCCGCGACATCGACGACTACGAGCCCGGCGAAGACGAAGCCAAGGCTGCACTGCATGCCGAGCACGTGGCGAGCCGCATCGCGGAGGTCGACGGCCTGAACTCGCCGATGCCCGAGGCCGAGCTTGCCGTCAAGGAGGCGGCCTTCCCCGACATGGTGTACGTGCCCGAGGGGTACTACCTCAAGGGACGCTGGCAACACGACGAGCTGGGGAGTGCCAGTGAGCCGGTCGAGGTCCTTCGCTTCGTGCACGGATACTGGATCGATCGGCTGGAGTTCCGGACGGAATCCGACAGCCCCCGGTCCTTCGTCACCTGGGACGACGCGGCTGACCTCTGCCTCGCCCAGGGCAAGACCCTGTGCACCGACAATCAGTGGGAGAAGGCGTGCAAGGGTCCGCAGCAGAGCGTGTACTCCTACGGCAACGAGTACGCGGTGGAGAACTGTCCTCCCACCGGTCTCGACCCGGACGATCCGTACCTGGGGGGCGCGAACGACCGGTGCGTCTCGGGATACGGGGTGATGGACATGGGCGGTGGCTGCCGGGAGTGGACATCCACGAGGGGAGGAGGTCGCAAGATCACCAAGGACGGCTGGTTGCCCGGGGAGGAACAGGCGGGCACCCGATGTGCCGCTCGAAAGGAGGAGAGCCCGGTCTATTCCCACCAGGCGCTATCCTTCCGCTGCTGCATCGACGACGACGGGAGCGTGAGCCATGAGTGACGGTCCGTCGCCACGGAGATCGTCCGGCGCATGGAAGTGGATCCTGGCCGGGGGCGGGTGTCTGTGCGTCGTCCTGTGCGGGTTCGGGGGGATGGTGTTCTTCGTGTACGTGGGCGCCCCCCTGCTGATCTTCGGCGCCCAGAGGGCCGCGGACGAACGCTACGAGGAGGAACGACTCGAGCGGTTGGCGCAGGATACGGCGATGGACAGGGAGGAGGCCGACGAGCTCAGCCGGTATCGGGGATTCGGGGCCGAGGCCAGGGCCGAGACCTTCCCGGACATGGTGTACGTACCTGGGGGGCACTACGCCCGGGGGTTCCGGTTGTACGAAGAGGTCGAGGGTGAACTGACCGTCAGCTATCTGAGTCGGCACACCGGGATGGACGTCTCCGTCGAGGTACCGGGGTTCTGGATCGACCGCCACGAATACCACGACGACAACGGCACGCCCCGGACCAACGTCAGCTGGAACGAAGCGATCGAGCTGTGCCGTGCGAGCGGGAAGACCCTGTGCTCACAGGATCAGTGGTGGAAGGCCTGCACCGGAACGAATGGCAACGCCTATCCCTACGAGGAGACCGACCGGAGCACGGACGAGTACGAGGAAGGTGTGTGCCCACCCACCGGTCTGGACCCTGACAGCCCCTACGAGGTCGGAACACACCGACGGTGCACCTCGGAGTACGGCGCGATGGACATGGGAGGCGGTTGCCTCGAGTGGACCCGATCCGAAACGGACGACAGGCGCTTCATCAAGGGAGGTTGGGCCCCCGGCAAGGAAGAGGCCGGTACCCGCTGCGCCTTCCGCAAGGCCGAGGACCCCTCCCACTCGCACCAGGACCTGTCGTTCCGCTGCTGCATCGACGACGATGGGACCGTGATCATCGATTGACGGGAGATGGGCGATTTCGACTGCAGCGCCCTGGAATCCCTGGAGTCGTCGGCCGGCTCCTTTCTTCGGGTGGGGGAATACCCGGGGTGGCACTCCGTTGATCCTTCGGTGAGGTGGACGAGGAGATCCCCGTGCGCGCCTGGCTCGAGTGGACGCACCTGACGATGTCGGCGGCCCTGGCGGTGGCCGCGATGGCCGGCGGCTGGCACGAGCTGTTCGTCAGCGTACCCGGCAGGCACACCCCGCGAATCCGGGTGGTCGAGACCGCGGCCGGTGCAAGGGAGCTGAGCGCGCACCTGGACGTACCCACGGTCTGCCACGGCCTCATGCTCGTGTTCGCGCTGGTGTTGCTGGGCACGACCTTGACGATCGGGTGGACCCGGATCCGGGGCAGGAGAGCCGTGGCCAGACCCGTGCTCGGCGTCCAGATCGCCAGCGGGGTGGCTGTGTTGATCGTCTACCTCGTCTGGGCGGCGGATTTCTTCGGTTCCGCGTTCGACGGGGTGGGGTAGCGACAAAAAAAGAACTGCCGACCGTCGAGTGCTGGCAACGAATTCGGGTGGGTGGTCAAGGGCGGCTGCTACTACTTCGACGCTGGCCTCGCGACGATCACGGGCTCCGCACCTGCCCGCCCGCACACGGTGGCCGACTGGCTGGGGTTCCGCGCGGTCCGCGACTGGTAGCCCGGGGATCCACGCACACATCCAGGATGTTTCGGGGGAGGACCAGCTGTTTTCGGGTGATGCGAAAGCGGATCGAAGCGAACGAGGACGAGAGCTACTGATCTCTGTCTCCAAGACCGGGATTGGTACGTGCCGCCTGACCCCTTCCTACTTGGCCCGGGTCCAGCGCCGGATGGTCCGGTCCTTCCGGACCGTTCCGCGATCCACCTCCTCCAGCCGGATACGCAGCCTGGCCCGGTCCTGCACCGCATAGACCTGCCCTTGCGTACATCCGATCTCGAAGTCCGCGGGCGTGATCTCCCGAGAGCCCACGTGGATCTCGACGGGCTGCAGCCTCGCCGGGCGCAGGGGCTTGTCCGGATTCGCCCGGGTGACGCGGAATCCAACCCGCTTTCCGCTGAGTTCTTCCTCCACCGTGTATCGACCGGGCACGACCAGGGTCACCGCGAACAGGTCGCCGGGCCCCAGCTTGCGGCTGTCGAAGACCGTCTCCCCGGCCACCGGCACCGGTGAACCGACGTCGGCCTCACCGTCGCCCCTCCCGTCCCGCGGAGGGCGTACCAGCTGCACGCCGTACCCCTGGCCCGAGCCCGAGACCTGGAAGACGACGTGCCCGCCGGGAGCCACCTGCAACTCATGTCGCAACGGCTGGCGCCTGGCTCCGATATCGACCTTGCATGTCGGCTGCTCGCACCTCGCCGTCACCTGCAGGGCAAATCTGCCGACCTCCTTGCCCCGCTGGAGGATCCGGCCTCCCAGCAACTCCTCCTCCTTGCCCATCCGGTGCACGATGACACCGAGCATGTTGAGCCGGTCGGTACCGACCTCGCGGATGTTGAACAGCGTGTGGTTGAGTACGGCTTTCATCACGGGGCTCCGATCTCGGCAGCGAGGACCAGTTCCTTGGAATCCACCTTGGCCGTCAGGTCGGCGATCGGTAGCTTGACCGGGCCGTACGACGCGGTCGCCCCCAGCAACTCGAAGGGATCATCGAGCTCGTACAGGGGGAGGTCCTCCAGCAGGTGCTGGGCCACTGCGGTCAGGATCAGGTCGAACAGGCCCAGGCTGACCCCGAGCACGTCCGACAGCCACTCCTCGATGTCGTCCCCCAGGTCGAGGATGTCCCGCACGAGGTCGACCAGGCCGCCGAGGATGGCCAGGATGAGGTCCTTGATGATCGGGATGTCCGGGATCAGGGCTCCGACCGCGTCGACGAGTGCGTCCTCCAGAAGGTCGCCGATGATGTCCGGGATGTCGAACACATCCAGGTCGACGGTGATTGGCTCGAGGTACAGCTGCCACCGGGCCGGCGGCCCGACCTCGTATTCGATGTTCGGGCGTGCGCGCGCCGAGATCTCGCTGGTGATCAGGCCGCTGAGGTCCAGTCCGATATCCACGTCGGGGTCGTCGCCGAAGATGTTGATCTCGGGGAACTCGAGCACACACCCGATGATGGGTAGCCACAGGATGCACCAGCCTCCCACCTTGAATCCCGGGATGTCGAGCGTGACCCCGAACTGGAGGGTGTCCCACTTGATGTCCAGCTCCTTGATCTGGACCGTGTTGTCGTCGTACAGCACGACGCTGCCGTTCTCCAGGTGGAAATCCACGCCGTAGTAGGCGCCGAACGGCCCCCACCCGTCCGCATCCGAAGCTGCGAAGCTGAAGTTGTCACGGATCTCGGAGAACAGCTGGTTGACGGCCTTGCCCGATGCGGCTGCGGTGATGTGGTTCATGGTGTCGGCCCCGTCACGGTGAAATCGATGTAGGCGTGGAGCTGGTCGTCGTGGATCGACGGGTTGTGCGGTACGGTCGTGCTGGCGCCGAGCTCGATGGTGGCGAGGTCGAGGATGTCCAGCGCGATCGTGGGGAGGCTGGTGGCCGCCTGGGGCAGCAACACGACCTCTACCAGCGTGGCCAGGTAGCATTCCATGCTGTTCTCCAGGCCTTCGGGCCGGATGTCGACGATCTCCAGCCCCTCCAGGTGCCCCTGGATCGTCGATTCGCCTCCGACCTCCTCCACGGCGACGCGCCCCTCAACGAACAGTTCGAGGCAGAAACACTCCAGTCTGCGCGTCGGGATGACCACCTCGTTGCGGTCCTTGGGATCGGGCAGATCGATCCCCTCCAGCTTCTGCGTCGGACAGCCGAGCCCCGCGCAGAAATGGGCGTGTACCGCGAACGCCTGCTCGTCCAGCTCCCCGAGCTCGGGAGGTTGCGCGAACACGCCGCCTGGGTGCAGGTCCACCTCCAGCTTGACCAGCTGGGCGCAGAAATCCATGCCCACCAGGCCGTTCGTTCCCAGGATCGGGATCGGCTGCTCGGTTGCCATCAGCGGTGTCACCCCGGGCGCGGCCTCGATGGGCACGCACCACAGGTCCGGGTTGGCCACCACGTTGGGGCTACCGTAGTTGAACATGGACGGACGCTGTCTCTGGAGGTGCTGCACGAACAGGTTGATCCCCTTCTCGTGTACGGCTCCGTAGATGTCCGAATGGTCCGTGTATGCCAAGACGCCCTCCTCACTCCCACGCGCGCAGCAGTGCCTGCACGCATTGCATGCACCTGCATCTCCGCATCGGATCGCTGCTCCCCGTCGCGATCGACCCTAGCCCGGTGCTGGAAACGAGATCAAGGGGAATCGTGGTAGTTTACTATGTCCACCGATACATTATACAAATGATGTGGGCTTCATATAAATGCTCGATAATGTGTCACCCACGGCGAGTTGCGTCCGGAAACGACCACCCCATCCGGAAGACGACTTCCGCCCTGGAGGGGGGTCATGACGTGTCAGTCGTCGGCGTCGTCTCCTCGCTCGTCCGTGTGGCCCTGGATCTCCACCAGAGCGATTTCGGGGTGTCGTTGCAACACCACGAAGACCGCGGCGAGCAGGGGGTGGCTGATCTGACGGATCTCGTCACTGGCCGTCTTGAAGTGGACCTTCTCCAGGATGACGATGCGGCCGCTCAGGATGTCGACCTCGACCAGGCCCTCGTCGGGGCAGTCGTCGTCCGGGGAGGAGATCCCGTCGCCGTCGGTGTCCGGGTTGGTGGGGTCGGTCCACGATGCATCCTCGGGACAGGGATTCGGCCTGTTCAGCATCCGCGAGCGCCTGAGACCCTTGGGCGGGAGCTTGCGGATCCGCTCGAAGTCGGGCGCGGGTGCTACGGTGGTGTTCCGGGTGCCCACGTCCGTCCCGCCGGACCGCGGGGAGGAGGCCACGCCATGACCATCCGCATCCTGGTCGCCGACGACCACCAGATCGTGCGCGAGGGGCTGGTCTCCATGACCTCGCGCGAGGTGGACATGGAGGTGATCGCCGAGGCCTGCGGCGGCCGCGAGGCGGTCCGCCGCGCGGTCGAGCTGGAGCCGGACGTTGTCTTGATGGACATCGCCCTGCCCGACCTCAACGGGATCGAGGCCACCCGCCAGATCCTCGAGCGGCTCCCCGGATCACAAAAATCATTATCGAGAGGGGCTGGAGCATGATTCCGGACAGAGGATCTCGTCGCGCGGAGATTTCGGATCGGACGCGGAGGTGCCGCACCAGCCCCTGGCTTGCCCTGGCTGTGTTCGCCTCGTGCCTGGTGGCGTGCGAGGCCGCGATTGCCGGGGATGCAGTGCCGACCTGGCAGCAGATCGAGGGCATGGCCGTGACCGGCAGCGCATGCCAGGGCGACTCCAGCCCACTGCACTCGGCTCAGGAGGAGTTGCAGAGACAAGGTCGAACGGTCCGCCCCCTGGTGGACCGCGAGATAGGCGGTCCACTGCCCGAGCGAGAGGTCGACGAGTTCCCCTCCGGGGTCCAGCGCGCCGTCGGGCAATTGCTGGAATGGCAGCAGGCCGGGGGCGGCTTCTCCGCCGGGTACCTGCAGGACAAGAGCGTACCCCTGGCCCTGTTCGCGCTGGCCAAGGTGAGCCTGGCCACGGCCCACGGCCCGGCAGGCCCCGACCACGTCGAGGCGGTGCTGCAGCTGGGCGCGCAGCTCCGTCAATGTGGAGGCGCGGTGCACCAGCTGGTCGGCATCTCCATCGCCGACGCGGGCCTGGCCACGGTCCAGGCCCGCGGCCTGTCCGCGGACGACGCGCTGCGCCGTCACCGCCCCGCGGCCGAGGAGAGCTTCCACGCCATGGTGCGCGACTCGGTGTGGACCTACCGCATGGTCGAGGGCGAGCTGACAGCCGGCCCGGTCGACGAGTTCACCCCCGCCGAGATGGAGGAGGAACTGGCCATGCTGCGCACGTTCTACATCCAGCGCATCGGGGCCTCCGCGGCCGATCCGGCGGATCTCGAGCTGCTGGAGGCGAGCTGGGCGATCCCGCTGTCCGAGCAGCACGCTGCCAGCGCCCTGATCGAGACCACCCTCTTCGATCCCGGAGGCGTGTTCCGGGGTGCGGCCACGGTGCTCGCCAGCTACGCCGCGTACCTGGAACCACCGGCTCCGTGATCCGGGAACCGGGTGCGTCCGCCCCGGTTCCTTCGGGCAGGTGCAGGTCCCACCACTCGCGCGCGGCTTCGTGCGCCGCCTGGGCGCGGCCGTTAGCCTCGCGCTACTCGGTGCGCCGCTGGCAGGCCGTGCGCTCTCCTCAAATCCGCGACCTACATCTCGAACGGCACCACCACGCGCTCGGGACCGACAGTTGCCGCCGATTCCGGCGTCTCGCCCACGAGCCGCTCGATGATCCGTCGCTCGAGCTGGTTCGGGGTCGGCCGGCCATGGCAGCAATCATGGATCTCTGCGAGGGTCAACGAGCGGACCTGCTCCGACACCCCGCAGGTCCGGATGCGTCGTCGCAACGTCTGGACCATGAGTTCGGCCAGCTCACGCGCCTGGGTGCGTTTCAGTCGGATCGGCGTGACGGGCAACCAGACTGTGGGGAACGGTCCCGCCTGTTCGCCATCGTCCAGGTCATCCGAGGTGTGCAGCGCCAGGATGACCAGCCAGCGATGCAAGGGACGCACCTGCTGGAAGATCTGCGGGAGCGAGACCACGGGCCAGTGCGGGTCGGCAGTGATGATCTCTGCGCACCCTCCCGGGCCTTCCAGTGCGTCGCCGAGTACGATGACCGCTCCTCCCGGATTTCCGCGGTTCGCGCGGACGTGCCCCGCGATCCGATCGGGACCGACGACGGAGCAGTGACTCGTTCCGACCGCCCGGACGACCGAGTGCGCCAGGTGGCGCTTGCCCGAGCCCCTCGGACCCGAGATCACGATCCCCAGCAGGGGGCCCTCCACGCTCCGGTCGCCGGTGACCAGCCGCTGGATGGCCACGTCCATGCCTTCAGCCAGCAGGGCGATTTCGTGGTCACGTCCGCGAACATCACCCCGCAGTTGCCGTATTCGTTCGAGCAATCGGCCTCGGCGGGGGGCGACCAGCTCTCCGAAACGTTCGCGAAGGGCTGCGTGTATCGCTCCCCCCCGGGAGGCCCGGCACCAGTGGAGGAGCTTGATCTCGCGGGCCGGGCTGCTCTCGCGGGGTAGGAGCTGCGGGGCCGAATCCAGGATGCATGCGCGATCCCCGGCCGACAGGTGGACGTCGATGTCCCTGGCCCACAGCTCCATGGCCTGTTGCAGATCCTGGCGATCCAGGGGCTGGAGGCGAACCTCTGTGAACCGACGGGCCATGGCCGGATCGAATCGGAGTATCTGGCTGAACTCCACGTCGGTCGCCGTGCCGATCGCGATGAAATCCGGCTTCGGCGCGCTCAGCTCGGACCGGATCAGGTCGAGGAAGGAATCCAGGCAGACCTGGTCGTCGCGGCCAGTCCGCTGGGCCAGCCGCAGCATCTCGTCCATGACGATGATCGGCGGTTGCGGGCTCGACTCGACAAAGGTGAGCAGATCGCGGATGCGAGCCTCGAGGCTCCCCCGGAACTCCGTCGAGCCCATCAGGTCGACAACGGAGATTTCGTACAGCTCGAGATCACGTAATCCGGTCTGCGCGGCAAGGCTGCGGCACAGGGTCGTCTTGCCCACGCCCGGAGGTCCGGTGACGATGACGTGTCGACCTGCTCGAACGAGGTCCACGATCTGTGTCGCCTGCTGCCCCCGCCCCACGCATCGTTCCCGAACCAGGGGTTGGAGGAACCGTGGGCGTGGCAGCGGCGCGAGAGCGATGACTTCCAGCTCGACGCCCTGCCGGGCCAGCCGCTCGGCGTCCGCTGGCGTCCCGCTCAGCAGGATGTGGGGCGTGATTGCGAGAAAGCGACCGAGCACCTCCAGGGCCAGCGGGCAGCTGTCGGGATTGGGATCGGCCTGCAGCAACAGGCCCACTGGTACCAGCAGGATTGGCGACCCGGTCGCTCGCTGCTCGCGGTGTTGCAGTTCGATCTGGGCATCTCGCAGTCCGGCGATCCCGGCATCCGCCATGGTCCACAGCAGATCGAGCGCCAGGAGGCGCTTGCCTGCGCACGATCGGGGCAGTGTCGCGAGGGGGGAGAGCGGATCACTGACGAACGGTAACGGTCCGCGCTGGCTCGCGCGGGTCTCTGCAGCATGGATTGCCTTCTCCAGGGCGCTGGCTCGTGCCGGACGCATGTCCGCGCTGAATGTGGGTGTTCTCCAGTGGTTTCCCTTGTCGGGCGCCGTGCTGCCACCGTGACTCAAGTGGAAGCTCCGTTCGCCCTCCTCCGTCGCGTCTGACGACCAGGGATAGATCTCGCTGTCACGCATGCTGACCTCCTCGTTTGGAGCATCTTGGGACCCATCGGATGCAACGTTCGGGCCAACCCTGACCTGGAGCCGCCAGACCACCCACCGAAAGGAACCAGCCTGCCGGAACATCTGGCTTCCTGCCGGTCTGCCCGTGGTCGGCGACGGTCGTGCACCGTCACCAACTGTCACCCACGGTTTGCGACGGTCGACGACGGCTGCCGACGGGGTGGTCACCTCACTGAGGCGTATCTCTAAGTTGTTGAAATATTTGTGCATTCAATGAAAGCGAGCGGCCGGCCAGGACGATGGCACGGAAGCTGCTCTATGCAATTCCCGAACGTCGCGGACCCCACTGGGCCGCGCAAACCGAGGAGGGAACGGTGGAAACGAACACAAGCGCGTCGACCAAGATCGATGGCAAGGCGACAGCCGGCCTGCCCGCTGGCCCTCCCGTCCGATCCCGGACCGAAGAAAGCGTGGGTTGGTCCCCGCCCGAAGAAGCCTGGTTCGACCGTGGTGAGCGAGGGCTCTGCACCTGGGATCACGACGGTCGTCCGCAGCCGGGTGGAGATCTGCCGCGAACGCGGCGTTCGATCCTCCTGATCGTGTGGATCGCGAATGGCCTGGCCCTGGGCCTGCTCGCGTTGCTCCATGGGGCGTTGTCCTGAGCGTTGCATCGCCCCGGACCGGTCCTGCGACGGTCGCACGACGGTCGCGCGACCGTCGTGCGACCGTCACTGGACCGCTTCGAACTCGGCGGCAACGGGCTCGAAGGCAAGTGGCCGAATGCGCAAGAGAGGCGCTAATTGACTGGAAACTCTGGGATTTCCTGGTCCCGATCGGCCATTGACGGCCGGCGGGGAGAGTGTTGGCACGGCCCTTGAAGAGTCCAGGAAGACAGGAAGGAGGACGACATGACGACGCGTTCGAACAGACGGGGACCCGGGAACCCACGGAATGACCAGTCTGGCTGCGTAGGCGCTGGCGAACGGGGACTCATCCTGGTCGCTGGCGGGCTGGCTCCTCTCGAAGACAGGCGCCTCGCAGACCACGATGGCGAACGAACGGGCATGCTCGTCGAACCCACGGTCACCTGCATCGCGGGGATCCCCGTGGAACGGCGCGGCAGCCTGTACATCCCGAAGGGAACCGACGTCGACCCTTCCCCGGTTGCCTCCGAAGAACACCTGTGGTTCGAGGAGTGGAAAGCGGGATAGAGTGCATCTCGATGAGGACCGGGCGGCGAGCCACCCGGTACGGGAGGTCAGCATGGCGAACGAGCCGACGATCATCTCCGGGGATCCGATCTTTCTTCAGCGCCTGGACGAGGTGCGCCAGGTAGCGGGGTCGGACATCACCGTGCTGCTCACCGGGGAGTCGGGTACGGGCAAGGAGGTGGTCGCCCGGGACATCCATGCGCACAGCAAGCGTTCCGACGGGCCGTTCGTGGCCGTCAACTGCGGTGCGATCCCCAACGACCTGTTCGAGAGCGAGATGTTCGGACACAACAAGGGCTCGTTCACCACTGCAATCAGTTCTCGCGAAGGCGTCTTCCAGCAGGCCGATGGGGGCACACTGTTCCTCGACGAGGTGGGAGCGCTGTCGCCCCCACACCAGGTCAAGCTGCTGCGCGCGGTCCAGGAGCGCGCCATCTGTAGAGTCGGTGGGAGCCGGATGATCCCGGTCGACATTCGACTGATCACCGCGACCAATGTGGACCTGAAGTCGAAGATCGATCGTGGCGAGTTCAGAGAAGACCTTTACTTCCGACTGAACACCAACGTCACCGAGCTGCCGCCTCTGCGGGAGAGACAGGGTGACGTGCGCCTGCTGGTCGCGCACTTTGTGCGCGAGTACGCGTCGCAGCACGATCTGTCCCAGCCTGGCGTAGACGATGCCGCGATGTCCGCACTGGAACGATATCACTGGCGGGGCAACGTGCGTGAGTTGGAGCATGCGATCGAACGTGCCGTCTTCTTGAGCCAGGGCGACAGAGTAGGCCTCGATCATCTACCGCAGGAGGTGCTGGCCGCCGTCCAGCCCGCCCTCTCCGGGGTCGCCGGGTCGGCAGCCCCGGGCTCGACCGATGTGGACCTCGACGACCTTCCCCCACTGGAGCGGAACGGACAACCGCTGCCGTTGGCAGACAAGCAGCTCGCGCTGGAGAGCGCTGGCACGAAGCGCTGTCCGCTGCCGGTCGTCGTGCCGGAGCCCAGGAAGAACTACAGCCTGTCCGAAGTGGTCTTCGACCAGATGGCGGAGTGGGCAGCAGTCTACCTGAAGGTGAGCAAGGGCTCCCCTCCCGACCCCGGGCCAGGGCTGGGCAAGGACGTGTACACGGAGCTGGTCCCCTTCTTCGGCTGGTCCGACAGTCCGGTCGCCCACGACCACTTCCTGGCCAAGCGCCTGAAGAACCTGACGTGCCCCGGCCGACGCGACCTGACGCTCCGGGCCAGGATCCGGGAAGCGTGGGACGAACTCGAACGCGCGACCCCACAGCCCGGATCCCTTGCGCCTTCCCCGGAGAAGCGCGAGCAGCGCGTCGAGCGGAAGAACCCCTACGCGGGAGTCGTGCCCTTCGAGCACGAGGACCGGGACCTCTTCTTCGGCCGGAGCGAAGAGACCGCCGACATCATCCACACCCTGCGCAAGCTGCAGCACATCGCGGTGGTCTCGGGCACCTCGGGTGTGGGCAAATCCTCGTTGCTGCACGCGGGGATCTTCCCGCGGCTGCGGGACGAATTCGGCTGGAGTGTTGCCGTGCTTCGGTTCCCGGGCGATCCCGCCGAGCCGTCGACGAGGGCCAACTGGAGCGCGCAACGACTGCTCCGGGACGGGTTCAAGGAGTTGCTGGCTGCGGGCCGTGACGTCGCCTTGATCTGCGACCAGATCGAGGACGCCCGCCCAGGGCAGGTGCAGAAGCTGTTCGAGATCGTGCGACCGTTCTGGCCCGACCCCCACCTGCACCTGGTCTTCGGCGTGCGCTCCGAGTACGTCCGTCCGTTCTTCCAGGAGATGAAAGAAGGGCTGACGGATTTCGATGTCGACACCTGGCACGAGATCTACGCGCTGACGCGGCCGGCAGCCAAGGAGGCCATCCGCAGGCCTGCCGAGAAGAGGGGCGTGCAATTCGAGGACGGACTGGTCGAGAAGATCCTGGACGATCTCGAGGCCGGGCGCGAGGAAATGGGCAAGGTCTCCTATCCACCCCATGTCCAGATGGTCTGCCAGACCCTCTGGAAGAAGCACTTCGCAAGCAAGGACGAGCCGAGAATCCCAGCGGCACTGTACGGGGAACTGGGCGGACTGGCCGGGATCCTGAACGCGTTCTTCCAGACAGCCATCGGCGGGTTGGGTCGCCGACCCGAGCACGAGGCCACGCATGATGTGCTCGCATCGCTCGTGTCGGCCGAGGGAGTGCCGGTTCGCAAGAGTCGCGAGCAATTGCACGCCGAATGCAGTCACCCGGAGAGCCTCCCGTTCGCCCTCGACCGGCTGCGCCGGGCGCGGATAATCCACGCCCCGGGCGCGGACGACGAATTCGAGTTCGTGCACCGGTTCGTCGCCCGGCTGTACTTCGATCAACATCTCTCCACGGCCCGGCTGATCACGGAACTGGGCCGAGCCCTGTCGACGCTCGTGCAGCAGGAGGTGCTGCCCTGGTTGCGGGGGCGGGGACCGCAGGTCGGAGGTCGCGAGGCGCTGTGCTACGCGCCCCTCAAGCACGCGGGGCGGATGGCGTTGTTCCTCGACAACTACGACGAACAGCTCGTTCGTTACGTGGAGGAGCACGTGGTCGCTCCATTGCAGGCGGAGGACGCGCTGGACGTCCGCCTGGAGAGGCTGCTGCCGGAACGGTCCGCTCTGGGTGAACCGGTCACCGCCGCGAACCTCCCGGGATTCGACGTCTATGACCTGCTCGCCGTCGATGCCGAGGCCCTGTTCGAGGCGAGAAGGCAGGGGGTCTCGCTCCTCGTCGTGCCCTCTCTCCACCGGCTGGCGACCAGCCTGTCGTGGAAGCTCCGCGTGGCCCTCGGTGACCCCGACGAGCCCCAGGTCAAGGACTTCATCTCGGCTCGCGTCCCGGTCAGCCGTTTCCAGTCCTTTTCCGAAGGCCTCCGTCCTGACTTCCAGGAGGCGCTGCTCGCCGGTGACCGGGACCGACTCGTCGCGCTCTACGAGCGCAGCCGCGACATGCTCGAGCTGGAGCCCGACTCCGTTCCGGTGCTCGTGAGGCATGGCCTCGTGCTGTTCTATCTCCTCTGGGATTTCGGGACCCGGCACGTCGTGGATACAGAGGATGCCCTGCGCCTGGTGGACGAGATCCATGCGGTGAGCAACCGGCTCGGTGCGGCCATCGTCCTGGACGGTGGGCCGGCGGCTGGCGCGAGCCGGGTGCAGGCCTTGCTCGAGGTGACGCTGGAGAGGAACTGGGGTGGAGCTGGTGGGCTGTCGGACGATGCCCTCGAGCAGATCGTGCGCGACGAGCGCGCCGAGCAGGGACCGATACACGTGGCCGTTGCGGCCATCGCCATCGCCTCGATGAAATCTCCCCAGCTCCGGATCGACTGCCTGCGGTGGTTCCCGGCCGAGGACGCCTCGGCGCGACCGATGGCGTTGCTCCACGGGGAAAGCCATCTCCAGCAGGCACAGTTCGGTGACGCCCGCGGCGTCCTCCAGGACGTGGTGGCGTCCCAGGCTGTCGACGAGGTCGACGGCCCGGCGGAGCTGATGCTCGGCCTGGCCGCCCTGTTCGACGGTTCGGCCGGAGGCCGCAGATCCTGCGAGCAGCATCTGTCGAGGTGTACCAGCCACGACGCCCTGCTATGGCGGGCGTTCAGTGCCTCGCTCGATGGGCGGGAGGAGGATGCCTGGGCGGCGCTGGACGAGGTCCTCGACAGCGAGCCCGCGATGTTGACGGCGCCGGTTCCGATGCCCATGACGCGGGACGACCAGGGGGAGGAGTGGTCATGGGTGGCGGACCGGATGCGGGGCGTGGTGGCGGACCGACCCGAGGCGGGCGACATCGCCCGGCTGATCGACGCCAAGACCTCCGTGCGCCGTGCCAGCCTCGCTGGCGATTGGACCGACGCGACGGTGCTGCGGACCCTGGAGAAGGTGATCCGCAAGATCCTGAGCGACCGGGCCGACGGGGATCCGGACACCTTCGAGCTGGCCGAGCGCCTCAGCGGAGACCAGTCGCTGGGACGTATGGTGGAAGGGTTACGTCCGCAGTCGTCTCCGGACCATGTTCCCGAGCCGGCAGCGGTTGCCAGGAATAGCGATCTGAAGGGTCTGGCGGAGTTGCTGCTGTCCTCGATCAAGTGGCATCTCGGGCAGGCACAGGACGCGTTGACCATCTGCGAACAGGTCTACGACGCGACCGGTCGGCTGCAGTACCCCACGTCGTGGGCGTTCGCCGAAGCGGCCACGGCGTTGTGCGAATGGACTCGCGCCTACATCCCCCTCGAAGAGCTGAAGGCGAAGTACGTGTATCGCACTGTCGCGCTCCAGTCGATGGTCCGGCTCCACCTCGCCGATGTGAACTTCGGCGAGGCCAAGCGCCTTTGCTGCGAGGCCGTGCGCAAGGAACGCCGGCCCGCCATGCTGGGACTGCTGTGGGTCGCAGCTCGCGAAGACGGCGATGGACTGCTGGCCGACTACGCCAGGAACTTCGCGCTGTCGACGTTCACGCGGGCCGAGGACCTCGTCTCGTTCTACTGCTCGCAGGCCGAAGGACTGCTGGACTTCTGCGAGATACCGGGATTGCAGAGCCGGAAATTCGACGCCGAAGTCGCCTGTGATGCTGCCCTTGCCTGCGCCCCGGACAGCCTGACCGCACGTCATTGGGCGCTGAACGTGGCGCTGGCCCACGAGCGGCCCGAGCGCAGCCAGGCGGCGTGGGCGCGCGTGAGGGAGATCAACCAGCACGCCGCTGACAGCTCGGTGCCCGTGGTCGCGTGGAAGATCTTCTGTGCCGATCGAGTCGGGGATTGCCTGTCGTTCCTCGATGCGGTCGAGAATCGCTCCGATGACGTCTCGGTCATGGCCTGGATCCTGTTCCTGAGATCCAAGGTGCTCTTCCTGGCGACCGATCCCGCAGTGCAGGACCAGAAGCGAGCCCACGAACTGTTTCGCGAGATCGAGGCCGGCGACCTCAGCAGACACCTGGTGAACAGTGACTTCTTCCAGTTCGGTGTGGACATCAAGTCGCGGTTCTCGGAATCGGCCCGCGTCGTGGACTACGGTCGCCGGTGGCTGGAAGAAGACGGCATGATGTTCGCTCCCCGGGAGTCACGCCTGCTGGTCGCCCGGGCCTTCCTCGCGACCGGTCACCTCCACGAGGCCGCATCCATCTTGCTCCCGCTTTGCCGCGACGACCGGATCGACCCCGAGACCGACCGCATGCTCGGGGAACTGCTGATCGCTAGCCCGAGTTTACCGCCCTCGCGCGAGGCATGCAGAGACGTCCATCGATT
>CAZXHG010000024.1:0-55099 GCA_964639985.1 uncultured Rickettsiales bacterium
GCCCCCAGTCGCGGCCTGACCCCGTGTCGCCCCCAGTCACCTGACCGCATTCGGAGCGTCCGCTCCAATCTCCCCAAACTCCGATCCGCCCGACCCCCACTTCATCGCCATGGTAAAAAGCGAAAACATTGACATCGACTGCGGCGACGTCCTACGATCTGGATGGCTCGATCCACCAGGTTGAGATGCTGCTGTACCCCGCGAATGGATCGCGCGGGGCTGTCGAGGATGTGGACGTGGCGAAGAAGCGAGCCGGCAAGGCGAAGAAGTCCCCCCCCAAGGAGCGTGCGGACAGCGGCGGACTGCTGCGGAGGCACGGACGTGAGATCGCTGGCCTGGTCGTCATGGCCGCCGCGGTGTTGCTGTCCCTGGCCCTGATCAGCTACCAGCCCACGGATGCTTCGCTCAACACCACCAGCACGGAACCGGTGCGCAACTGGATCGGGCTGTTCGGCGCCGTGCTGGCCGACTCGCTGTTCCAGCTGCTGGGGGTGACGTCGTTCATCACTGCGGGTGTGGCCCTGGTGTTCGGCGCGCGACTGATGGTGCGTAGGCGCACGCCGGTCCGACTGGCCGAGGTGGTAGGGCTGCTGTCACTGGTGGTGCTGGTCGCGCTGCTGGCCCAGATGATCGTGGGTACCGTGCTGTTCCGGGGCGAACCGCTGTCCACGGGCGGCGCCCTTGGCCGACTGCTCGGCGACCTCTGTGTAGGGGTGCTGGGGCGGGCCGGCACCATCATCGTCACGCTTTGCGGCCTGCTGATCACGCTGAAGCTGGCCCTGGACATCTCCATCGCCGACGTGGCGTCCCTCGCCCGAGGGCCGCTGGGCCGCCTGGGCGAGCGGGGCAGGGACGGCACGACCGCGGCAGCCTCGCGGGCTGCGGCCAGCCTGCGGGGACTTCGGGAAGGAGCGGCCGCGCGCCTGCGCGACCGCAAGGAGGCACGCGCGCGCAGGAAGGCAGCCAGGGAGGCGGAGAAGGCCGAGGCTGCAGCCGACGACATCAGCGTGGAGGAGGAACTCGTCGCGGAGGCCCAGTCGGGCATCTACGAGGCCGTGCAGTCCGCGGCGCCGCGGATCGTGACCTCGGAGGACCCCGAGCCACCCCTGGAGTCGGACGAGGTGGAGAGCCTCGAGGGGCTCGATGCGGTCGAGAGCGCGGAGCTGGCCGAGGTGGGAAACGCCGCCAGCGCCGTCGCTGCAGAGGTGACCGTCGAGGGGCTGGCTCCCGATCCAGACGCAGTCGAGACCATGCTGGCCGACGGCTCCGAGGGCCCACGCATCGTCGAGAGCGAGCACATGCAGGACCGCCCCGAGCCGGAGGTGGACAGCCTGCGGGGCTGGGCCACTGACGTGGAATTCGAGGTGCCGCCGCTGAGCCTCCTGGACCCGGTCTCGTCCTCGAGGTCGAGCTTCAGCGAAGACGAGCTGCATCGCAACGCGCGCAAGCTCGAGGCCAAGCTGGCCGACTACCGGGTCAAGGGTCGCGTGGTGGAGATCCACCCCGGGCCCGTGATCACGATGTACGAGTTCGAGCCCGCCCCCGGCGTGAAGATCGCGTCCATCGCCGGCCTGAGCAACGACCTGTCCATGGCACTCAAGGCCGAGTCGGTGCGCATCGTGGCGCCGCTGCCGGGCAAGGGCGTGGTGGGCATCGAGGTGCCCAACAGGCACCGGGAAACCGTGTACCTGCGCGAGGTGCTGGCCCACGACGCCAAGGAGATCGACAAGCGCAAGCTACCCATGGCCGTGGGTAAGGACATCGTGGGCAAGCCCGATCTCGCCGACCTGGCCAAGATGCCGCACCTGCTGATCGCAGGGACCACAGGCTCGGGCAAGTCCGTGGCGGTCAACGGCATGCTGGTCAGCCTGCTGCTGAGTCGAACGCCCGACGAGGTGAGGTTGATCCTGATCGATCCCAAGATGATCGAGTTCGTGGTCTACGAGGACATCCCGCACCTGCTGCTGCCGGTGGTGACCGATCCACGGGAGGCCTCGTCCGCGCTGCGCTGGGCCGTGATGGAGATGACCCGCCGCTACGAGCTGCTGCGCATGTTCAAGAAGCGCAACCTCGTGGGCTTCAACAAGCAGATGGTACAGCTCCGCGAGCAGTGGGAGGTCAGCGGCGACGCGGTCCTGCCGTGGGACCCCGAGGACGCGGACGCTCCGTTCAACGGCCCGCCGGAGGAGCTGCCGTACATCGTCATCGTGATCGACGAGCTCGCCGACCTGATGATGGTCGCCCGCAAGGATGTGGAGGACAGCATCGTGCGCCTGGCCCAGATGGCGCGAGCGGCGGGCATCCACCTCGTGCTGGCCACGCAGCGGCCGTCCGTCGACGTGATCACCGGACTGATCAAGGCCAACTTCCCGGCACGGATGTCGTTCAAGGTCAGCTCGAAGGTGGACAGCCGAACGGTGCTGGACAACAACGGCGCGGAGAGCCTGCTCGGCGCAGGCGACATGCTGATGCTCAGGCCAGGCACCTCGTCCCTGCAGCGTTTCCACTCGCCCCTGGTGACCGTGGACGAGATCAACCGGGTGACCGACGCATTGCGAGAGCAGGCCGCGCCCCGCTACCTCGACCATGTGCTCGACGCCGCGACCGCCGCGGCCGAGGCGGGCGCCGAGGCCGAGGAGTACGACGAGATGTACGACCGGGCCGTGGCCGTGGTCGCCCAGCACCGCAAGGCCAGCACGTCCATGCTGCAGCGCCACCTCAAGATCGGCTACAACCGGGCGGCCCGCATCATCGATCGGCTGGAGGAGCAGGGCGTGATCGGCCCGGCCGACGGGGTCAAACCCCGGGAGGTCTTCGTACAGCCAATCGGACCGGAGGCGTGAACCGTGGGGGAGTCAGCGGGAATGAAATCCAGGGGCCGTACGTCGATGGTTCGTGACCGGCGCGCGCACGGTTCTGGAGAACGCATGCGAATCCTGTACACGGCGATCATGCTCTCGGCCTGGGTGATCGCGGCCGTGGCCGCGTCCCGCACGGCCCGCGGCGAGGACGTCGAGCCCGTGGTCACGGGCGTGCAGCAGCGCTACGCCGACGTCAAGGCGCTGCGTTGCTCGTTCGAGCAGGAGAACCGCTACCTCGGCGGTGAGAGCCTCGTGCAGCGGGGCACCCTGGAGCTGGAGCGCCCGGCGCGCATGCTGTGGGACTACACCGAGCCCACGCCGCGCCAGTTCATCAGCGACGGCGAACGGCTGTGGATATACAACCCCGCTGACCGGCAGGCGTTCCTGATGGAGGACATCGACAGCGCGGGTCAGGCCCAGCTGTTCGGGTTCGTGATCGGTCTGAAGGACGTGCACCATCACTTCGACCTGACCGTCGTGTCGGCATCGGATGCCGATCCCATCGAGCTGCAGCTCGTGCCCAAGGAGGCCATGGCCGGCGTGGCCTCGCTGACCGTGCACGTCACGCGTGCCGACCACACCATCGCGGCGCTCACCATCGACGACGGCATGGGCAACCTCACCATCACGCGGCTGTCGGACGTGACCACCCCGGCGGACATTCCGGACGAGCGGTTCACCTTCGTCGCGCCCGAAGGTGTCGAGGTGACCCCCTACCCGTGACCAGTGTGCACATCCTGGGCCTCGGCTGCGCCAAGAACCAGGTGGACTCCGAGGTGGCCGCGGCGCAGCTGCGTCAGGCCGGGGCCACCCTGGTGGACGAGCCAGCCGCGGCCGATGTGATCCTGGTGTACACCTGTACCTTCATCGAGGACGCCTCGTCGGAGTCGGTGGACGCGATCCTCGACCTCGCCCGTCACCGGGAGCAGGGGGGGGGGGCGTGCCGACGTCTCGTGGTGGCCGGCTGCCTGGCCCAACGGTACGGCGACGAGCTGCAGCAGCTGATCCCGGAGGCGGACGTGATCGTCGGTACCGGGGGTGTGGACGAGATCGCCCGGCACTGCCTCGACGAGCACGCCCCACGACTGTGGCTGCCGAGCACGGATCGAGGCGGGCTCGACGGTCGCGTGCGCGCAGAACACCACCGGGGTCCGAGCGCCTTCGTCAAGGTGGGGGAGGGTTGCTCGCAGCGCTGCAGCTTCTGCATCATCCCCGCCCTGCGCGGGCCCCTGCGGACCCGGCCTGTCCGTGAGATCGTGGCCGAGGTGGAGATGCTCGCGGCGCGAGGGGTGCGTGAGGTCAACCTGATCGGCCAGGACACAACCTCGTTCGGCCGTGACCGCCCCGGCGCGGAACGCCTCCCCGACCTGCTGCAGGCGCTGGACCAGGTCGATGGTGTGCGCTGGATCCGCCTCCTGTACGCTTACCCAGCGCGGCTGTCCGACCGGCTGATCCGGACCATCGCAGAGGCCGAACGCGTGTGCGCCTACGTCGACATCCCGCTGCAGCACGTGGACGATGCCGTGCTGCGATCCATGGCCCGGGGCACGTCGGAGCGCACGGTGCGCGAGGTCGTGCGGCGGCTGCGGGAGGGGATCCCCGGGCTCACGCTGCGTACGACCCTGCTCGTGGGGTTCCCGGGCGAGCGCGAGCGCGCCTTCGACAAGCTCATGCAGTTCGTGGCCGAGACCCGGTTCGAACGGCTCGGCGCATTCGCCTTCAGCCCAGAGGAGGGCACCCCCGCGGCCCGGATGACGGAGCAGGTCCCCCCCGAGCAACGGCAGGCCCGACTCGACGCGCTGATGGAGCTGCAGCGGCGCATCCACCTGGAGTACAATGCGGCACTCGTGGGCACGCGTCAGCCGGTACTGGTCGAGGGGCTGGTCGACGGCCCCCTGCTGATCGGGCGGACCGAGGCCCAGGCGCCGGAGGTGGACGGCCATGTGATCCTCGACGGCGGCGAGCAACGCGCCGGTGACGTGATCGAGGTGGAGATCTCGGGGTACGAGGAGTACGACCTGGTGGGGCGGGCCGTGGGCCCGGAGACGAACTAGAGATAGGCGATCGCGCGCACGACCTCGGCCAGCTGCGACTTGGTCTCGTCGTCCAGCTCGCCGAACTGGATGCCCATGCCGGGGTTGGGGTTGTCGTCCCCCTCCCGTACCGGGTTGACCCACATCACGGTCCCGGTCACCTCCAGCACGTCCTCGGCGCCCGGGGGCTGGAAGCGCATCTCCACCTCGGTGCCCACCACCAGCGGTTCGGTCGTGCCGATGAACAGGCCGCCCGTGGAGATGTTCTCGGTGTACTCGTACAGGAAGTTCCCGCCGGTGGCGTCCCGGTAGTCCATCCGTGAGCGCATCGGGTGGCGTTCGTCGCGGCGTCTCTCGTCAGCCATGGAGCCTCCTGCGTAGCTGTGCGCTCATGTTCCCCCGCCGGCCGCTGCGGGGTCAAGCGATCACCCCGACGAGGACACCGTGAGGGTATAGGTCGCGCAGGGATCGGGGGTCCCGCTCTCCCACACGATGCGGAAGTCGTAGTTGGCGCCGTCGTCGGTGAACACCCCCCCGGAGTAGCTCACGCTGTGACTGCCCGGGCCGCCGTCCACCAGCGAGTTGTCCTTGTACAGCTCGAGGTAGGCCCCCACACCGGCCGGTGGTGAGATCGATCCCTGCACGTCGAACCAGCCGCCGAAGGGATCGGCCTGGTAGATGTAGAACCAGTCCTGGTCGGAAACGGCATGCAGGGTCGCGTCGGTCACGGATGCGGACATGGTGGAAGTGGTGTTGTTGGTGTAGAGGTGGTGGGAGGCGTAGTAGTCCTCGTTGGGCTCGTAGGCATCGCCGCCCTCGTCGTTGCCGTCCACGCCATCGCAGTCCACGTCCACGTTGTCGCACACGTCGTTGGCGCCCGGGTTGACCGAGGCGTCGGCGTCGTCACAGTCGTCGCCACCGCAGCCGTACCAGCCGTCCCCGTCCCCGTCCACGCCGTCGTCCGCGACGCCGTCGCAGTCGTCATCCACACCGTTGCAGGCCTCGACCGCGCCGGGATAGATGTCGTCGTCCGCGTCGTCGCAGTCGTCGCCACCGCAGCCGTACCAGCCGTCGCCGTCGAGGTCGATGCCTTCGTCGACGCTGCCGCTGCAGTCGTCGTCCACGCCGTTGCAGGTCTCGAGCGCGCCGGGGTAGACGGACGGGTCGCCGTCGTCGCAGTCCGTGAGGGGGCACAGGATACCCGTGCCGTAGCCGTCGCCGTCGAGGTCCGTGTCCTCGCACACGCACATGGTGTCGCCGCCATCGCAGTCCGAGTCCACGCCGTCCTCGCAGGTCTCGGGCGCGCCGGGAAAGACGGACGGGTCACCGTCGTCGCAGTCCGCCTCGTCGCAGCTGGCGTCCGTGCCAAAGCCGTCGAGGTCGAGGTCACTGTCGAAGCAGGCGCAGTCGTCGTTGCCCGCACCGGGTGTGCCGAAGTCGAGGCCAGCTCCCAGGGAGGTGGTTGACCCGCACCAGGCGGCAGGGTCGTCGTTGCTGGTGTGGTCCAGCATGGCGGTCTGCAGCATCATCGCCTGCCCGGACAGCAGCGCTGGCCAGCCCGCGGATAGGTCGTACTCCACCCGGTCGACCTCCACGCCGGCGAGGCTGAGCACGATCTCGTCGGCCGTGTCGTCGAGGGAAAAGCCGCTGTACCAGTAGTCGACCGGCACGTTGCCGTTGGTCGACGGATCCCAGTTGTTGCCCAGGGTCGCGTAGGCACCCGGCTGGACCACCAGGGTCGAGGAGATCACGTCGATGTCGCCGGCAACCACATCGGCGATGGTCCAGCCATCGAGGTCGATGGCGTTGTCCGACGCGTTGAACACCTCGAACCACTCGCCCACGGAGTCGTCGACCGCGGCCGGGTCGATCATCACCTCGGAGACGACCAGATCCCCGGGCTCCGGCACGATGGTGACGGTCGCCTCGCCGATCGGCCCCTCCAGTTCCCCGTCCGACGGGGTGGCCTGGCAGGTCCACTCCTCGCCCATGGTCGTGTCCGCCGCGAACACGGTGCCCCCGGTGATGCCGGTCTGGGCGCCGTCCCGGAGCCACTCGTAGGCGTAGCTGACCACGTCGCCGTTGGGGTCGACCGAGTCATCGGCCACGCACAGCAGGTCGTCGTCCGTGGTCGGAGCCGCAGGTTCGATCTCCACCAGCGGCGCGGAGGGCTCCGCGTTCTCCATCAGGATGTGGATCGTGACCGAGGCGCTGGCCGACTGTGCCGACGCGTCGGTGACGGTCACCTCGATGGCGTGATCACCCACGCTGAGCTCGTCGGTGGTCACCACGAGGACCCCGGACTCGGACGAAGGCTCGATGTCGAACTCGCCGTCGAGGTTGGAGCTCCAACTCACCGAGAGCAGCTCGGGTCCGGCATCGTCGTAGGCCGTGGCCACGAACGTGACCAGGTCCCCCTCCTGCCACTCGTCACCGTCCAGCGGCTCCTCGATGGCCACCGTGGGCGGGGCGTCCCCGGGCAGCACGACCACCGACACGCTGTCCGTGTCGGTCAGGCCGCCGGTGTCGGTGACGGTCACGGTCACCGTGTGCGTGGCCGAGGGGAGCGAGTTGATCTGCAGGGTGGTCACGCCGCTGGCGTCGGCCTCGGTGGCGCCGAGGTCCATCGTCTGGGTGGATTCGCCATCCGAGTACAGGCTGCTCCACTCGATCAGCAGGTCCGCAGGAGCATCGCCGCTGTCGCTGACCGAGGCCATGAACTCGATGGTCGTGCCCGCGGCGTACTCCGGCGTGTCAGCCGAGTCGTCGGGCTGCAGGATCGAGACCGCGGGGGTGGTGTTGCTCGGGGTGATCGGGGTCGTGTCCTGGCAGGCGAGCAGCTGCAGGGCTGCGGCCAGGGCTACGAGGCCGGCGAGTGGATGCGCGGATTTCATGGTGTCGCTCCAGACCCCCGTAGTGTAGCGCGTTGCCGATTGCATTCGGCAGGCTAGATCTCCCGGTGGCCGGACAGGGGGAGCTCGAGCACGAAGCGGCCGTCCTCACCCTCGCCCGGGGCCGTGCTCAGCTCACCGCCCATGCCCCTGGCCAGCTCCCGCGCCAGGGTGAGGCCGAGCCGCGTATTGCTCAGCGGGGACATGCCCTCGTGCTCGGGGAAGTGGGGCCGGAACACCACCTCGTCGGACACGCCGGGCTCGAGTCGGCGGGACGGCAGCTCCAGGCGCCAGCGGTCCGCGGTGAGCCGGTGGTGGGCCTGCGTGGCCCGGCCGCCGACGAAGGGTACGGGATCCACGATCTCGCGGAGGATGCGCTCCAGCCAGCGGGGATCGACCTCGACGGTGGGAATGCGCCGGCCGTGGGCCAGGGAGTCCAGCACGTCGGAGCGCGGCAGGCTCGCATCGTGCAGGATCCGCAGCAATGTCATCTCCTCGAGCTCGGGCTCGGCCAGGTCCGCGGCGAGGGCGGTGAGCTGGACCATGTCATCGAGGAGTTCGGAGAGCTGGCGGGCGTTGCGGTTGACCACCGAGATGTAGTGGCGCTGCCGCGGCTGCTCGCATCGAGCCTCGAGCAACCGCCCAGCCTCGACCACCAGCGCGCCCATGGGGGTGGCGAGCTGGTGACTGACCGAGGCTGCGAAGCGGCTCACGGTCTGCTCGCTGGTCTCCAGCTGCGCGCTTCGGTCCTCGATCTCGGCCAGCGCCGTGTAGTGAGGCCGCAGATCCTGCAGCGTGACCAGGTGGTCTCGCGACGGCACCAGCGGGATCACCCGCCAGGCCACGGGGATCGGTTCGCCGCCGCGGACCGGGATCTCGCTGCGGCCCTCGTCGGGCTGCGATTCGTCGGCCCGGCTGTCCCAGCCAACGTGCACGATCGCGTCGACCAGGATCCCGCGTAGGAGCGAGGAGGGGCGGCCGCAGAGGTCCTCGGCCGCGCGGTTGACCCGTCGGATCCAGCCCCGCCCGTCGACCACGAACACCGCGGTGCTGATCGCCGCCAGGACTGCCTCGAGCCGCAGGTGACGGCTGCGAGCGCGGGCCAGCGCAGCCTCGAGGTCCGATCGTTGTCGCGCGATCGCGCGGCCGAGTACGAACGCGGGCAGGCCCACGAGACCGCACCACGCGAGGTCAAGGACCAGGGTGGCCGCGTCCGCACCCTGCATCGCGTGCGCGCCCAGGACGGCGGCTGCAGCAGCTACGAGCAGCGATGGCCTCGCGAGCGCGCGTAGGCGTGCCGGATCGCGGGGTTTCATCGTCGGATCTCCCCGAGCAGACGCCGTACCACGGCCACCATCTGGTCGAGGTCGTAGGGCTTGCCCAGCGCGTCGTCGAAGCCCGCAGCCCGGATGCGGCGCTCGTCATCGGGCAGGACGTGGCCAGAGACGGCCACGACCGGCAGGTCCGCGCGCCGCTCGCGAAGCGCGGCGAGCGTGCTGAATCCCTGCATCTCGCCCAGGTAGGGATCGAGCACGACGAGCTGGGGCTCGAAGCGCTCCAGGCTCTCCGTGGCTTCGCGGCCCGTGGCCACGGCGGCCACCTCGAACCCGTGCGCTTCGAGCAGGTCGGCCACCAGCAGGCGGCTGTCGGCGTTGCCGTCCACGATCAGCACCCGGCTCATCTCAGACCTCGTCCGTGACCAGGAGCTGGTCGAGCAGGGGTTCGTCGGCGCCGGTCGACGAGGCCTCGGTGTCCAGCCTCAGCACGAAGGTCGAGCCGTGCCCGGGCCGGCTGTGCAGGGCGATGGTCCCCCCCTGCAGCTCGGCGAGCCGCCGGGCGATGGCCAGCCCCATGCCCGATCCTGCCTTCCAGGGCGCCACGTAGCGGCTCTGGGACAGCGGTTCGAACACCCTCGCCTGCTCCGACCAGGGGATCCCCACGCCGCTGTCCTCCACCTGCACCTCGGCCCGTTCCCCGCTGGGACGGACGGTGACCGTGACGTGCCCGCCCGGGGGGGTGAACTGGATCCCGTTGGTCACGAGGTTGAACAGGATCTGGGTCGTCATTCGCTCGTCCCCGATCGCCTCCAGCCCCTCGTCGGGCGGGACCAGGGACAGGGTGACCCCCTTGTGGTCCGCGCTGCTGCGAAGCATCTGCACGACCGCCTGCACGGTACGGGGCAGGTCGAACAGCTGCGGGGTCGGGGCAGGCGTCTCACCCAGGCGGACGAAGTCGCGCACCTGGTCGAGGATCCCCCGCATGTGCGTTGCCGTCTGCTCGATGAGCCGTACGCGCTGGGCCACCTGCTCGTCGAGGGGGGGGGACGTCTTCAGCAGCAACAGCCCGGCGAAACCCAGGATGGCGTGCAGGGGCGTGCGCAGCTCGTAGCTCATCAGGCGCAGGAATTCGGAGCGGCTGCGGGTCGACTCCTGCAGTCGACGATGGCGCTCCTCGCCCAGCCGGACCTGCTCGAGCATGCGATCGGAGCGGTGTAGAACACCGACCCAGCGCGTGCTGTCGTCGCGCGCTTCGGGCAGGCTGCGGAGGTCCAGGGACCAGCGTTGTCCCCGGTGCGGTCCGATCGCGAGGTAGGTCTCCACCACGTGGTAGGTGCCCAGCTCCGGCTCGGAGGTGGGCATGGCCTCCTGGCCCTCGGGAGCGCGCACGAGCTCCTTGAGGAATCGCCCGGTGAGCTCCGCGGCGAAGATATCCTCGGCCGCCGGGTTGGCGCTGAGCACGCGGAAGTCCCGGTCGATGAGCAGCACCGGCTCGGCGATGGAGCCGAGGGCCGCGCGCTCCTGTTGCTGTCGCTCTCGAGCGCGAAGCTGCTGCTCGACGAGGCTGCGTGCCATCCTCCGCGCGCTGGACGCGTCGGCAACGAGCACTGCAGCGACCGCGGTCAGGACCGGGGGTATGCCCAGCGTCGCGAGCAACGGGGCGTCCGCCAGGGCACCCATCCAGCCGGGACGGGCCAGCGCCGAGGGGAGCATCATGACCAGCGGGCCGACGAGCACGAGGGCGACCCGGGACGCGGCGGGACGACGCATGCTCTCCAGCAGCAGGGGAAACGACGCGACCAGCAGCAGGGGAGGGTGGGTGAGGTCGGCGACGAAGCCGAGGGCCGCGCCGAGCAGAACGACCGCGGCCACACGGGCCGCGAAGGCACTGCGATTCCCGGGTACCGGCCATCGGCCCCGACTCAGCGCGCCAGCTCCGTAGAGCGCCCCTACCCCTATCGCAGCCGGGATCCAGCGGCAGTGCTCGCCCCCGAGTACCACGGTGACGAGTCCCAGGCCCGCGCCGATCCAGTGCAGGCGGGCGGCAGCTGTCCGGGGATCCTGGCGGGCCATGCCACACAGTATCCACCGCCCCGGCCGGCAGTGTCACCCCGTCGGCTGGCGTGACCCGCGCGGCTGCGGTTGTGGCCGCGTCGGGCTGCCTGCATCATAGGACCGTGAAGACCAAGTTGCTGGCATCTCGCTATCGCATCGTGCGCAAGATCGGCGCCGGGGGAATGAGCGAGGTGTTCGAGGCCGTGGACACCCGCTACGACCTGCGGGTGGCGGTCAAGGCCATCCGCCGCGCCGAGGGGTTCTCCCTGCTGCGGTTCAAGGAGGAGTTCCGTGGCCTGGCCGACCTGCGCCATCGCAACCTGGTACGCCTGCACGACCTGATGTTCCACGACGACCGCTGGTTCATCACCATGGAGCTGGTCGACGGGGTCGACCTGGTGACCCACGTGGACGCCCTGGACACATCGGGGGACGTGCACAGCCTGGAATCGTCGCACGAGGACCCCGCGGAGCAGCGGCTCGCGGTCTCGGGCGAGCTGCGCCGCCTGCTGGGGGAGATCGCGAGCGCCCTGCAGTACCTCCACGACTCCGGCGTGGTCCACCGGGACATCAAGCCGACCAACATCCTGGTCGACGCCATGGGTCGGCCGTGCATCCTCGACTTCGGCATCGCCCGCTACCTTCGCGCGGCCGATGAGATCCGCGAGGCGCTCAAGACACGCAAGGTCGGTACCCCGGGGTACGTGGCCCCCGAGCAGATCCGGGGCCGGGCCATCCCGGCCAGCGACGTGTACTCTCTCGGCGTCATCCTCTACCGCGTCCTGACTGGTCGGTTGCCGTTCACCGGTCGCAAGAAGGACGTGCTGGTCGCCCACCTGTCGCGCGACCCGGTGCCTCCGTCCGACCTGGTGGAGGACGTGGATCCCGAGCTTTCGGCGCTCGCCATGAGGATGCTGCGCAAGCGACCGCGGGAGCGCCCGACCGTGGACGAATTGCGGCGCCTGTGCGAGCGGGACCGCAGCGTGCAGTCCATCGAGATCGGACCGACACCGCAGGCGCCCCCGCCGTCACCCTTCGTGGGACGGCTGAACGAGCAGCGCCGCGTGCTGGCGCGGATCCTGGAAGCCCCTCTCGGGGGACCGGTGATGGTCTGCCTGCAGGGGCCCTCGGGGATCGGCAAGACGCGCCTCGCCGATGAGGTGGCCGCCCAGGCCCGTGAGCGCGGAATGCGCTCCCTGTACGCACGTTGCTACGAACGCGAGCAGATCCCGTACAAGGCCCTGGACGCGGTGGTCGACCAGGCCATCAGCTACGTGATCAGCGCCGGCGAGGGGGACCTGCTGCTGCAGGGATTCGAGCCGGACTCGCTGGTCGCGCTGGCGCGCTTGTTCCCGTTCGCGGCCGAACTCAAGCTCGGAGACGGCACCAAGGTCAGTGATCTGGTCGCCAGCGCGGATGCACCGCTTCACCAGCAGGCTGCCTTCGAGACCCTGACACGGCTGCTCGCCGTGGTGGCCGGCACCAGCGGACTGTTGCTGGTGCTCGACGACCTGCAGTGGGCCGACGACGGCAGCTTCGAGCTGTTGCGGCACCTGGTACGACAGCGGGGTGAACGCTTCGCCGTGCTGGCGACCCTGCGGCCGGCCGAGGGGGCGCTGCCCGTGTGGATCACGAACGGCAGCGCCGAGTCCCAGGTCAAGCTCGACCGGGTAGAACTGGGGCCGATCGCGCGCGAGGACGCCGAGGTACTGCTGGATTCGATCGCCGAACGCATGCCCCCCTCGGTCATGGACCAGGTGGTGGCCGAGGCGGGCGGCAATCCCGTGGTCATCGAGGAGTTCGTCCGTTACTACACCGACTTCACCGACAGCCCCGGGGACGAGGTCGTCACCTTTGGCGAGATGCTACGTCGTCGCCTCGCCTCGCTGGACGAGCGCTCCCGGGCGGTGGTCGAGGTGTGCGTCGCTGCGGGGCACGCCCTGGATCTGGACGCCATCGCGGCTGGCGCGCGCCTGAAGCCCCAGGAGGCGGGCTTCGCCGCCGTCGGGCTGGTCGAGCAGCGCCTCGTGCGCCCGGTCGCCGGCCGGGAGGGGGTGGTACGGCTGTTCCCCTTCCACGACCGGGGGACCACTGTGATCCTCGACGGTATGGAGCCGGTCCACCGACGCCGCATCCACCGCCGGCTGGCCAGCCACTTCGCGGCCACCCGACCCGAGGACTTCCACGCGTTGGCCGACCACTGGCGGCTGGCCGGCGTGCCCGAGAAGGCAGCCTCGTACGCGCTGCGCGCGGCCGAGCACGCCGAGTCGGTCCAGCTGCTGGGGCGGGCGGTGCGTTACTACGCGCGCGCGCTGGCCTGCCCGCCTGGTGGGTTGGAGGAGTGGCAGATCCGTGAGCGCATGGCCCGGGTGCTCGACCGCAGCGGCCGTTTCCACGAGGCGGGCCGGGCGTTCGGTGACGCGGCGCGACGGGCCCCCAAGGACGTGCGCAGTGGGCTGTACCTGCGGCGCGCTGCCGCGCTGCTCAAGGCGGAGCAGACCTCGACGGCCGTGCGTACGATGGAGCAGCTGACCCGGCTGCTGTGGGACGAGCCGCTGGTGTTGCCCCGCTGGCGGGTGGTCTCGGGCATCGCCGCGGAGTACCTGGGCGCCCGGCCGTGGGTGCCGTCGCGCCTGCTGCCGCTCGCCGCCCCGACCGTAGACAGCACCGAGCTGTGCATCGAGCTGGCCGGGGTCACGCGAAACCTGATGCCCCTGCGTGCGACCCACCTGACCGCCCGGGCGTTGCGCATGGCAAGGCAGCACGGGGAACCGACCATGGTCGCGCGCGGGCTGGTGGCGGTCGCGGCGACCCTGGCCGTGCTGGGCAATCCCCTGGCCATGGCCCGCAGCCGGTCGTTGCTGGGCACGGCCGAGGCGCTGTTCGGCGTTGATCCCAACGTCGCGGGCATGGGCAACCTGCACGGTGTGCGCGCCGTGCTAGGGCGCATGGAGTGCCGCTGGGGGGACATGCGGGCTTCGCTGCGCCGCGCGCTCGAGGCGTTCCTGGCCGAGGGGACACCGTCGTCCTGGCACGCCCAGATGGTGCGCGTGCAGTGCGTGCTCGGCGAGGTCGAGGCGGGGAATCTGGCCGCGGCCGAGGCGCAGAGCCTGGAGCTGCTGGCTCCGGACGCATCGTTCGGCGATCCCGAGCTGCCGGGGTGGGTCCGCTGGGCGCGCGTACGCGTGGAACTCGCATTCCAGCGATGGGGTGAAGCAGAGCAGCTGTGCCGGATGGGTCTACGCAACGCCGCGAGCGCCAGCGACGCGTCCCGACCCCTGTGGCTCCGATTCCGTGCCGGGCTCGCCGCCTCTCTGTCCGGGCGGGGCGTGGACGCCGCTGCCCTGACCTGTCTGGACCGCACCCTTCGCGTGGTCCGTCGGAGGCGGTGGCTCGATCCCCTGGGGCGGGCCGTGCTGGACGAGGTGGCGGCGGGCGTGCTGTTGGGGGCCGCTCAGCGACAACAGGGGCGCGCCCGGGCCAGGTTGCTGGCACGGGCCGCTCGGCACGCCGGCCGGCTGCAACGCGCTCCTCACCGCCAGGTCCGGCCGCGTGGCACCGCGTTCATGGCCGAGGTGGCCCAGGTGCGTGGGCGATCGAGGCGGGCCCTGCAGCTGTCCAGCCTCGCCGTGGATCGCCTGCTGGCCAGTCAGCAGCGCCTGGAAGGGGCGCGGGCGCTGCGCGTACAGGCCGAGGCCGAGGCATCCCTGGGCCTGGCCCAGGCCGAGGAGACCCGGAGGGCCGCCGCTGCCCAGCTGGCAGCCATCTTGCGCCGCGGTGAGTCTCCGGGAACCGACTGAGCGAGTCTGTCAGGTGTACCTGCTCGCTGGAGACAGATCTGTTGGAAACAGGTCAGCCGGCGACCTGTAGCTCGAACCTGTCCGGTCATCGCTCGGCGTAGTCGAGGAACAGGGGGTGATCGTCCCATCCCTGGCGGCGGTAGAAATGGTGCATCAACGAGCCATAGTGATCGGGGTGCTCAAGCACGAACCGTTCCATCACGGAGACCAGGCGCTGTACGCCCTCTCCCACGCTCTCACCCCGCCGCAGGGGGGGCAACGGCTCGCAGAAGGTGACCCGATGGAACCCGTCGGCGTCCACCACCGTGTTGCACGGGATGATCGGCGCGCGGGCGATGCGGGATAGCTTGACCGCGCCGGGCGAGAACATGGCCTCGCGGCCGAGGAAGTCGACCTGTTCGAAGTTGGCGCCGATGCGGCCGTCCACGGCGATGCCGACCAGCTCGTTGCGCTGCAGAGCGCGCACCAGCACGCGGTTGGGTGTATCGAGTGGGAGGAACGCCACCGGCAGGGCGTCGAGCCAGGCATCGCGCGCGTCTAGCATCTGGCGGCCGAACCAGCTTGGCTGGTACGTGCCCTGTGGCGGCTGCCCGCGGGCTGCCACCTGGTTCCACACGAACCCGTTGTGGCCGCACCACACCGGCAGATACCAGTGCTGCCCGAAGTGCAGGAATGCCGTCACCGCGCCGCGGCCCCCTTCGAGGGCGCGCTCGATGTGCTCGCGGCCGGATACCCGACAGACCCGGTCCAGGCCCTCGCGCCCGAGCCGCGGCAGGACCGCTTCCTCGAGGTACACCCTGACCTGCATCGCGAACGATCCTTCGATCATCTGCTGCACGCCCTGGTGGTCGAACTCGCCGCCGCGGCAGCGGCGGAACTCCTCGTCCAGCACCGGGCCGTGGCGCAGGCCGAACGAGCGTCGGTACAGCGCGGTCAGGCCGGATCCCAGCGCTCGCATGGCGCGCGGGTTGTTGGCCGGGACCAGGGGCACGAGTCCCTTGAGGTACCCCCAGCGGAGGGCCTCGAAGACCCGCTCGCTGCGGAGGTGCCGGTTGGACGGTCGCGTCATCCCTCGAGATCTCCGTCCTCGAGGTACTTGCGCAGCAGCTTGCCCATCGGCGAGCGAGGGATACGGTCCCGCAGCACGATCTCCTTGGGGACCTTGAAGTCCGCCAGCGTGGCGCGGCAGTGACGGCGGATGTCATTCTCGTCGATGTCCGCGCCCTCCTCGGGCACGATCACCGCGCGCACCACCTCGCCGTAGTAGGGGTGGGGCGCCCGCACGACGGCCACGTCGGCGACGTCGTCGTGCATCGAGAGGATCGTCTCGACCTCCTCGGGATCCACCTTGTTGCCGCCCACGTTGATGAACAGCTGGGTGCGACCCCGCAGGCGGAGCCGGCCGTCGTCCCCGATCAGCCCGAGGTCACCCGGGTAGAACCTGCCGTCGCTGAACGCCTCGTGCGCCGCAGCGTCGGCGCTGGCGTAGCCGTCCGTCAAGGAGGGGCCGCCGAGGGCGACCTGGCCCACCTGGCCAGCGGGGAGCTCCTCGCCGGCCTCGCCCTCGATCCGCGCGGTGTTGCCCGGCAGGGGCAGGCCCACCGAGTCGAGGGTGTCCGGGAGCACGCCGTCGTCGTTGATGCTGAACGCACCGGTCTCGGTACATCCGTAGAGCTGGCGCACGGCCATGCCGTACCGCTGCTCGAAGCGAGTGGACACCTCGGGCGCGAGCGGTGCGCCCGCGGAGAACACCAGCCTCAGGCTCGGCAGCAGGCGCTCCCGGGGTCCGGGCATCTCCACGAGGATGCGAACCATGAACGGCACGGTCGGCCAGATGCTGACGCGCTCGGACTCGATCAGGTTGAGGATCGAGCGGGCGTAGAACCCTCCGGTCAGGACCAGCCTCCCCTGACACCGCAGCGTGGCCAGCAGGCAGTTGCACAGGCCGTGGGCGTGGAACAGCGGGACCGAACCCAGCAGCACGTCCGCCGGCGAAGTGCGCAGGCGTTCGTGCAGGGATTCCACCTCGCCGGAGACCTGACCGTGGGTGCGCACCACCTGCTTGGGCCGACCTGTGGTGCCGGTCGAGAACTGACAGATGGCCGGGTCCGCGTCCCGCGGCTCGTGGGTGATGGAGCCGAACAGCGTCTCGGTGAGGTCGCCGTCGTCCCTGATCTCGAGCAGGATGTCGCCGCCCACGGCGTCCAGCGACTCGGCGCAGAGGTCGCGCCGCTCCGCGTCCGCGATCACGGTGGTCGCGCCGGTGGTACGCAGCAGCACCTCCAGCTCCCGCCGGCGGAACTGGGGATTGATCGGAGTGGCCACGGCGCCCGCCCGGAGCGCGCCGAGCAGGCCGACCACGAAGCCGATGTGATTGCCGCACACCACAGCCACGAAGTCCCCGGGACGGATCCCCCGACGGGTCAGCGTGACAGCGCATCGTTCCACGGCCCAGCCGAGCTCGGCATAGGTGACGCGGGTGTTGCGGTAGACGAGCGCCTGGGCGGCCGGTGCTTCGGTCGCGGCGTCGAGCAGCAGGCGGGACAGGTTCACGACGGCTCCTCCCGGAGACGGTTCGGGGTCGAGGGGAGGGTCACCCGTGGATTCAGTCGATGATCCCGAGCGCGCGTCCGCACTTGGTGAATGCGGCGATGGCCGTGTCGATGTGCTCCTTGTCGTGCCCGGCGGAGATCTGCACACGGATGCGCGCCTGGCCCTTGGGCACCACCGGGTAGAAGAAGCCGATCACGTAGATGCCCTCTTCCAGCAGGGCGTCGGCGAACTTCTGCGACAGGGCCGCGTCGTTGTCGAACCTGCCCAGCATGATCGGGCAGATCGCATGCACTCCGGGGCGGATGTCGAACCCCGCAGCGGCCATCTGCTCGCGGAAGTAGGTGGTGTTCCACTCCAGCTTGTCGCGCAGCTCGGTGGTCTCGCTGAGCATGTTCAGCACGGCCAGCGTACCCGCGGCCACCACCGGCGACAGGGTGTTGGAGAACAGGTAGGGGCGGCCCCGCTGCCGCATGATGTCGATGATCTCCTTGCGGCCGGAGATGCAGCCGCCGGAGGCTCCGCCCAGCGCCTTGCCGAACGTGGTGGTGATCAGGTCCACGCGACCCATCACGCCGCAATGCTCGTGGGTCCCGCGGCCGGTCTTGCCGACGAACCCGGTGGAGTGGGAGTCGTCCACCATCACCAGCGCGTCGTACTTCTCGGCCAGGTCGCAGACCCGGTCCAGGCGTGCGATGTCGCCGTCCATGGAGAACACGCCGTCCGTGGCGATCATGCGGTATCGGCAGTCCTGGGCGTCCTGAAGCTTGGCCTCGAGGTCGTCCATGTCGTCGTGCGTGACGATGTAGCGCCGGGCCTTGCACAGGCGGATGCCGTCGATCACGGATGCGTGGTTGAGCGCGTCGGTGAGGATCGCGTCCTCCTTGCCCAGCAGCGGCTCGAACGCCGATCCGTTGGCGTCGAAGCACGAGGAGAAGAGGATCGTGTCCTCGGTGCCCAGGAACTCGGAGACCTTGTCCTCGAGCTGCTTGTGCACGCCCTGGGTGCCGCAGATGAACCGGACCGAGGACAGGCCGTAGCCCCACTCGTCCAGGGCCACGCGTGCGGCCTCGAGCACCGCGGGGTGGCTGGACAGGCCCAGGTAGTTGTTCGCACAGAAGTTCAGCACCTCCTGGCCGGTGCTGACCCGGATCCCCGCACCCTGGGGACCCATGATGATCCGCTCGCGCTTGAACAGGCCCGCGGAATCGATGTTCTGCAGCTCCTGCTGCAGGTCGGTCTTCATCTTGCCGAACATGGTGACCTCCTCGGTCGAAGGGTTGATTCGTTTCTCTGGCGCTCAGGCGTCGCGTCGCCGCTGCGCCGCCTCCAGCTCCGCCGGATCGGGGAACAGGATCACCTTGGCGCTGTGCCGCGGGCGCTCCAGCATGGCGTCGAACCCCGTGGCGTAGTCGTCGAGGGTGAACATGTGGGTGATCACGGGACGGGCGTCGAGGCGGCCCGACGACAGGAAGTTCCGCACGCGGTACCACGTGTCGTACATCCGCCTGCCGTTGATGCCGTGCACCTGCGATCCCTTGAACACGATGCCGTTGTTGTAGTCCACGGCCGCGGTGGCACCGGCCGCCACGCCGAACGCCGTGAAGCGGCCGCCCTTGCGCAGGTACTTGAAGCCCTCGTCGAGGGCCTGCGGCGACCCGGCCATGTCGAGCACGATGTCCGCGCCGTAGCCGCCGGTCTGCTCGCGGATGAAGCCCACCCGGTCCTCGTCGCGGTTGGCGTACAGCAGGTGGTCGGCGCCCATCTGCCTGCCGATCTCCATGTTGAAGTCGTACTTGCCGACCAGGAAGATCTGGGTGACCCCGCAGGTACGGGCCACGCCCACGGCGAACAGGGAGATCGGACCGTCGCCGATCAGCACCATGGACTTGCCAGCCACGTCGTTGTCCTCGCCGAGCACCGCGTAGGTGGCGTTGCCCAGGGGCTCCTGGATGGTCGCGATCTCCGGGGGGATCGAGGGGTCGTTGATCCAGCACACCGACTCGGGCACGGCGAAGTACTCGGCGAACGCGCCGTCGCAGTCCACGCCGAGGATCTTCATGCGCTCGCCGATGTGGAACTGACCCAGCAGCGACTGCAGGTCGCCCGGGTGGTAGATGTGGGTCTCCGCGGAGACGTAGTCGCCCACGGCGACCCGCTTGACGTGGGCACCGACCTCGACGACGTCGCCCGCTACCTCGTGGCCGAGGATCTGGGGCAGGGCGGCCGCGCCGATACGGTTCGCGGACCACTCGTCCCACTTGTAGATGTGTACGTCGGTGCCGCAGATCGACGTGGCGCGCACCTTCACGAGGACCTGGTCGGGCGCGATCCGCGGCAGCTCCCGCTCCATCATCACGGCGCCGAATGCCGGCTCCACCTTGACCACGGCCTTCATCGTCTCGCTCATGTCCGCCTCCTGTGCCCGGGCGTCTGCGCTCCAGGGAGGCGGAATTCTACATGCACAGGCCTTTCGTGGCGACCCTTCAGGGTCGCCGGCTGCGAACCTCCCCGCGGCGGCGATCACGAATCGCGGCTGACCGGTCTTGGAGCGTGCCACGGTTCCTGCTATCGTCGCGCTGTTCGGTTTCCACGGTTGCCGAGGGGCGGCCCCGGACACAACGCACATGGCAGCGCCACGCGCGCTGAGCGCTGCTCAATGGAGGAAGAGATGACCCGAAAGAACCTGTTGATGTTGCTGGTCCTGGCACTGGCGACCGCGCTGGTGCTGCCGGCCGCGGCCAAGAAGAGCAGCGGCGACGCCGCCGAGGACGAGGAATTCGACGCCGAGAACATCGACGAGTGCAAGATCGAGTCGGTCAACCGGCTCAGCACCCGTACCGAGGGCCTGGCCGAGCAGTGGGGTGAGCTGCGTGGCCGGATCGACCCGGTCCCCGGGCAGATCGGGGAGGCCGTAGGCAAGGAAATCGGGAACTTCGATCAGGCCGTCGAGGAGATCATCGCCCTCGAGCTGCCCCTCACCGTGGACCTGACCGGGCCCAAGGTCTCGGTCGACCGTGAGAACCTCGACGAGAAGCAGACCGCGGCTGCGGACGTGCTCGAGGAGCTGACCGCGCAGCTGGACGACGTGCCGGCCGAGGGCCAGCGGGTGATCGAGCGGGCCACCGAGCTGGGCGGCGAATGCGCCGACCTGATCCCGAACGTGGCCACCGAGTTCAAGGGTAACCCGCTGCAGGCTGCCATCGAGGTCCCCAAGGCCACCCAGATCCTCAAGGGTCAGGTGGAGTTCCTCGGCGGGCTGCCCGGCGAGGTCGAGTCGACCGTGGGTCAGGTGCAGACCTTCTTCGAGGCGCTCGCGGCAGCGGCCGAGGCCAACGCTGCCGAGGCGGCCGAGGCGGCCACCACCTCCTCGACCGACGAGGAGTCCTCCGCCGAGTAGTCCCCCCTCGTCTCAGCCTTTCAAGGCTTCGATCTCCCCCAACTCCTTGGGGATGCCCTCGCTGAGATTGTCGTAGCTCGCCTCGGTGACGACCACGTCGTCCTCGATGCGTATCCCCACGCCCCGCAGCGCCTCGGGTGCGGAGTCGTCGGTCGCGGGCACGTACAGCCCGGGCTCGACCGTGAACACCATGCCCGGCTCCAGTGCCCGCGGGCTGCCATCCACGTAGTACCGGCCCACGTCGTGCACGTCGAGGCCCAGCCAGTGGCTGGTCTGGTGTGGGTAGTAGCGCTTGAAGCTGCCGTCTTCGATCACGCGGTCGAGGGAGCCGGTGAGCAGGCCGAGGTCGAGCATGCCCTGAGCGAGGGCGCGCACGGCGCGGTCGTGCAGGGCGTCGAGGGTGGTGCCCGGTGCGATCGCGTCCAGCGTGGTGAGCTGGGCGTCGAGGACCACCTGGTAGGCGTCTCGCTGCGCGGTGGTGAACCGCCGGGAGACGGGGAAGGTGCGCGACACGTCCGCGGCGTAGCCGTCGAGCTCGGCGCCGGCGTCCACCAGGACCAGCTGGCCCGCCTCGCATGGGGCCTCGTTACGATCGTAGTGCAACACGCAGGCGCGCGGTCCCCCGGCCACGATCGTCGGATAGGCCCAGCCCCAGCCACCGCCGCCCCGGAAGCCCTCCTCCAGCCACGCCTGGAGCTGCCACTCGCCGCAACCGGGATGCGCGTCGCTCATGATCCTGCGGAAGGCCGCCCCGGAGACGCGGTTGGCCTCGCGCAGCACCTCGATCTCCTCGGGATCCTTGCGCAGCCGCAGCTCGTGCAGGGTCAGCGCCGGATCGTGCTGGATCAGGGGACCCTTGTGTGGCCCCCGCGGCCCCCCTCGCGCTGCCTCGAGGGCCCGGCCGATCTGCCGATCGATCTCGTGGCCACCGCTGGCATAGTGCATCACGTCGGCCTTCTTCAGGAGGCCCGACAGCTCCTCTGCGAGCCGATCGATGGGGAAGGCCGCGGACACGCCGAGCGCCTCCGGCGCCTCCTGCACACCCACACGCGTCCCCGTCCACTGCTCCTGCGCAGGATCGCGGTCGCGCAGGAACAGGGCCGACTCGGGCGCGTCGCAACCGCGGGTCAGCACCAGCACGGCGGCGGGCTCGGCAAAGCCGGTGAGGTACCACAGGTCGCTGTCGGGACGGTAGGGGTAGACCACGTCGCTGTTGCGCGAGGCGAGCGGTCGCGCCGCGAACACCGCCGCGCTGCGGTCGGCCATGCGGTCGAGCAGGGAGCTGCGGCGCCTGGCGAACACGGACGGGGGCAGGGTCGGGATCATCACGTCCTCCGGGAGGGGGAGCATACCATCAGCCGAGTCGGCGGCCGCTGGGGTGTGGAGGTCCACCTGTGTATACTGCTCGCTTCGCCCTGGAGATGACGGCCATGGATCTGTCCCCCGCCATCGAGCGCCTGCATGCCCACGTGATGGATGCGCGACGAGTCCTGCTCACCGGCCCGGTCGAGGTGGACGGCGACTCGATCGGCGCCAGCCTGGCCCTGGCCGATGTGCTGCGCGTTGCCAACCCACCCCTGGAGGTGGTGACCGTGGCGGCCACGCCGATCCCGCGGCGCTATCGCTTCCTGTCCGGCGCTGGGGACATCGTCACCCCCGCGGAGCTGGTCGGCCGTTTCGACCTGGCGATCCTGTTGGACGGCGTGCGGCACCGTATCGGCGAAGTCGGCTCCACCTTCGATGCGGCCCGGACGCGTGTGCTGGTGGATCACCACGTCTCGAGCGATCCCGACGAGTACGACCTCGCCCTGCTCGACGTGCACCGCGCCAGTACCTGTGACATCGTGCACGAGATCGCCGGGCACCCGGCATTCGACGTGCGCGTGGGCGCGGCCATGGCCGAGCAGCTGTACACTGGCATCGCCTACGACACCGGCACGTTCCGGTACTCCTGCACCACCCCCACGACCCTGCGGCTGGCTGCCGAGCTGCTGGCCACCGGGATCGACGCCCAGCAGATCATCGAGCGTGTCTTCCTGGACTCGAGCTACGCCGAGACCGTCTTCCGCGGACGCGTGCTCGCGACGGCGCGGCTGGGGCGGGACGGCCTGCTGGCCCATGCCCGCGTGCCACGCGAGCTGTTCGAGGAGTGCGGCGTGGGAGCCGAGGCCACGGACGGCCTGATCAACAGCCTGGTGTTCATCGAGGGAGTGGAGGTGGCGTACCTGCTGGTGCAGCGTCTCCACGGACGGGTGAAGGTCTCGCTGCGCTCTCGCGGCCGGGTCAACGTGGCCGAGGTGGCCAGGGAGCTCAGTCCGCAGGGGGGTGGTCACGATCGCGCCGCTGGCGTGACCCTGGACGGGGATCTCGATGGCGTGGAGGCCCGGGTGGACGAGCGAGTCCGTGCACACCTCGCCCGGGTCGACGGTCGCTGACGCGATCTGGACTCAGTCCCAGCGGCGAGGCGGCAGGGCGGTGTCGTTCGCCGAGCAGCGGTAGCTGCCCATCAGGCCGAGCACCACCAGCCGGGTCGAGTGTCCCGACTCCAGCACCTCGCGGCGGAAGCCGGTCAGGTCTGCCGAAGAGAGCTCACGCATCGGCTCGTCGAGGGGGCGCATGAAGTCGTCGAAGTGGTTGGGGATCACCACCCGCGGGCGCAGGGCCATCAGCAGCTCGCGGGTGTAGCCAGGGCGCGGCTCGCGCCCTACGAGGCAGGGAGAAAGCACGTCACAGCGCAGCCCCTCGATGGTCTCGGGGAAGAAGTCGGCCGAGCCGAGGTGGAACAGCGACAGCCCGTCCTCGTCCGCGATCTGCACGTGGATCCCCATCGTGTCGCCGGTCTTGAACTCGGCGAGCCGCAGCGGAGGCTTGAGGCCGGTGCCCATCTGACCCTGCATGGGGATGCGGCCAGCGATCGCCTTGCCATGGATCGAGGGTCGGAAGGTCACGCGGAACGGCCCGGCTTCCACGGTCTCGGGTGCCCCCACCGCGTGCAGCTGGTTGGAGCTCAGACCATGGGCGCGACACAGGTTGATCGTCGAGTCCGATCCCAGCACCCGCGCGCCGGTCAGCCGCGCGATGTCCGGTACGTCCATGATGTGGTCGTGGTGCGAGTGACCGCACGCGATGGTGTCCGCCCGCGGGACGAATCGCCGCATCGCGTCCACGTCGGGCACGAGCGGCCGGGTCAGGCTACGCCGGAATCCCGGGCGGCTGACGAACGGGTCGATCAGCAGCACGTGCCCGCGAGCCTCGAGGGCGAGCCCGGCCGTGCCCAGCCAGGTGACCTCGAAATCTCCGGGTTGCAGGGGCTCGGTGTAGCGGAACCGGGTGAACGTGTCCCGTCGTACGGGCTTCATGATCAGCCGGTGCATCAGGTTGCCGACGTGTGGCCGGGGCATCACACCACCTCCAGGCGCGCGACAGTGTAACGCGAAGCGGGTCGCCTGGCGCGGGGCCCGCGGATCGGACGGTCGGGGAGGGCGGAACGATGCGCGGATCAGGCCTGGGGCAGCTCGTCGGCCTTCAGCTGATCGATCCCCCGCAGCACCGTGACCCGGTTCTTGTGGGTCAGCTCGTAGGCGCGGATCAGCTCTCGCTGGCCCAGATCCAGGTCCTTGAGGGCGGTCGCGACCTTGCGCACGTTGAGCGTATCGTAGTCCTCGATGGGCAGGTCCTCGACCCGCAGGTTGCCCAGGCGGATGTCCCGCGAGACCTCCTCGATGAACGAGCGGCCCTTGTCCAGCACGTCCGCGCGCTCGCCGGTCACCTCGTACAGCCGGTCGAGCCAGGCGCTGACAACGTCCAGGGCCTGGGCCTCGGCCTGGGTGATGCTGCGGCGCGACCGATCCGCGCGCTCGTTCAGGTTCTCGCGGTTGCGCTTCACGATGTCGCGGCCGCGCGTCTGCAGCTTCTCCAGCTGGTCCCGGGTCTGGGTCTCGGCCTTGCGGGCGCGCTCCTGGATTCGGTCGATGATCTCGAGGTTCATGGCGTGTCCTCCTGGCTCGACGGCTGCGCCGTGGAGCTGCGCTGAGTGGTCATTCACCAGCGTCAGGAGCCAACGTAGGGTCTAGATGTCCACTTGTCAAGAGATTCGATGGTTGGACCAGTGGACCTCAGCCGGGATCGAGCTGCAGCTGCTCGACCGGGCTGCCATCGGGGGCGACCGGCGGAGGCCGATCCTCGGAGAAGTACAGCTCGATCTGCAGGGCCCGCTCCTCCACTTTCTGGACCAGCGAGGCCAGCCCGGACGGGCCGAGCTCGTTGACCAGCCACGCTGGCACGCGGCCGCCGATGTCGCTGAGGTCCTGGTAGGCGACGAAGCAACGTCCATCCGGCAGGTCGACGAGGAGCCAGCAGCCGTCGTTTCGTGGCGTGATGATCGCGTCCTCGGCCTGTTCCGCCGAGACCTTCTCGATGGCGCCCGCCTCGATATAGGTCTGGATGAGATCCTCGGCGTCCGGTTCGAGGACCCAGGACGACTCCCACACGGACCGCCCCGACTGCTGCCACAGCGGACCGTTGGTGCGGGTGCGGATCACCCAGTGGCGGTCGCGCACCGCGGGCAGCGCCAGGTACTGGTAGACCAGCCGGGAATGACCGAAGTCCGCCAGGCAGACCCCTTCCCGGATGTGCGGCATGAACTCCTCGTGGTGATCGCGGTCGCAGATTGCCAGCCAGATGCGCCAGGCCTCCACGTCGCACACGTCGAACACGGTGGCCCCCAGGACCTCGCTGCCCTCCATGACCTGCTGGTGGATCACGGCCTTGCCCGCGGCGAGGCGGGCGTGGTCGTCGGCGTCAAGGGTGGGGAGTCCCCCCCCCTGGCGCAGGCCCATCAGGTCTGCCAGCGACTCGAGGTGGGCGGCCAGGGCCGGGCCGTCGAGCGGTTCGGCCGGCCAGGCCCTGCGCTCCAGGGACAGCGTCACACACGCGACGACGAGCATCACGGACAGGGTTCGCATGGCGCCATTGTACCCGCGATAGAATGGGGCGCACGCCCGGGAGGCGCCATGAGCCCACCGCCCTGGATCGACGCCCTGGACTGGGACGCCGTCGCCGACGAGGCCATCGAGATCCTGCAACGGCTGCTGCGTGTGGACACCACCAACCCGCCCGGGAACGAGCGGGCGGCCTGCGACGTGCTCGCCGCGATCCTGGCCGAGGCCGGGATCGAACACGAACTGTTCGACGTCGCGCCCGGGCGCGCCAACCTCGTGGCGCGCGTGCCGGGGCGCGGCGAGCTCGACCCGATCCTGCTGTCGGCCCACCTCGACGTGGTGCCCGCGGAGGGGGAGTGGACCCACCCGCCCTTCGGTGGCGAGATCCACGACGGCTACGTCTGGGGTCGGGGCGCGGTGGACATGAAGAACATGGCCGCAATGGAGGTCGCCTGCCTGCTCGCGCTGCATCGTCACGCGCTCGATGAGCTGCGGTGCGACGTGATCTTCGCGGCCGTGGCCGACGAGGAGGCGGGGTGTGAGCTCGGTTCCCTGTGGCTGGCGCGCGAGCACCCGGACCGCGTACGCGCCCGCTACGCCATCGGCGAGGTGGGGGGCTTCACCGCCTATGTGGGGGAGGCCCGCATCTGTCCGGTACAGGTGGCGGAGAAGGGCGTGTGCTGGCTACGCGTGCGCGCCGATGCCGAGGGGGGGCACGGCTCGATCCCCGTGCCGGACAGCGCGGTCGAGCGCATCGCCCGGGCAGCGCAGGCCCTCGCGTGTGCGCGAACTCCATTGCGCGTCACGCCCGTGATGGAGAATTTCGTGCATCAGGTGGCCGCCTTGCAGCCGTTCCCCCGCAACGTGGTGCTGCGTGCCGTGCTCAACCCGCTGTTCAGCCGTTTCGTGATCGAGCGAGTGTTGCCCGACCGCCGGCAGGCGAGGTTGTTCCACGCCCTGCTGCACAACACCGCCACGCCCACGGTGCTCCGTGCGGGGGGCGAGGTGAACGTGATCCCTGCCCGGGCCGAGCTGCGGGTGGACGGCCGCACTCTTCCGGGGCAGGGTGCCGATGACCTGCTGGCCGAGGTTCGAGGGGCGATCGGGGAAGGCTACGAGGTGGAGGTGATCCGGGCCATGGACGGCGTGGATGGCGACGTGGCCGATCCGATCATCGGCATCATCCAGGAGGTGCTCGATGAGCTGGACCCGGGCCTGGTCGTGGTGCCGAACCTGTTGACCGGGTTCACCGACGCCAAGGCGTGGGCCTCCCTGGGCGCGACCTGTATCGGGTTCTCTCCGCTGGCCCTCGGGCCCGACGAGTCGTTCATCGAGCTGTTCCACGGCGTGGACGAGCGGGTGCCGGTGAAGGGATTCCGCTTCGGGATCAGGGCGCTGACGGAGGTGGTGGGCCGGCTGGTGAGCTGAACGGTCGGGGCCCGGCTACTTCTTCTCGCTGGCCTTGGTCTTGCGGGAGCGCTTGGTCTTGTTCCCCTTGCCCTTGCCCTTGCCCTTGGGCGGGGCCGGCTTCTTGCGCTTGATCTCCTTGCCCTTGACCTGGACCAGCACCTTGTCGTCGGCGAGGGTGAAGGTCGCGGCCTCGGCGCCGTAGCGCTTGTCCACCTTGACCTTGAGGCCCTTGTCGTCCAGCAGGAGCATGCCCTCGGGGTCGATGAAGCCGGACAGCCGGCCACGGCGCCAGGCCTGGTAGTGCTTGGCGCAGAAGCCCTTGGAGCGCACAGGCAGGTCACAGCCGTCCACGTGGCAGATCGGGGGCGGCCCCTGCCGGGGCGGCCGGCCGCGACGCTTCTTCGGCGGCTCGACCGGGGCTGGCTCGTCCGCCGGTGCGGTCTGCTCAGCCGGCTCCTCCACGACGACAGCCTCGGCCGGTGCCGCCTCCGGCGCCGGCTCCATCTCGCGGTAGCGGGCCAGCTCCTCGTTGAGCTTCTTGACCTCCTCGTCGATCCGCTCGAGGCGGTTCTTGAGGTCGCGGATCTCCGATCGCGTCGGCAGCCCCTTGCGGTCCAGGATCTCGTAGACGATGTCCTCCACTGGGGTCTGCAGCAGCGGGGTGAGGCGCTCGGCGAGATTGGCCAGCATGAAGTTCGAGATTGTGCTCATGTCCAGGTCTCCTGACGTCGTGTGTGATCCGGTCTAGCGCTTGCGAGTCTGCAGGTCCTCGATCTCGGCGCGTGCGGACTCCAGCAGGCGCGCCTTCTCCTCCACCTCGGCGACGGTCTGGCGGAACGAGGTGCGGCTGGGGATTCCCTTGCGCTCGATCACCTCGAGCACCACATCCTCGGCCGTGCGGCGGATGGTGGGCATCAGCCGATCACGCAACCGCCTCAGCAACAGGTTCGATCCGGGGATCATGCCGCCCTCCATTTCGTGTCACAGCGCTGGGAGGAACCCACCAGGTGGTTAGCTTGAGGTCTGCGATCCCCACTGTCAAGTAGCAACGCGCGCGCGAGGGCGTCGCATGGATCACTCGGCGGGTCGCCCGTACAGCGCCTCTGCCTCGGCCTGCAGATCGATGACGAGCTGTCGCATGTCCGCGACCGTGGTGTCGAGCTCGACGGCGCCGGATGAGACATCCAGTGCCGATGTGTTCAACCGCTGTAGATCCTCGGACTTGCGGGGATCCACGGGGGTCTCGCGGCCGGTCATCGACTCGGCCACGACCTCGATCGCGCGCGCCCGCTCGGAGGCTGCGGCGGCGAGTTCTCCCAGCTGGGCGGAGCGCTTCTCCAGGTCCGCAGCGATCGCGGCGGCCTCGCCGCCGTCGATCAGGGCCTGGACCTCGGCCGAGGGCCGGGGCTCCTCGTCCGCGGCGGGTTGCTGGAGGGGGTCCGCCGCCGCGGCGGTGGGGGTCTCGCTGTCGGAGGTGGTCGCTTCGCGTCCACAGTGGCAGCCCAGCAGGGCGCCAGCAGCCCACAGCAGGAGGAACGATCCGAGCAGGGTTCGTGTCACGATGACGTCTCCTGGTACGGCCGCGACCTTGCGACGGTTCGTCAGAAAGATCAAGCACCGGTATGATGCGTTTCCGCGGCTCGGCTGGAGCCGGAGACGCTGGAGAGGTCATGGCTGGAATCATCGACTCCGATGCCCTGGATCGGCTCGAGGCACGCGTCGCCGAGGTGGAACGGGACACCTCGGTGGAGGTCGTCGTGGTGCTCGCCGCCCGCTCGGGGTCCTACCGCGACCTGGCGGTGGCGGGTGGTGCGGTGATCGCCCTGGTGGGCCTGTTGCTGCTGCTGTACGTGCCGGTCGACTTCCCTGCCGCCAGCGTGGTCCCCCTGACCGTGCTCGCGGGGGTGGCCGGCGCCGCGATCCTGCTCTCGCGGCCCGCGTTGCTGCGACCCCTGGCGCTGGAGGGGCGTCGCCGCCGCCACGTGCGGGACGCCGCCCGCGTGTCCTTCGTGGACGAGGCCGTCTCGGCCACGCGCGAGCGCACCGGGCTGCTGGTGTATGCCTCGCTGCTGGAGGGCATGTTCGAGATCCTCCCCGATCACGGACTGGACAGCAGGCTCGAGCGGGGCGCGTGGAACGGTATCGTCGCGAGCGCCACACCGGCGCTGGCCGCCGGTGACTGGGAGCGCGCGTTGACCGAGGTGCTGGACGCCGCCCGGCCGCTGCTGGCAGAGCATTTTCCTGCATCGGACGACAACCCGGACGAGATCCCCAACCGGCCCAGGGTGCTGCCATGATCATCGCGGCCGCGCGCCGAATTACGCGTTTCACCCCGATGTGGGCCTTGGCGGCCCTCGTCGCGCTCGCGATCACGGCGGTGCTGGACCCGGGCGAGGCCCTGGCGCGCGTCGGGGGTGGGGACAGCTACGGTGGGGGCGGCGGTCGCAGCTCGGGCGGTGGCGGCGGCGGAGACGGTGCGATCATCTGGCTGCTCTTCGAGCTGATGCGGTTCCTGCTGATCCTGACCATCGAGCACCCGGCGATCGGCATCCCCCTCGACATCATCTTCGTGATCGTGGTGATCGTCGTGCTGCGACGGCGGGCCAGGATGCAGGGTGGGGGTGGGGCGCGCCCGGGCACGGCAGGGGGGCGCGTCTCCCACGGTGCGGCGCGGTCGCCCGCGATACGGCGGTCCGCGGCCATCGCTGCGGCGCTGGGGCGCCTGCGCGACGAGGACGCCAACTTCTCGCGGCCACTGTTGCTGGATTTCGTGCAACTGCTCTACACGCGATCCCACGAGCTGCGCGGCTCCGGGCGCCTCGGGGAGCTGGCCCCCTACCTGTCGACTCGCGTACGACAGCAGCTGGCGGCCCTCCCCGGACAGGGGCGGCTGGCCGGGGTGGAGCACGTGGTGATCGGCGCGAGCCGCGTGATCGAGGTGGGCGGCTGGAATGGCCAGCACCGCTCCCTGGTCGTCGAGTTCGAGGCCAACTACACCGAACAGCGTGGCGAGGGGGCCACCGTATCGGGCCAGACGCTGTACACGCACGAGCGGTGGACCTTCCGCCGACGCGAGGGGGTGCTGTCCAAGGGCCCCGAGGCCATGACCGAGCTGCGCTGCCCGAGCTGTGGCGCGGCCGCGGAGCTCGCTCCCGATGGCACCTGTCCCTACTGTCGCAACGTGGTGGATCGGGGGGACTTCCACTGGACCGTGATAGGCGTGCAGGTCCTGCAGCGGCGACCCCGTGAGCGTCATGAGCTGCACAGCGGCGGCGGCGCCGAGGTAGGGACCGATCTGCCGTCCGTGATCCAGCCGGATCTCGGCGGCGCGCTGCGCGCGCTGCAGATGCGGGATCCGTCGTTCGACCTCGGGGGGGTCAAGAGGCTCGTCGGGGATGTCTTCGTCGAGCTGCAGCGGGCGTGGACCCAGATGACGTGGGACAAGGCCCGCGCCCTGGAGACGGATCACCTGTACACGACCCACCGCTTCTGGATGGACCGCTTCAAGGCTGCGGGGCAGCGGAACGTGCTCGACGCGATCGAGGTCCGCCGCATCGAGCTGGTCAAGGTGGAGCAGGACGCGTTCTACGACGCGTTGACCGTGCGCATCCGGGCCTCCATGATCGACTACACGGTGGACGGGGACGGCAAGGTGCTGGCCGGGTCGAAGAACCGGCCGCGGGTGTTCTCGGAGTACTGGACGATGATCCGGCGAGCCGGCCATACCCCGGATGAGCCGCAGAGCGCGGCGAGCTGTCCCAGCTGCGGGGCCCCCGTGAAGGTGGACCAGGCCGGGGTGTGCGCCCACTGCGGCACCAAGGTGGTCACCGGCGAATTCGGATGGGTGCTGTCGTCGATCGAGCAGGACGAGGTCTACGGCGGCTGAAGTGACAACGACACCGCGGCGCTCGAGGGCCGTGGCCGAGGAACAGAAGAGGAGATCGAACGATGACGGATCAGAAGAGGCTGCTCGAGGGTCGGGTCGCGCTCGTCACCGGTGGCATGAAGGGGATCGGCCTCGCCATCTCCGAGGACCTGGCGGCCAACGGCGCCCACGTGGCTGCCTGCGGCCGCGGGCTCGACGCGGTGGAGGACTTCCGCGCGACCGTGGAGGCCCACGGGGTGCGGGCGATGCCGGTGCAGGCCGACGTGTCGGACCACGAGCGGTCGCTCGCCGTGGTCCAGGAGGTCGTGGCCGAGCTGGGATCGCTGGACATCCTGGTGCTCAACGCTGGACTCAACCGTGACGGCGTGGTGTGGAAGATGGGCGAGGACCAGTGGGACGCGGTCCTGGGCGCCGATCTCAAGGGGATCTTCAACTACACCCGCGCGGCCTCGCCCGTGTTCCGCGAGCGCAAGTACGGGCGGATCGTGATCATCTCCTCGATCAACGGCATGCGGGGCAAGTTCGGCCAGTCCAACTACTCGGCGGCCAAGGCCGGCAGCATCGGCTTCGCCAAGGCGGTGGCCAAGGAGCTCGGTCGTTCCCAGGTGACCGTGAACGTGGTCGCGCCGGGCATGATCCGCACGGCCATGGCCGACAACATCCCCGAGAAGTTCATCAAGATCGCCGAGGACGAGACCGTGGTCGGGCGGATCGGGGATCCCGAGGACGTGGCCGGGCTGGTGACGTTCCTCGCCTCGGATCGTGCGCGGCACATCACCGGTGAGGTGATCAAGGTCGACGGCGGGCAGTACATCTAGCGCCGGGGAATCCGCCGGTGCTTTCGCATCGGCGCGGACTGGTGATCAGGAGCCGAAGAAGTTGATCTTCTTCTCGATGGTCTGATCCAGCCGCTCGCGGTAGTCGTCGGCGTCGTCGCCGAACGAGCGCTCGACCTTGGCGTGCTCCGGATCGACCACGAAGGTGCTGCGCTTGCCGTAGCTCTTGTTGAAGCCGACGAAGTACTCCTTGTCCTCCTCGTCGATCATCTTCACGTGGGCCAGGTTGGCCTCGTCCGACTCGGACAGCGGCTGCTTGCAGTCCGGGCAGAAGAACTGGAACTTCGCTCCCTCGCGCAGGGTCACGCCCGTAGCCGCGAGCCGGCCGTAGACCCCCAGGCCGGACGGCAGGAACACGTCGGTCATCACCGAGAACGTCTCCGCATCGAGCCGCCCTCGCAGCTTGATGATGGGCCCCCGGCCGGGGTTCAGCTCGGCGTTGCAGCGGGGGCAGATGAACAGGTTGTACTCGGGGCCATTGGCCAGTGACATGGGAGCCTCTCTTCGTTGTCACGCCCGCAGCGGGCAGGAGCATGATTCTCCCGATCCGGCGGGGTCAGCACAAGTCCAAATCAGGGGATCCTCAGCTCCACCTTCAGGGGCAGGTGGTCGGAGACGTCGCTGTACTGCGACAGCACCCGCGCCGAGAGCACCTCAACACCGGACGACACGAACAGGTAGTCCAGCGTGCGGTCGGCGCGCGCGCTGCCCGGAGACATGTAGGTGCCCAGATCGCCAGGGTGCTCGGTCAGTGCCTCTACCGGGAAGGCGCTCCGGTGACCCGCGTCGAACAGGCGCTGCAGGGGGTTGCTGTCGTCGCTGTACCACACCGCGTCGTCGCCCAGTCGCACCGGGTCGTCGCCCGGTGGCAGCATGTTGAGGTCGCCGCCCAGCAGCCACGGGCTGCCCGCGGCGTCGTGGTCGGCCAGGCGCTGCAGGAGCGCGTCCACCTGCTCGTCCAGGGTGCCGTCGCCCTGGCTGAATGCCGACAGGTGGGTGTTGAGCACCACCAGCGGCGGCCGGTCCTCGCCGCGGGACAGCTCCAGCTCGAGGATCGCCCGGCGGAGGTTGAACTGGCGACGCAGCCACGACTCCCGCAGCAACGGAAGCTGGAAGCGGCGCGCCGACCGGGTCTCGCGGCGCGTCAGCGTGGCCAGCTGCATGTCGATCCGGCCCAGGTGCTGTCCTGGTGGGTGGGGCACGTAGCGGACACGGTGGTATGAGGTGGACGCGTGGCGGGGGTAGGGACAGCGCGCCAGCAGCTCGGCGAGCTGGTCCACCCCGCCGGTCCGGCTCGAGCGGCGATCCACTTCCTGTAGCAGCAACAGGTCGATGTCGGATCGGGCAAGAACCTCGGCCACGCCCTCCACCGTCTGCTGGACGTGTTCGGGTGTGACGTGCACGTCGTCGCCGCCGTCGTAGAAGAAGTGGTAGTTGCGCGAACCGCAGTACTGCAGGTTCCACACCAGCACCGACAGCGATGTCCCAGATCCGATGTGGGGCGCATCGCCCCGGCGCTCGACCGGGACCACCAGCTCCGGCGGGGGCCGCCAGACCCAGCCACGGATCAGCGCCACGGTGAGCCCCAGCAGGAGGATGCAGACCAGGGCTGCGCCGAATGCGAGTCGCTGGCGCCGGGAGCGGCGGGGAGGGGGACGGTGTTCCATGGTCGTCTCAGGGCAGCCATCGGCGCGCGCGGTACCACTGCAGGGTCTGTCCCCAGGCGGTGGCGAAGTCGTCGTGGCGGGGGGCGAATCCCAGCCGCTCGATGGCGCCACAGTCCAGTGGCGGTCGGGGCCGAGCAGCCAGGGCGAGGTCGAAGCGGGGCTGCAGGTCGTCGGGCAGCTCGTGGGCCCGGCGGGCGTGGTCGAACCGGCGGCTCGCCAGCCAGTGCAGGACCGCTGCCGGACGCTCTCGACGCAGCAGGGTGGCCAGGGGGGTGCCCAGCATCGCGGGCAGCCGCAGCCCGCCGTCGTCGCCCGCTCCTCCGGAGAGGACCGCGTCGAGCATCTCGCCGCGGGTCGGTTGCTGGGCCGCGGCCACGTTGAACACCGCGGTCCGGGGCAGATCGGCCACCGTGACCGCGAGCACCGCGTGCGCCACGTCCTCGGCATGGATCCAGCTCGCGCGCGTGCCCCCTCGCACCCGTGGCGCGAGGCCGGCCAGCGGTCCCAGCACGACGGGGAGCGCCAGCCACGCTGCCGTGCCGGCGACGGCGCGCGGACCGAGCACCGGAGCGGCTCTCAGCACGGTGACCATGGGCCCTTCGTCCGCTGCCGCGGCCAGGAGGGACACCTCCACCGCGGCCTTGCAACGTCCGACCTCATCCGTCGGATCCAGCGTCGCGCTCTCGTCGACTGCTCCGCGGCTCGGCGCATAGACGCTGGCACACCCGAGCTGGACGAACCGCGCGACCCCTGCGGCCGCGGCCTCGCGGTACAGCGCGAGCGGGGCCTCGGTGTCGACCCGGGCGAGGGCGTCCACGTCCATGCTCGGGTCTTGCAGCGCGGCGAGGTTGACCACCTGGTCCACGCCGCGTACCAGGTCGGTGAGCAGCGCGCGGTCGCGCAGGTCGCCGGCGCGTACCGTCAGGCCGGGGCCACGTAGCGCGGCGAGATCCGTGCCCGGGAGGTCCGTGGCGCGCACCTCGTCGCCCCGGTCGAGCAGCGCGCGGACCAGCGGAACGCCCACGCACCCGGCCGCACCGGTGACCAGCGTGCGAGTGCGGACACCTGGCGTGCTGCGGCGGCGGCCCCACTGCCGGCGGCGTGAGCCGCGCGAGCTCGTCTGTGTCCTGGAGCGTGCCCTGGCCACGGAGTCCCTCCTCGGTCTCAGCCTCGCCGGGACCCCTCGCCGTCGCCGGATGCCTCGCCGGCCCGCTCCTCCTGTGCGGCGAGCACACGCTGCATGCCCTCCTCGAGGAAGGTGCGCGCCAGCCGGGCCGCGGCCTCACCGTCCTGGCCGCGGACCGCCTCCAGGATCCGCCGGTGGCTGTCCACCGTGGCGTCGCGATCCCCCACCAGGGGCGCGAACCAGTCGGCGTTGGCCAGGTAGGTGCGGCGGATCGAGTTGAGCAGGAAGACGAACACCAGGTTGTGCGCGGTAGTCGCCAGGGCGTGGAAGAAGTCGAACTCGGCGGCCTGGAACGCGGCTGTGTCCTGGCGGGCGTGCTCCATCGCCACGAGGCCCTCCTCGAGGTTGAGTAGGTCGTCCTCGGTGCGCCGCTTGGCGGCGAGCTGGGCCACGGCCGCGCCCACCACCACCCGTGCCTCCATCAGGTTGGCCAGCAGGGCCACGTTGAGGCGGTCCTTGCGGGATATCAGGTCTCCCAGCAGGTCGAGGCTACCGTGCCGCATCCAGTCCAGGACGGTGGCGCGGTCCCCGTGCCGGATGAAGATCAGCTTCAACCCCTCGAGCTTCTTGAGGGCCTCGCGGAGGGTGGTCCGGGTCACCTCGAACTGGGACGCGAGATCCCGCTCGGAGGGCAGGCGCTGCCCGGGAGCGAGGCGCCCGCGCAGGATCGAGCGTCGGATCTGATCGGCGACCTGTTCGGACGCCTTCTTGCGGGCAATGGGCTTGAACGTGGGCATGGATATCACCCGATGGCACGATGGTCCAACCAACGGAATACTACGTCCGCGACGCGCTCACAACAAGCGGGGGAGTCGGCTACACTGGGTCCAGCGGCCGTCGGCGGGGCGCGACAGGAGGTGAATACGTGAACGCGGGGGTGCGTTGCATGGTGCTCGCCCTGGCCGGGATGGTCGGCGCGGGGTGCGTCGGCAGCCTCGACCCGAGGTCGGTGGAGTTGGGCATCGTCGGCGGTGAGGAGACCGAGGGCTGGCCCGAGGTGGTGGCGTACATCTTCGCCGGCGGCACCGGGCTGTGCACGGGCACCCTGATCGCGCCGGACGCGGTCCTGACCGCCGCCCACTGCGCAGAGCAGGCCGGGCCGGGGGACCTGGTGTTCTTCGGCCCGTCGGTGTTCGAGGTGGGCGACACCGTGGACGTGGCCGAGGCGCTGGTTCACCCGGACTACGACCCCACCACGGCCTACGCCGACGTGGCCGTGCTGCGGCTGGACGACGAATCCGGCGTCACCCCCGTGATCCTGAACGCGGACGCGATGTACGACTCGGCGTGGCGCGGCGAGATGCTCCACGCCGTGGGCTACGGCAACGCCGACAGCTACACCGGCCTCACCATGGGCATCAAGCGCGAGACCGACGTGGAGATCGTGGACGTGGGCTCGGAGCTGCTCTACCACGAGACAGCCGGCCAGAACACCTGCTCCGGGGACTCGGGCGGTCCCCTCTTCGCCGACGAGGACGGCGCCTGGGTCCAGGTCGCGGTGGCCTCGTTCGTCTACCCGGCTGACACCTACGAAGACTACTGCTCGGGCGGCGGCGGGGATGTCCGCGTCGACGCGCACCTGGCGTGGATCCACGAGCAGCTCGGCTGGGAGCCCCCGGAGACCGACGACGACGATGATGACGACACCGGCGCTCCCGAGGGCACCACGTACCTGGAGGACGAGGAGCGCAACGGGTGTGCCGGGTCCCTGGCTGGCCGGGGGCGAGGTGGCGACATGCTGGCCTGCCTGGCACTGATGGCCGCGATCCTCGGACGCTGGCGGGCGCGCTAGCTACACCCGGGCAGCGTGGCCTCGACCACCCTCGGCGAGTGGCCGAACTGCTCGCGATAGCGCTCCACGTAAGTGTCCTTGCCCCCCGCCATGATCAGGGCCAGCGGCATGACGTCGCGCGCCTGTCGTACCATCTCGCCAGCGAGCAGCTGGATGTCCCACTGGGCGTGGCCGTCCTCCCGCAGCCTCGACACGTGGTACAGCTCGCGGGCGTTGACCGTGACGAGCACCCGCCGGCGGTGGGCGTTGGTCAGGGCGTAGGCGGCGGCTGCCGGCGCATGCTCGGCGATACGCGCGGCCAGCGCCTCGGAATCCGCGGCCACTGCGCGCACCTCGTCGCCCAGCCCGGCCTCGAGCACGGCCGGGGGGATGGTGATGCCCAGGGACGGGTCCGTGGGCTGGCCGGTGAGCGTCATCATGCGGTGGCGCTTGAGCTGACCGAAGCACGCCGCGGATAGCACCAGCTCGAAGGTGCAACCCACGTGCTCGAACTCCCGCAACACGGCATCGTACAGCTCCATGTGCTGCATGGAGGCGAGCACCAGACGCCGGCATGCGTCCTGACTCATGCCTCGGGCGCGGCCGTGGGCGTCGTCGTACGGTCGCCCGGAGATCCGGTGCAGCAGGGCCGCGACCAGCCGCCGGTCCGCGTCGGGGGTCGCGTCCACGAGGCGCACGCTGCCGCTCGGCAGGGTCCGGGCTGTCGTGGCACCGGGGATCTCGACCCGGTCCACCTCGCTGGCCAGGGCGACGCCGGCCGCGACGCGCAGGTCGGCGTACGCACGTCGGTCGAACTCGCAGGCCTCGGTGAACAGGATCAGCGACGGCGCCACCGGCTCCACCTCGGCGAACAGGCGGCGGCCCACCTCGCGGACCTCGGCCAGGTCGTGGGCGGCCAGCCGCCGGACGGCCAGCTCGAGGTTGCGCGCGTTGACGGTCATGCCCAGCTGGCCCTCGGTGGCCAGGCTGGTGACGTAGCGAGCGTCCTCCTTGGCCTGGCCGTCGAGCAGGCGCAGGCCCGGGCGGGCGGCGGCCTGGTCCGGGTGGCGTTCCTTCAGCCCGTCCAGGATCGTCGTGCGGATCCGCTGGTAGAGCTCGTTCTGGCGTCCGACGAGATCGCAGAACCCGTCGCGCAGTCCTGCCTCCTCGATCTCCGTCGGTACCACGAAGTCCCCGTCGAGCGTGATGTAGCGCTGGGACTTCTCCGTGTACGAGCACAGCCGGAAGTGCTCGATGGCCTCGATGGCCAGCCGGGATACCCCGATCAGGTCGAAGTTGAACACGGAGTGCTCGGCCACCGAGTGGTGGCCCATCTCCCAGATGATGCGCTGGTTGGAGCGGCGTGCCTTGGCGACCTCCGTGCGCGCCACCCGCCGCAGCTCGTCCACCGGCTTGCGGTAGCGGCTGATCCGCGCGTAGGCCGCGCTCAACGGCTCGGGGGTGAGCGCCGCGCGGTCCACTCCGCGGTCCGCGGCCTCGGACACCACGGCGGTGTCCACGTTGAAGCCAGCGAGCGTGACCTTCATCGATCCTCCCGTGGCGCGGGTTCGCGCCCCCACCTGTTCAGTCCCGTCGTCGCCGGAGCAGCACGGTCATCCCGAGCAGCACCGCGAGCGCCGACCCGTCTGGTCCGCGCCCTCCTGCTTCGCAGGCGCAGCCGTCGTCGTCATCGTCGTCGTCGCTGCTGTCGTCGTCGTCCGAGGTGTCGTCGTCATCCCCGGAGACGGGCTCGCCGCACTCGGCGGCCGCCTCCTGGTCTCCGAGGCAGATGCGTACCTTCACCGACTCGTCGGCGCGCATCGGGTAGGTGCCCAGGAGCCAGTACCCGCCCGCGTCCAGCTCGGCGCCGCTCGACAGGGCCCATGAGCCGGCCGCGTCGCCGGTCCAGCTGTCCACGGGGGCCTCGACCGGTCCGTCGTCCTCGCCGCCGGACACGGGCAGCAGCGCGAAGTGCAGGTCGGGCGCCGCCTCCTCGATGCCGAACCAGATCGGCCCGCCGTCGTGGTCGAGCCGGTAGTAGGTGGCTGCCAGCGGGTAGAAGCGGTTGTCGTCGTCGATGCTCGAGCCGTCCTCCTCGGCGAGGACTCCGTCGAGCTCGCCCGCGTAGTCGTAGCTCTCGGTCGATCCCGCGCGTGAGCCGGTGGCCAGGTTCCAGGTCACGAAGGTCACCCAGGCATCGGCCAGATCGTCCCCGACGGCGGCCACCGCGGCCTCCATCTCGGCGAGCGTGTCCACGGCCGCACCGGTGGGGCTCTCGGTGGCGGCCAGCAGCTCGTTCATCAGGGACGGGTCGTGGCGGGTGGTGAGGAAGTCCCACCACAGGCAGGTGCCGTAGGCGAAGGAGGGGACCGGCCCGGCGGGGGGCCGGTCGATGGAGCGCCCGGTGTCGGCCAGGTACTCGTCGGCGAACCACAGGAAGTCCACGTTGTCGGGGTCGAACTGCTTCTCGCCCCAGACCGCCGTCCCCTCGGAGAACCAGACCTCCTGGTAGGCGTCGTAGGCGGCCTGCACGCCGTGGAACAGCTCGTGGCTGGTCAGGATGTCGATGGCCGCGGCCAGGGACGGGTAGCCGTAGCCGGAGAAGTCGTTCTCGATGGTGAGGTAGCCGCTGCAGTGGTTGGGGCCGTCGAGGCAGGCGTCGTTGCCCCACGCGCCGTCGCCGTTGTGGTCGAAGTCCACGAGGTACACGTCCAGCGCGTAGCTGCCGCCGAGCTCACCCAGCCCCATCTCCTCCTCGCCGATGGGCAGCCGCAGGCCCAGGTCCAGCGCGTAGAAGTCGAGCACCTCGGCGCTGACCACGGCCACGTCCTGGGCGAAGTCGGGCACGCCGTCGTCGTCGTCGTCGTCCAGGCGCGTGGCGTTGGGGCCCTCCACGCTGTAGTGGACCCGCACCGCGCCGGTGGGCTCCTCCCAGGACTCGACCACGTCGCTGGCGTCGAAGGAGAACATGCCCCCCTCGGTGGGCCGGATGGCGTGGCCGACTCCCGGCGTGGCGAGCGCTGCGATCGCGGCCAGCAACAGCGGAGTGCGCATCAGTCCAGCCAGCTCCAGCGCCAGGTCAGGTTCGCGCTGTCACCGCCGGGGGTCCCCTGGTTGTTGCAGCTCTCCTGTCCGCTGCCGTAGTAGGCCTCGAGCACCAGCTTGAGGGTGCGGCCGTCCTCGATCTCCACCACGAACGGCACCAGCGAGGTCGCCACGCAGCTGGTGTAGGTCCACCACGGGCTCAGGGTCACGTCCGGGCTGCCGTCGAGGCCGGAGCCATCGTCGATCATCTCGCAGTCGTCGTCGTAGGAGCGGTCCTCATCGAGCGTGGTCCCACCCGGGATCTCGGTCACGTCGGCGTAGTCGGTGCCGAACAGCGGCGCCGCGGCCACACATGAGGGACCGGACGTGCCGCCGTTGAGGCGCACGATGTAGCGGCGGGCGGCGATGTGCCACTCCTGGGACTCCAGCGCGGTCTCGTCGTCGATGTCCACCTTGACCAGCCCGTCGTCCTCGAACCGCAGGTAGACGAAGGGGTTCTCCGTGGCCATGGAGAAGCCACCGGCCGTGGCGTCCACCACGGATACGATATCGTCCCCGTCCGCGGTGTTCTGCACGCCGCCCTCGCTGACCTTGTCGTCGTGCAGGGACAGGTCGAGGATCAGGTCGTCGACGCAGGGCGGGTCCTCGGCCGCGCAGCCGTCGGCGGTGTCGTCGTCGCCGGTGTCGTCGTCGTCGGAGACGTCGTCGTCGGAGACGTCGTCGTCGTCGTCGCCGGTGGTGTCACAGCCCAGGGCCATCAGCAGGCCACCCAGCATCAATAGCAGGATCCAGCGGGTCATGGTTTGCTCCTCTCGCGCGTTGGGTATCGAATCGCATAATGGACCGCGCATGCAGGGAAGGCAATGTGCCGGAGCCTCCCCGTGGCCGCATGTGTGTGATAGTTGTGGACTGGTCAGGGGCGCGCACGCGCCCAAAACCTACGGATATCATCGATCATGAATCGTACCGCATCCCTGATCCTCCTGGCCGTCCTCGTCCCCATGGGGCTCCCCGCGCCGGCCACGGCCGGCCAGGCCGACCTGTACGGCGTGGGCGCGGCCGCCATGGGCCGTGGCAACGGCGGTGGCTGCCTGGAGAACGAGGCTGCGTCGCTGTTCTACAACCCTGCCGCGCTGGGCATGACCCCGTTCGACACGTTCTCGCTCGGCGGCCAGGTCGCGTTCCCCTCGCTGCCGGACGTGGATGGCGCGACCTGGACCGACGGCCGGGAGGGGCGGGTGATGCAGGATGCGATCTCGCCACACGGGTTCCACATCGGCCTGGTGAAGCGCATCGCGCCGCCCGTGCGCTTCGGGCTGGCCTACACCCACCCCTACCAGGGCTTCTTCTACTACGAGCAGGAGGACCCGTACGCGCCGACCATGGTGCGCTGGCGCAACCGGGCCCACCGCATGGCGCTGTATGCCGGGGCCTCGGTCGCGCCGATCGAGGGGCTGTACATCGGTGTGGCTGCCGAGGTGTCCGTGGGCGCGCGGCTGCACATCTCGTACGCCTGGGAGGGGTACGAGGGGGAGCTGTCCGGCGGCGAGCCGGTCTCCCTGGCCAACCTGCGCGAGGCCGAGGTACAGATCCGGCCTGTGGCCCGCCCGATCCTCGGCGTGATGGCCGACTTCGGGCTGCTGGCCGATCGACTGCGCGGGTTGCGCCTCGGCGTGACCTACCGCGGCACGATCGACCTGACCCTGGACCCCACCGAGCTGGAGATGGAGCTGACCAATCCCGGCGCCCTGGAGTTCATCTTCCAGGCGACCACCAAGGTCCGCGCCACCGCCGTGCTGACCATGGTGGATTTCTACACACCTCGGCAGGTCACGATCTCGCTGGCGTGGGATCGACCCCGATTCGCCGCCTACGCGGACGTGACGTGGAACCAGTACAGCCGGATGATCCCCAACGCCGGCACCTTGACCGAGGGCCGGGAGGGCGAGGGCGGCATGGAGGTGCACTGGGCCCACGACGGGTCGGTCTCCGGCTACGGCGTGATCGACGGCCGGCTGATACCGCGGGACATGTTTCGCGACACCTGGACCGTTCGCGCCGGCACCGAGGTGCGGATCGGGATCGGCCCGGACACGGTGCAGGGGCGTCGCCGCGGCGTGACCGTGCGCCTCGGCGGCGGCTACGACCCCGCGGTCGTGCTGCCGCAGGCCGGTCCGACCAACCTGATCGACTCGCCGGTGGTGTCCGTCAACGCGGGCGCCGGACTGTTCGGCCCCGATCCCCTGGGGCTGCTCGCGGGCAACGGCTCCATCGACCTGGCCCTGGGCGTGCACCGGGCCCTGCCCGTCACGTATGACAAGGACTCAACCCTCGTGCCCGACGGCGTGGTCATGCCCGTGCAGACGGAGGAGCAGGTGAGCTGGTCCGGCGGGTGGATGGTGGTCGTGGGGTTGACCGGGACCCTGCGCTACTGATCCCCAGCTGCCCGTCAGCCGCCGAGCGCGTCGATGGCGCGACGGATGGCCTCCGCAGCCGAGCTGTCGGTCTCGTCGTCGAGCTGGTGCTGCAGCGCGGGCAGGCAGCTGGTGTTGCCGATGCGGCCGAGTGTGCGCGCCGCCTCCCGACGAACGGCCGCTGAGCCGTCATCCATCAGCGCCCTGCACAGCGGCCGCAGCGAGGCGCGGTCCGCGTAGCTCCCCAGGGAGCGGCAGGCCTCGGTCCGGACCGAGACCTCGCTGTCGTGCTTCAGCGCCCAGATCGCGATGCGCACGTCCGGGGCGGTACTGCGCTTGCGTCCGGCCCGGATCGCCTGGCGTCGGACCGAGGCCTGGGGATCCCCCTTGACGAGCTGTTCGATCAGGCGGGACGCCTCGCGCCCCTGGCAGTCCTCGAGGTCCTCGGCCGCGTCCTCGCGGCGCGCGGGTTCCTCGGACTCCAGGCCGCGGAGGATCCGCTGGGGCACCGGATCATCGGTCTCCTGCCGTTCCCCGGTGGGGCGCCCCGGGATGGGGAGCTCGACCTCGGTGCGCACATCGGCCAGATCGCGACCGCCGCCACCGGCCGCCACGTCCACCTCGCCGTCCGCCTCGGCGGTCCCATCGTCGCCATCGGGGTCGTGGGTGCCCGGATCCTCGTCCTCACCCTCCGGATCTCCGACCTCCGTGACCTCCTCGGGCGCCTCGGTGACCTCGTCGACCGCGGCATCGTCCTCCGGGATCGTGTCCGCGTCGGACGATGTCGAGTCGTTGGCGTGCACCGGTCGAGTCGCGTCCCCCTGCCCTGTCTCCCCGGACGGGGTGGCGGCCTCGCCGCCCCGCTCGTCCTCGGCCACGGCCGCCTCACCGTCGCCCGCGCCAGCCTCGTCCCCGGCGTCGACCACGGCGCCCGGACCACCGAGGAAGCCGTCCAGGAGCCCGGTGGTGCCCAGGAACGCGGCGGCGCCGGCAAGCAGAACGGCAAAGGCGAGGAAGACGATGGCCGCCGCGATCAGCCACACCCCCGGACGACGCCGCGCCGGGGCCGACCGGGCGGCCATGGGAACGGTGGGCGCACCCGGATCCACCTGCGGCGCGGTGCCCTGCGCTGGCGGGTAGCCGGTGGGGGGCTGGGCCACCACCGGTCCGCCTGAGGGGGACACGGTCGCCGGTGGTACGACAGTCGGACTGTATGGTTGCTGTATGGGTGCGGAAGGTTGCTGATGGAGGCCTTCCGTAGACCCGGGAGATGCTTCTCGTTGGCTTCCGGAAACCGCTTGGTAACCAGCTGACGGCAGCGTGGCCTGTTCAGCCGGATCGGCCACGGCGGGCGGCGCGGGCGCCTCCACCGGACTCGCGGCGCCGGCGGACATCGTGGTCTGGGGCGGTGGTCCGGCCTCGGCGAGGTTGGGGGCCTCGACGGTCGCTTGCACCGGCTCGCTGGCCCTGCCCATCCACGGCCCCAGCCAGGTCCCCAGCGCCTCGTCTCCCGGGAGGTCGGCCTCCAGGGCGCGGACCGCGACGCCCATCTCGGCGGCCGAGGCGAAGCGCGCCTCACGGTCGAGCTGCATGGCGCGCTCGAGGACCGGCACCATCGCGGGGAACCGCTGCTGGACGCGCGCGATCTGCTCGTCCGTCTGGGCGCCGGCCACCTTCTGCAGCACCTGGTACAGCTGCGTGCCGGAGAAAGCGATGTCGCCAGTGATCAGCTCGACGATCACCGAACCGAGGCTGAAGATGTCCGAGCGGCAGTCCACCCTCTCGCCGGTGACCTGCTCGGGGCTCATGTACACCGGCGTGCCCTTGGTCACGCTGGCGGTGGTGGTCTGGAAGAGGTTGACCTCGGACCGGGCGATGCCGAAGTCCATGATCTTCACCACGCCGTCCCGCTCCACCATCACGTTGGCGGGCTTGAGGTCGCGGTGGACCAGGTTCATCGGTTTGCCCTGGTCGTCCCGTGCGTTGTGGGCGTACTGCAACCCGTCGCAGATCTGCGCGGCGATCTGAACCACGATCCGGTTGGGCAGGTAGCCCTGGTTGGCCACCCGCGCCACCACCCGGTCGAGGGTATGGCCCTTCACGTACTCCATGGCGATGTAGTAGGTGTCGTCGACCTGGTCGAACTCGTAGACCTCCACGATGTTGCGGTGCCGTAGATAGCCGCCGAGCCGAGCCTCGTTGATCAGCGCCCGCAGCAGCTTCTCCTCCTTGGCCACGTGCGGGAGGATCTGCTTGATCGCGACCTCCTTGCGAAAGCCCATCGGCCCGGCGCGCACGGCGCGGAGAACGCGGGCCATGCCCCCCTCACCGAGGACCTCCAGCAGCTCGTAGCGGCCGAACCGGGTCGACGTGTCGTTCACCTGGGCTTTCCCATCGCGGGTGCGTTCCGGTCGAAGATGGTAGACGATATCATCCTACACGGGATTCAATGCTCCGGAGGACGCGCCCAGAGGCACCCGCACGATGCGCCAGGACCCCCCACCCCTGCTGATCTGCGCCGGCTTCGACTGGCACCATCCCAGCCCCCTCCGACACCTGGAGATCCAGCTCGCGGACGGCTACGAGGTGGTGCACATCGAGTCCATCGGCATGCGTCGGCCCGCGCTCGCCGCGACCGACGCGCGCCGACTCGCCTGGAAGGGGTGGCGATGGCTCACCCGGCGAACCGGAAGCGAGGCCGAGGCGACCGTGGTCTCCCCGCTGGCGCTTCCGTTCCCGGGCTCGGACCGCGTGCGCGCCCTGAACGCGCGGGCCCTGCAACGGCAGCTCGTCGCGCGCGTCGGCGAGCGCGCGCGGACGCCCGATCTGTTCCTCACTGCCCTGCCCACGGCGGTCGACCTGCTACAGCGCCTTCAGCCGCGGCTCTCCGCGTACTACCGGGTGGACGACTGGCCCTGCTGGCCCGGGATCGACGGTGACCTGGTGCGGCGCCTGGAGGGGCGCCTGATGGAGCGGGTCGACGTCACGGTGTGCACCTCGAGCGCGCTGCTCGACGGGGCTCGTGACCGGCACGGCGCGGCCACCCTGCTACCCCAGGGCGTGGATACGGAGCACTTCGGCCGGGCCCTGGAGGACGGGCCTTGCCACCGGTCTGTCGACGGACTGCGTCCGCCCGTGGCGGGCTTCTTCGGTCTGCTGGACGATCGCCTGGACCAGCGCCTGCTGGCGCGGTTCTGCCGTAGCTGGCCCGGCAGCGTGGTGCTGGCCGGGCAGCAGAGGGTCCCCGTGGAACTGCCGGGAGACCACGTCCACCTCCCGGGGCACATTCCCTACGAGGAGCTGCCCGCGCTCGCCCGCGGCGTGCACGTCTGGCTGCTGCCCTATGTGGTCGGTCCGAGGACCGACGCCATCGACCCGCTGAAGCTCCGCGAGTACCTGGCCACGGGCCGGTCCGTGGTGAGCACCGACCTGCCCGCCGTGCGCCCGTGGGTTCCCCATGTGGCCGTGGCCGAGGACGCCGGGCCCTTCACGGTGGCGGCCGCGGCGGCCGCGGCGGATCCCGGCGCGGGGCGATCCGGACGGCTGGCCGCCCTGGAGGGACACACCTGGGCCGACCGTCGGGCCGCGTTCCTGGACCGGCTGGCGGGGGTTCCGGTGTCGGATCCCGGTCGAGGGAACTGATCCCACGCGGCTGGCGCAACCCGTGTGGTCGATCTACGATCCAGGTATGGCTGTGGGAACGTCCAGTACCTGATGACCCGATTCACCCTGACCGTCGGTGACCGCGAGTACCAGCTGGGCCGCATCGGCACCCTCCGGGAGCTGGTGCAGCGCAAGCTGATCTCGCCCGCCGACCAGGTGTCCCTGCCAGGGCTCGACCGGCTGTTGACGGTGGACGAGGTGCTCGCCCGCGAGGAGGACTACGCCTCGCTGCTCACCGGTGAGACCCACGAGACCACGGCCGAGGAGCTGTGGGACGCGCTGCGGGACACCGGCGCCTATCCGGTGGACGACCTGGTCTCGCAGATGATGGACGGCGCCGGGGAAGGCGCCGCCCGGGCCGCACCCGGGCCGACCGCGCGCCCGCAGCCGCGCCCCCTGCCCACGTTCACCGACATCGAGGCTGCGCCGAGCTCGGACGAGATCGACCTGCGGCAGCAGATCGGCGAGGTGGTCGGCCGCGAGGAGGAGATCGAGGATCTCCCCGCCGACGCGATCACCTCCGTGCCATCCATCGAGCCCATCGAGTCTCCGGTGGACAGCACGCTGGGAGCCGAGGTCACGCCGATCGAGTCTCCGGCGGACCCCTCGCTCGGCTCCGGCGAATGGCAGGCGGAGCCGGTCGTGAGCGACGGCCGCGTTCCCCGCAGCTTCGCCCAGTTCGTGCAGGAGCGGCAGGTCACGCCGGGTCTGGACATCAGCGAGGATCGAGTGAACCTCGTGTCCGGCGGCCGAACCCGGCCGCTGTGGATGTGGCCGGCGATCGTCGGCATCGTCGTGGCCGGCGCGTCGCTGGGCACCTGCGGTGTGGTCAAGCAGGGGGCGGAGCAGGCCTTCCCCCTCGAGAGCGAGGTCCGAGCTGCCCGCGCGGGTGGAGACACCGAGTACGTTCCCGTGCCCGAGGATGACGATCCGACCGAGGCCCGTACGCCGTCACCGCTCGCCGTGGAGGGGAACCCGCGTGAGCTGCTGCTGCGCAGCCAGATCCCGGTGCCGGTCCAGCCCTTCCGCAACGTCGAGGCGTTCAAGGACGTGCTGTTCATGGACCTGGCCAACAGCGGCGTGCCTGCCCGCGAGATCCGCATCCAGGCGCTGGTGGTGGCTCCGGTGTCCGATCCGGAGCGGCAGCGACCCGAGGAGGTCAACCTCGAGCTGCGGCTCGCGCCCCTCGAGGGGCGGGCCGCCGAGGACGCGGTGCTCAAGGCGTACATGGTCATCGGGCACTACGGGGCGGACGCCCACGTGAGGCTGCGGCGCGTGGTGATCCACAACCGGGCCGAGGACAGCCCGGGCACCATCTACGACGTGCAGGGGGCGACGGTCATGGCCTTCTATGAAGGGCAGGTCGACATCGACGCGTTCCTGCTGGCCTCCGAGGTCCGAACCGGGTCGAGCTATACCCTCGAGCTGCCAGACGAGGCCGCCGACTGACCGAGCCCATGCGCGTACGCGCGCGTACCTGGATATCGGACCCTCCTGGATCGGCGATGTGATAAAGAGAGCCTGGATTCTTGCGCCGCCATGGCTGCTGTAACCGAGGTTCGACGATGCGGATCCGACGGCTCGAGCTGACCGGCTTCAAGTCGTTCTGTGAACGCACGGTCTTCCAGTTCGCTCCCGGGATGTCCTGCATCGTCGGACCGAACGGGTGCGGGAAGTCGAACGTGATCGACGCGATCCGCTGGATCCTCGGGGAGCAGAATGCCCGCCGACTGCGTGGCGAGGGCATGGAGGACGTGATCTTCGGCGGCTCCTCGTCCAGCGCGGCCACCGGCTTCGCAGAGGCGATCCTGGTGCTGGACAACAGCGACGGCGACCTCGGCGAGCAGTTCGAACGATTCTCCGAGGTCGAGGTCGGCCGCCGCCTGTACCGCGACGGCGATAGCCAGTACCTGCTCAACGGCTCCCGGTGTCGGCTCAAGGACATCGCCGAGCTGTTCATGGACACCGGCGTCGGCGCGCGGGCCAGCTCGGTGATCGAGCAGGGGCGGGTGGTCCGCCTGATCTCGTCGAGGCCCGAGGACCGCCGCGCGCTGATCGAAGAGGCCGCCGGCATCGTCGGCTACAAGGCAAGGCGACGCACTGCGAACAACCGGCTGGAGTCCACCGAGCAGAACCTGCTGCGGGTGGGAGACGTCGCCGCCGAGCTGAAGCGGCAGATGAACGCGCTGCGGCGTCAGGCGAGCAAGGCCAACCGCTTCCGGCGGCTGCAGGCGTTTCGCAAGGAGAGCGAGGTCCTGCTGAGCCTCGCCGAGACCCGTGAGCGCACCGACGCGTTCCGCGAGTGCAACGACCAGCTCGCCGACCTCGAGTCCCAGCGCGACGTCCTGCGTCAGCAGGAGGCCGCGCGCCAGGTTCGCCTCGACGCCCAGCAGGACGGTCAGCGCGCTGCTCGCGATGCCGTGGACGAGATCAAGAGCAGGCTGGCCCACCGCCGTGCCGACCTGCAGTCGCGGGAGCGGGAGCGTGAGTTCTCGACCCGGGAGATCGAGCGCCTCGACACGCGGCTAGGGGCGCTGTCCGGTGAGGCCGCGGACACGGCCGAGCGTTCCCTCGCCCTCGAACAGTCCGAGAAGGACATGCTGGCCGAGGTCGAGGAGCGGCAGACCGAGCTCAAGCTGCGCAGCGAGCAGCAGGTGGAGCGGGATACGGAGATGGGCCGGCTAGACAACGCCCTGGCCGAGATGAACGCGCAGGTGACGGATCGCCGCTGTCGGGCCGAGGATCAGCTCGGCTCGATCACGCGGCTCCATTCGGAGGTGGCGGGCGTGGAGCAGCGCCTGCGGGATCAGCGCGCGCGCGCCGATATCCTGGGCCGAGAGCACGCCGAGGCCTCGGTCGTGCTGGCCGACGGCCAGGCTCGCCTCGCCGGGGTGGAGGAGGCCCTGGCCGAGGCCGACGCCGAGATCACCGCCCGGCGGGCCCACCTCGCCGATCTGGACGGCGAGTTGGAGGGCCGCAAGGGCGGCTGGGCCGCGATGAGCACCACCCTGGACGAGCTGGAGGCCCTGGTCCGCGAGCGCGAGGCCCGGCGGATCTCGCTGCAGGAGATCCTCGACCAGCGCGAGGGATTCGACGCTGGCGTGCGGGAGGTGATGCGCCTGCGGGAGCGAGGGGAGGGCGACTACCGGGTGCTCGGCACGGTGGCCGACGTGGTCGAGGTGTCACCCCAGTACGAGCAGGCCGTGGAGGCGGCTCTCGGGGAGGCCCTGCAGTACATCCTGGTGCAGACACAGGACGACTGCGTGATCGCGATCACGGACCTGGAGGAGCGGGGCGCGGGGCGGACCAGCTTCGTGCCGGTGGACGACCTGCGTGCGCTGTCCTCGGGGGAGCCCCCCCGCGGCAGAGGGGTGGTCGCCGACGCGCGAGAGGTCGTACGGGCTGCGGAGCCGTTCGGTGACGTGCTCGACATGTTGCTGGACGACGTGACCGTCGTGGAGGATCTGCGGGCGGCGGTCCGTCTGTGGAAGCGGGGGCGCTCCACGCGACGGCTGGTGACCCTGGACGGCGACACGGTGATGCCCAGCGGCATCGTGTCCGGCGGCGCACGGGTCGAGGGAGGCGTGCTGGGGCAGAAGCGGGAGCTCCGACGGCTCGAAGGAGAGCTGGCGGACCTGGGCGCCCAGACCTCCGAGGGCCGGGTCGCGCTCAAGCGCATCTCCACGGCCATGGACCAGCTGACCGAGCGGCGTGAGGCCACTCGGGGTGAGCTGCACGAGCTCGACGTGCGGCGAGCGGGCGTGCTCAGCGAGCTGCAGGCCGTCCGGCGGGAGGTCGGCGCGGCCGGCCGCCGCCTGTTGAGCCTGGAGGAGGAACGGGACGTACTCGCGCCGGCGACGGCGGCCATCGAGGAGGAGCAGCGAAAGGTCCAGGCGGCCGTGGAGCAGGCCGAGGGCGAGCGGGACGTGCTCCGTCAGCAGATCGCGGCCTTCGACAGCCGCGCGCTGGAGCTCCGCACACAGCGCGACGCGAGGCGCAGCGAGGCGTTCGAGGCTCGCCTCGAGGCCACGGCGGCCCGTGAGCGACTGGAGTCGGTGCGGCAGCGGCTCGCGCAGCTCGAGGCGAACAGGGCGGACGTGCGCGGCAAGCTGGAGCAGGAGCGGGCCGAACGCACCCGGGTGGAGCAGCTGATCGAGGACCACCGCCGGCGGGTCCTGTCGCGCGCCACCGATTGCGAGCAGATAGCGCGAGCCATCGAGGGCGAGGGCACCGACCTCGAGCGGGCGATCCAGCACCAGGAGCGCGTGGAGGCCGAGCGGCGTACCCTCGAGAGCGAGGTGCGAGAGCTGCGTGAGCGGTCGGGCAAGCTCGACGCACGGATCCAGGACGTCTCCTCCCAGGTCGCGGTGCTGAACGCCGAGATCACGCACCTGGCCAATGGCCTGCGCGCCGACCATGGCCTGGACCTGAAGCGCCTCTTCGGCCAGCTCGAGTCCGACGGCAGCGTGGAGGTCGTGCTGCGCGGCACGTTGCCACGGCCCCTGGACGACGAGCCGGTGTCCGAAGCAGATGCGGCCGGGGACGCCGGGACAGGTGCACCCGACGACGACGGCGCGGAAGCCGACGGCATCCGGATCGAGTTCGGCTGGGAGCAGCTGCTCGAGGTCGAGGGGTTGCAGCAGCGCGCCGAGCAGTTGCACAAGACCCGCGTGGATCTCGACCGGATCGGCGAGATCAACATGGGCGCGCCCGAGGCCTACGAGGAGGTCCGCGTCGAGCACGGCAAGCTCAAGGCCCAGATGGAGGACCTGGAGGCGTCGATCGCTCGCATCCGGCGGGGCATCAGCAAGCTCAACCGGGAGAGCCGCGAGCGGTTCGGCAAGGCTTTCGCGGAGGTGAACCGACACTTCCAGGAGCTCTACCCACGCCTCACCGGCGGCGGCAAGGCCTACCTGGCGTTGACCGATCCGGAGGACCTGCTCGAGACGGGGGTCGAGGCCAACGTGCAGCCCCCGGGCAAGAAGCTCAAGGCGATGGGGCTGCTGAGCGGCGGCGAGAAGGCGATGGCGGCGATCAGCCTGCTGTTCGCGGTGTTCCTGCACCGCCCGTCTCCGTTCTGCCTGCTGGACGAGGTGGACGCGGAGCTCGACGAGGCCAACGTCCGCCGGGTGTGTCAGCTGTTGACGGAGATGAGCGGTCGCACGCAGTTCATCGTGATCACCCACAAGCGATTGACCATGGAGACGGCGGACACGCTGTTCGGAGTGACCATGGAGCAGCCGGGCGTGAGCAAGCTGGTGACGGTGAAGCTGGAGGACGTGGCGTGATGGGTCTCGAGCTGTGGATCGGCCTCGGAGTGGGCGGCGTGGCTCTGGTCGCGGTGGCGGTGGTGGTCTTCGTGGTCGTGCGGCGCCGCCGCGCGCTGCCGGAGCCGGACGAGGAGACAGTACCCCAGATCGCGTCGGAGGAGGCGCGAGACACGGTGATGGCGCGCCTGCGCGTCGGCCTCGCCCGGACCAAGGGACAGCTCGTGCGCCGCATCGACGAGCTCTTCGTCGGTGGACGGGTCGACGGCGCCCTGCTCGGGCAGCTGGAGGAGGTGCTCATCTCCGCAGACGTGGGTGTGCGCACCGCGACCCACCTGCTGGACGAGCTCCGCGCAAGCCTCAAGGGGGAGGAGTCCATGGAACCCTCGTTCGTGCGGGAGTGGCTGCGTGAGCACATGGCCTCCATCGTGGCGGGCAACGCCGCCCCCCTGGCCGAACGCCCGGCCGAGGGGCCCCTGGTGATCATGGTCGTGGGCGTGAACGGCTCGGGAAAGACCACGACCATCGGCAAGCTGGCCAGCCGCTACACCCGCGCCGGCCACAAGGTGATGCTGGCCGCGGCCGACACCTACCGGGCTGCGGCCATCGATCAGCTCGAGATCTGGGGCGAGCGCGCTGGTGCGGACGTGGTGCGACGCGACGAGGGTGCGGATCCGGCGTCCGTGGTCCATGACGCCATGTCCGCGGCGCTGGCACGCGGTGCGGACGTGCTGATCTGCGACACGGCCGGTCGACTGCATACACGTGTGCCGCTGATGGATGAGCTGACAAAGGTCAAGCGGGTGGTCGCCAAGAAGCTGGCGGGGGCACCCCACGAGATCCTGCTGGTGATCGACGCCAACAACGGCCAGAACGCCATCGCGCAGGCGCGCAGCTTCTCCGAGGCGGTCGACATCAGCGGCATCGTGCTGACCAAGCTCGACGGCACGGCCAAGGGGGGAGTGATCGTGGGCATCTGCGACGAGCTGGGCATTCCCGTGAAGCTGATCGGCATCGGCGAGCAGGTCGACGACCTGCGCGACTTCGTCGCAGAGGACTTCATCGAGGCGCTGTTCGAGCGGCCCGACGACCTTGACAGCCCGTCGCCACAACAATAGACTTCCCTTGACATTCTGGTAGTTTAGACGGATAGGGACTGTCACTCGCGACGCACTGCGGCGCAGTACCGAGCGGGAGGGCAGCGGCTGAAGCAGTGGCCGATTCGAACGAGCGCTCGATCGAGGTCGTCATCCTGGGCAACCGCTACGTGCTCAAGAGCGACGACACCGAGGAGCACGTCAAGCACGTCGCCGATCTGGTGGACGACACCCTGCGCGCGATGGGAGGCGCCACGCCGGCGGCCTCCTACCACGCGGCAGTGCTGACCGCGCTCAACTTCGCTTCCGATCTCGTGTCCTTGCGTCGCGAGCACCAGGCCCTGCAAGAGGACGTAGACCACCTCAAGGAGGATATCGACCTGAAGACCCAGGCGTTGATCCAGCAGATCGACGCACAGCTGACGTCGTCGGGTCGTTCGTAGATACCCGTCGCGCCACCGTCTCGGCGGACAGCGTGATGGCCCGAATGGGAAGGACAGAAGGAACACGGGTCGTGACGACTCCGTGATCGATCAGCGCGGATTTCGAGCCCAGGACGGACGATGCAACCCAGGCGGAAGGAGCCCTCGTAGACAAGTAGCACGCGCATGCGTGCGAGACCGTCCTGTACGGCTGCCGGTGTTCGGCGGCCCGGGCGGCGTAGTCCAGTGCTCGAGTCCACATCCTCCCCACGCAGGGCCGCGGCGGCGCAGGGTCGCCACGGTCGCCGTCTCGACGGCGCCTGGCATCACACAAGCGAGACGAACGCGTCCACCTGTCCGGGACGCGAGAGAGGCATACGCCGTGCACGTGGGTATGACGATAGCGATTGCCGTGGCAGCAGCCCTGCTGGGCGGGGGGATCGGTTTCCTCCTCGCCCTGCGCTCCGCGCGAAAGGACAGCGCCGAGCGGATCCGGGAGCTGCGTTCCGACCAGGAGAGGTTGCTGCAGGAGGCGGCGCAACGCGCCCAGAAGGAGTCCGAGGCCCAGATGCAGAAGGAGCTGCGGGTGGCCCGGGACAAGCTCGAGGAGGACGTCCGCGAGGAGCGACGCAACAACGAGCAGTGGGGCAAGCGACTGGACGTCAAGGAGGAGAAGCTGGTCAACCGCGAGGAGGATCTGGCGCAGCGTGAGAAGGACTGGCGGAGCAGGGAGCAGTCCGTGCGAGACCGGGTCAAGAACCTCGACCAGCGCGAGGCCGAGGTCGAGAGCCGCACCGGGGAGATCGAGAGCCAGCTCGTGTCCATCGCCGGCATGAGTCGCGACGAGGCGCGTCAGGAGCTGATCGCGGCGGTGGAGAAGGAGGCCCAGGCGGACGTCGCGCGTAGGCTCAAGGCCTTCGACGAGCTGCTCAAGGAGGAGGAGGAGAAGCGCGCAACCAAGGTGGTCGCCACCGCGTTGCAGCGCTACGCCGGCGAGTACGTCAGCGAGAAGACCGTGTCCGTGGTCGCGCTGCCCAACGACGAGATGAAGGGCCGCATCATCGGTCGCGAGGGGCGCAACATCCGCGCGCTCGAGGCCGCGACCGGCATCGATCTGATCATCGACGACACCCCCGATGTGGTGATCCTCAGCGGATTCAATCCGATCCGGCGCGAGATCGCCCGCCACGCGCTCGAGGCGTTGATCCGGGACGGCCGCATCCACCCGTCACGCATCGAGGAGCTGGTGCACAAGGCGGAGAAGGAGTTCAACAAGAAGGTGAAGGCCGCGGGTGAGCAGGCCTGCTACGAGGCCGGCATCCACGGGGTGCATGGGGAGATCGTCAAGCTGATCGGCGCGCTGAAGTGGCGCACGAGCTACGGCCAGAACCAGTGGCAGCATGCCATGGAGGTGTCCCACCTCGCCGGCATGATGGCCGCGGAGATCGGCCTCGATCAGAAGCTCGCCAAGCGCGCGGGATTGCTGCACGACATCGGCAAGGTGCTCGACCAGACGGCCGAGGGCTCCCACGCCCTGATCGGCGCGGAGTTCGCCAAGAAGCACGGCGAGAAGCCCGCGATCGTCAACGCCATCGCCAGCCACCACGAGGAGGTGCCTCAGACCACGCTCTACGCGCCGCTGGTGCAGGCGGCGGACACGATCAGCGGTGCCAGGCCTGGCGCACGGCGAGAGGTGCTGGAGAGCTACCTGCAGCGCCTCAACGACCTCGAGAAGATCGGCAACAGCTTCCCTGGCGTGGACAAGACCTATGCCATCCAGGCGGGGCGCGAGGTGCGCGTGATCGTGTCCAACGGACGGGTCCGTGACGAGGACGCGGTGGTGCTGAGCCGGGACATCGCGCGCAAGATCGAAGAAGAGATGAGCTACCCGGGCCAGATCAAGGTCACGGTCATCCGCGAGACGCGCGCCGTCGAGTACGCCCGATGAGTCGCAGGATAGGCTCGACGGGCATCGATCTCGCCACCGGCCCTGGCGGCCGGAAAACTCCGGGAATCCGGGGTGCGACCCTCGAGGCGAGAAATTACGAAAAAGAGGGTTGACAGGTAGGCGGTAGGAGACTACTTTTCCGCACCGCTGCGGCGCGGTGAACCACGCGGCGGCGGATTTGAAAAGCCGATTTCGCTCTCTCCCGGGGTTGCCGGAAGATGCGAAAAAAAGGGTTGACTGCTTCCGGTCGACGGAGGTATAGTCCACAATCGGCAATGATGTCGGTCTTTGAAAACGGAATAGCAAGTTCGTCGATTCCAATGGAGTTGAGATCGAACGACTACCTCGGGCCTCCGGGCTCGAGTGGAATTCTCTTTAACTGGAGAGTTTGATCCTGGCTCAGAGCGAACGCAAGCGGCGTGCTTAACACATGCAAGTCGCACGAGAAAGCCCCTTCGGGGGTGAGTAAAGTGGCGGACGGGTGAGTAACACGTGGGTAACGTACCCTTGGGACGGGGGATAACAGCTCGAAAGGGCTGCTAATACCGCGTACGACCAGCAGGACCCTGGTTCCGCTGGTGATAGGCTTCGGCCGACCGAGGATCGGCCCGCGGCCCATTAGCTAGTTGGTGAGGTAACGGCTCACCAAGGCTTCGATGGGTAGCTGGTCTGAGAGGACG